>JAGPFZ010000008.1:0-32420 GCA_018056245.1 Bacteroidales bacterium
ACATGGACTTTAAGATCGCTGGTACACGCGATGGGATTACTGCTACTCAGATGGATATAAAAGTTAAGGGGCTATCATACGAGATTCTGGCAAAAGCACTTGAACAGGCACGACTAGGCAGACTACATATACTCGATATTATGGACAAAACGATTTCGGAACCTCGTCCCGAACTTAAACCTCATGCCCCGAGAATTGAAAAAATTATTATTCCAAGAGAAATGATAGGCGCTCTCATAGGCCCAGGTGGAAAAATAATTCAGGAAATACAGAGGGAAACAGACACTACTATAATTGTTGAGGAAAAGAACGGATTCGGAGAAGTTGAGGTGTTTGGAGAAAACAAGGAAAACCTATCCAATGCTCTCGAACATATAAAAAGAATCGTAGCCGTACCTGAAATCGGGCAGGTTTACAAAGGCATTGTAAAATCTGTAATGCAGTATGGCGCATTCATCGAGATTCTTCCTAATAGAGACGGACTCCTTCATATTTCAGAAATTGATTGGAAAAAAACTGAAAGAGTTGAGGACGTTTTGAAAGAGGGACAGGAAGTTGAAGTAAAACTGATCGATATTGATGAAAAGACAGGGAAGTTAAGGCTTTCGAGGAAAGTCCTTCTACCTCATCCACCCGGATACGATGATGAAAGACATTCTCATGGCAAGAACCCAGGTAAAAAACAATAATCGAAAAATATTTTCCCTATTTGTTTTTGCTCGATATTTTCTTTAAAAAGAGACAATAAAAACATAATGATTCAAAAATATAGTTATATTGTCATTGAGGGAAATATAGGAGCAGGTAAAACCATTCTTGCAACAAGGATAGCTAAACAATATAAGGCAAAACTAATTCTCGAGCGTTTTGAAGATAATCCTCTTTTACCAAAATTCTATGAAAACCCTGAGAAATATTCTTTTCCTCTTGAACTTTCTTTTCTGGCTTCCAGATATAAACAGCTAAAGGAAGAAGTAACAGTGGAAAATCTTTATTATCCATTTACAATTGCCGACTATTATTTCACAAAGTCACTTATTTTTGCAAATACAACTCTTTCAGATGAGGAGTATAAAATTTTTAGTCAATTCTTTTTTAAAATTTTTGATATTTTCCCAAAACCCGATATTTATATTTATCTGTACATTGAACCTGAACGGCTTCTTCAGAATATCAAAAAGCGAGGAAGAAATTATGAAAAGTCAATCACACTCGAGTATCTGCAAAAAATTCAGGAAAATTATTTTTTATTTTTCAACAGAAATCCTGAAAACAAATATCTTGTAATTGATATAAATCAAATATATTTCATTGATAATGAAGAAGATTACACGAAGGTTATAAATGCCATTTTCAATTCGGATTACCCTATTGGAATAAACAAGGTAATTTTGTGTTGAATTTTATTTAATTTGACTTGTTATTTATCTTTTTTTATTAGATTTGCAGAAAGAGGTAATTATTAATAAATTGTAAAAGTTATTTATTTTATTAAACATAAACTATCAGACTATGAAAAAATTCGGTAACTTACTTATCCTTGTTCTTGCAGTCCTGTTAATGACAGGTTGCAGCGGGCTCAACAAAATGAAAAAGAATGCAAGCCTGGTTAAATATGAAGTTACTCCTAAAGTTCTGGAGACACATGCTGGTCAGGTGGATGTTACCATAAAAGGCACTTTCCCACAGAAATATTTCGACAAGAAAACCATTATGGAAATTACACCGGTTCTTGTTTACAGCGGCGGTGAAACTGCCTTTAAAGCTGTAAAAGTACAGGGAGAAAGTGTTCAGGCAAATAATGAAGTTATTTCCTATAATGGAGACAGTTTTTCCTATATCGACAAGGTCCCATATAAAAAGGAAATGAAAAAGTCGGAGCTTTTTATAAGGGTAAAAGCTACCAGGGGAAACACAAGTCTTGACTTTGATCCTGTGAAGATTGCCGATGGTGTAATAGCTACTTCCACACTTGTTGATTTACATGGGAAACCGGTGTTAATGCCGGATAAATATATAAGGGTTATACCTGAAAGCGTAATGGCTGATATTCACTATATTATAAACCGGTATGACCTTCGCAGTTCAGAACTCAAGGCCGAGGATATTCAACTTCTCAAAGAATATATTAAGAAGGTGAATGAAGATCCTAAAAAACAATTCAAGAATACGGAGATAAGTTCTTACGCTTCACCGGATGGAAAATATGATTTCAATGAAAAACTATCTGGTCAGAGAGGAAACACATCCGACAAATTCATCAGAAGCGAGTTTGCTAAAGTTGAAGCTGCAAAATCATCCAATTTCTTTAATTTACGGACTACCGCTGAAGATTGGGAAGGTTTCAAGGCTGAGGTTGAAAAATCAAATATAAAGGATAAAGACCTTATTATTCGTGTCCTTTCTATGTATACTGATCCTGAAGTTCGTGAAAGGGAAATAAAAAATATGGCTGAAGCCTTTGAGGTTCTGAAAACCGATGTTCTTCCCAGACTTAGAAGGTCGGAAATGAAGGTTAATGTTGATCTTATAGGCAGGAGCGATGAGGAAATACTTGCTCAATATAAGGCTGATCCCAAAGCTCTGTCACTTGAAGAAATTCTTCATGCAGGTGTTCTTGTAACAGATATGAACCAGAAACTTGCAATTTATCAGACAGCCGCTGCACAATTCCCGACATGCATCAGAGCACATAATAATGTAGGTTATTGCTATATAAATCTTGGCAAAGCAGATGAAGCTATCGCTGCACTCGAAAAAGCAAGAGCTATTGATAATAATAACGACGTTGTGAAGAATAATATGGCTGCTGCCTATCTGCTCAAAGGTGATGTTGCAAAAGCAGAAGAACTCTATAACTCGATGAGCGCTGCAAGTGCAGAATCCAAAACAGGACTTGGCGCAATAGCTATTACAAAAGGACAGTACGATGCTGCAGTCAACTACCTGTCGGGCGAGCCATGCTTTAACCTTGCTCTTGCTCAGCTTCTGAAGGGTGATGTTGCGAGGGCAAAAGTTACACTCGATGGCATTAAAGAACTATGCAAATGCGGTAAACCTTCGTACCTTAAAGCTATAGTTGGAGCAAGACTCGACGACAGAAACTATTCAATGAACGGCCTTCGCGAAGCTATTGGTTTCGACGCATCATGGAAAGAATATGCAAAAACAGACCTTGAGCTTGCTAAATACTGGAATGACGATACATTCAAATCAATAGTTCAGTAAACAAGTTGTTGGAATCAAATAAGCTGCCCTTCGAACTGGCGAGAGGCAGCTTATTTTTTTCATATATAAATTTCCTGCTGAATTCCCATAAAACTATACCGGCACTGACTGAAATGTTGAGCGAGTGTTTGGTTCCAAATTGCGGTATCTCGGCGAATGCATCGCAAATATCTATTACTTCCTGCGAAACACCGGCAACTTCATGGCCGAAAACGAGAGCATATTTTTTGTCCTTTTCCACAATAAAATCCTGTAATTCAATAGCACCTTCCACCTGTTCTATAGCTACTGTTATCCAGCCTTGCCTTTTTAATGACAACACAGCCTCCATGGTATAATTAAAATATCTCCAGTTTACCGATTCAGTTGCTCCAAGGGCTGTCTTCTGTATATTCCTGTGAGGAGGCGTGGCGGTTATGCCACAGAGGATTATTTCTTCGACTAGAAAAGCATCACAACTCCTGAAAATAGAACCGACATTATTATGGCTTCTTACATTATCAAGTACCACTACGACAGGTATTTTCTTTGCTCTCTTATACTCACTTATGCTCTTCCTTCCGAGTTCCTCATTCTTCTTTTTTCTCACAAGCAGTAAATTTGAACGAATGTAATCAAAATTGAGTAATTTTTTCTGCTTCATCATCCTTTACAATGTATCATAAATGATTTATTAAATGAGGTGCAATAACCATAGATGATAAATATTCACGAATAATATTACTAATTTGCATAATAAAATATGTTTATGCAAAATAAACTCTATGCCGATATTATTTTACCGCTTGCCGTAAAACAAACCTTTACTTATCTTATCCCGGTAAATCTTATAGAAATTGCCTGTCCAGGTTCAAGAGCTATTGTGCCTTTTGGGAGGAAGAAACTTTATACCGGAATTATTATTAGAATATATAGCACTAAACCATTATTAGAAGGTTTGAAAGAATTGATGGATATCATAGATACGTCTCCTCTTTTGACCGATGCACAGCTTAAATTCTGGGAATGGATCGCCGAATATTATATGTGTAGTATGGGGGAGGTGATGAAAGCTGCTTTGCCGGCAGGATTATGCCCTGAAAGTGAAACTATGCTCGAGCCCGATCCTTCATTTACCAATTTGGAATTGCTCGACGATACATCGGCAAAACTGTTCGGCATCATTAAGAAAAGAAAACTTATAAAACTGAAGAACCTGCCGGCTGATATTGACAACCAAAATATTATGAAGCTGGTGAATAAGCTCATTTTAAACAAAGCGGTAACGGCCATTGAAACGGTAAGAGTTAAATCAGGGAGAAGCAATGAAAAATATATAATAGTTGCTCGTAATTTTACTTCCGGGGAAGTAGAGGGAATTATTGAATCGCTTAAAAAAGCACCGCGGCAACAGGAACTTTTTAAAACATATTTAAGAATCATTGATTACAGCAGTGCAGGGGAAATTATTCCGGTTAAGAAGGAGAAACTTCTAAAAGAGTCCGGTGCATTGACTTCAACTCTTGCCTCACTGTTAAATAAAGGTATATTACTTCAGGTTGAGATGAAATCTGAAGAGTGTAATGATGTCAGACATGTGAGTGATCCCGAACCTCTTTCTGAGTCACAGTCGGCAGTTTACAGGGAAATTCAGGAATTAGCAATAAAAAAGAATGTTGTCCTTTTACGTGGTATAACCTCAAGCGGCAAAACACAGATTTATTTACATCTAATTAAGGATTGTCTGGAAAATGGGAAACAGGTTCTTTATCTTTTGCCTGAAATATCACTTACTTCCAGGATAATTGAAAGAGTGAAAAAATATTTCGGACCGTTTACTGATGTATATCATTCACTTATTAGTCCGAAAGAAAAAATAAGAATATGGGAAAGAATAGCTGGAAAAGAGGAAGATAAAAGGGGAGTAGTTATTCTTGGATTGAGATCGTCAATATTTCTTCCATTTCGTAATCTCGGGCTTATCATTGTGGATGAAGAACATGAGGCTTCCTATAAACAAAATGATCCTGCCCCCCGCTATAATGCAAGAGATTCCTCTATCATGCTTGCTTCGCTATATGGTGCTGTTACAGTTCTTGGTTCGGCAACACCGTCAATCGAAAGTTACTATAATGCTGTTAAAGGTAAATACGGTTTAACAGAACTTACTCAACATTTCGGTATAAGAAAAATGCCGGAAATTATTATTGTCAATACACGTGAGGCTTACCGTAAAAAACTAATGATTTCACATTTTTCTCCTCAGTTAATTGAGGCGATTGAAGAAGCGCTCGGAAGAAAAGAACAGATAATGTTACTTCGTAACAGAAGGGGTTTTGCACCATATTTTGAGTGCAGGGAATGTGGATGGGTTCCGGTGTGCAACCGGTGTGCCGTTAACCTTACTTATCATAAGGGAGTTAATAAAATAATCTGCCACTATTGCGGAAACATATCGAATGTGCCCATAACCTGTCCGTCTTGTGGCTCAACTTCGATTGAGACCAGAGGTTTTGGTACAGAAAAGATTGAAGATGAGATAAAGATTATTTTCCCCCAGGCTGTTGTTGCACGAATGGATATGGACACAACTCGCAAAACCGATTCTATCAACATGATATTAAAAGATTTCGAAGCAGGCCGTATAGATATACTTGTTGGTACACGGATGATTTCAAGATGGCTCGATTTTGAGAATTTGACTGTTGTGGGAATTCTAAATGCCGATAGTTTACTTAATTATCCAGATTTCAGAGCGAATGAAAGGGCTTTTCAGATGATGGTACAGATAAGTGAAAAAGCCTGCCGAATTCATAAACAAAGCAAATTAATTATTCAAACAGCCGATCCCTCGCATAAGATTTTGCGCTATGTGATAAGAAACGATTATAGAGCATTTTATGAATCACAGCTTGAAGAAAGAAAAGTATTCAATTATCCGCCTTTCTCGCGACTTGTTAAAATCACTCTAAAACATAAGGATAAAAACCTTCTAAACTATTTTTCAGACAATCTTGGAGATTTGCTACGCAATTATTTTGGAATACATGTACTGGGACCTGAATTTCCAGTTATTTCAAAGATCCAGCAATGGCATTTAAAAGTAATAATTGTAAAAATTGAGAAAGATCAGCCCCTTACTCGAGCTAAAGAAATGATACAGAACGCTATTAATTCAACTCTCTCTCTGAAAGGCACTTCATTACTTCGAACTGCAATAGATGTCGATCCTTATTGAAAAGAATTTTAATGAATGAAAAGATATTAAATTTGAATATAAAAAAGGTGTAATGTAAAATGAAGAAAAACAGCACACGGATGACACTGATGTAACGGATGGCCACGGATAGATGAAAATCTGTAATATAGGTGTCATTTCCATTAATAATATATTTTGTTAATATACTGATATTTATTAAATGATTTAAACATGAAAGTTGAAGTTTCAAACGGTGAAATAATTGACAGGCTGACTATTTTAATGATTAAACTTGAAAAGATTAATGATGAGGATAAGCTTGTAAACATAAGAAAAGAATATGAAGTTGTTGCTGAGGCTGCAAAATCAATACTTAGTCTGGATGATCCACTTGTAACCGAGCTCTATAATATTAACTCAAAACTCTGGGATATAGAAGACCATATCCGTGATTTAGAGAGAAGAAAAGATTTTGGAGAAGATTTTGTTAATACAGCCCGTTCGGTGTATTTCACTAATGACAGAAGAGCGGAGATAAAACGAGAAATAAACCTTAAAACATCCTCGGGGCTGCTTGAGGAAAAATTATACAACAAATATTGATACGGATACTTGTGATACGACTTTCAGCTATGGGTGATGTTGTATTAACATTGCCCGTGCTTCATGCTTTCAGAAAGCAATACCCTGATGTTAAAATTATGGTATTTACAAAGCCTGTTTTCAGAGATTTTTTTATTTCCGATCCTGAAACAGAACTTTTTGCACCTGATTTGAAATCAGGCTATAAAGGATTGTCGGGAATAATAAAATTGTACTTTCAACTTCGTAGAACCGGCAGGTTTGATTATATAATAGATTTGCATAATGTTACAAGGTCAAGAATTATAGATTTTTTCTTCAGGGTTGCAGGGATTCCAGTTTTTATTCTGGATAAGGGCAGACGTGAAAAAAGGGAATTAATTTCAGGAAGAAAAAAGGTTCGGTTGAAACATTCTGTAGAAAGATATTGTGATGTTTTTGCCGCTGCCGGATTCAATATAAAACCTGTTTTAGGGAAAGTTCTTTTTCCTGCTTGGGTATCTGAAAAAAAGGTTTCTATTCTATTTGGCGATAAATTTGATGATAAATCAGCATTACATATCGGAGTTGCGCCATTTGCAAAACATGAACTTAAACAGTGGCCTGTTGAAAATATGATTGCACTTCTTAAGATGATTTCGGCACGTAAAAAGGTATGGTTTTGGCTTTTCGGTGGAACAGACGAGTATCGGAAAGTTGAGGAGATAGAAAAGGCAGTTGGATCAGCTACAAATTTATGTGGAAGAATGACTCTTTCCGACCAGATAGCTATAATGGAGAGACTCAGCTTTATGATTGCAATGGATTCATCAAATATGCACATGGCATCACTGGCAGGTACAAGGGTTATCTCTATATGGGGTGGAACCGACCCACTTGCAGGCTTCGGAGCATGGGGTCAGCCGGAAGAGTATTCTATTAAAATACCCTTCGAAATACTTAATTGTCGGCCATGCTCTGTGTACGGAAAAGGGAAATGCAAAAGGGGTGATTTTACATGCATGAAGCAACTGACGCCGGAGAAAGTTTTCGAACAAATAATAAAACTTAAAATTCTATAAAATAGTAATTATGCCGAATATTCTATCCATAAAAACAATTAAAGTAAGTCAGTTCCTCTTTTCTTTTGCAATTTTGCTATTCACTGGAGGATGTTCTGAAGTTCATACTAATAGAGAATTTGATCCTGTCGACCTTGTAAGTCCGCTGATGGGTACCGATTCGGAATTCAGGTTATCGAATGGAAATACTTATCCTGCCATCGCTCTTCCCTGGGGAATGAATTTCTGGACACCCCAGACACGCCAGATGGGTAACGGGTGGTGCTATACCTATGATGACATTAAAATCATTGGGATAAAACAAACTCACCAGCCGAGTCCCTGGATAAACGACTATGCGGCTTTTTCGCTTATGCCTCTTACCGGTAGCCTGCGGATAAAGGAATATGAAAGAGCATCATGGTTTTCTCACAAGTCAGAAGTAGTTAAGCCTTATTACTACAGCGTCTATCTTGCCGATCACGACGTTACTGCGGAAGTGACCCCGACAGAAAGGGCAGCCATTTTCCGTTTTACATTCCCCCGAAACGATTCTTCTTTTATTCTGATTGATGCATTTAATATGGGCTCAATGGTTAAGATCATCCCATCCGAACGGAAAGTAACCGGATATTGCAGAAATAATCATGGTGGGGTTCCCGAAAACTTCCATAACTACTTTGTTGCCGTTTTCGATAAAGATTTCAGCTTGGCATATACATGGAAAGACGGAAAACCGAATGTCAGTAAACTGGAAAATGAAGGAGAACATACCGGCGCGGTACTGGGATTTAAAACTGTTGAGGGAGAAGTAATAACCGTAAAAGTCGCATCATCTTTTATAAGTCCTGAGCAGGCCGAACTCAATCTAAAACGTGAAACCAGAGGAAAGGATTTTGAAACTGTGATGAATGAGGGAAAAGAAAAATGGAACAGGGAACTTAAAAGGATCAGGATTGAAGGCGGCACATACGATCAGCAGAGGACTTTCTATTCATGCCTTTACCGAATGATCTTATTCCCCAGGAGTTTTTATGAGTTTGACGAAAACAACGATATAGTTCATTACAGCCCTTATAACGGCAAGGTGCTTTCGGGATATATGTTCACCGATAATGGCTTCTGGGACACTTTCAGAGCTCTTTTTCCATTCACAACATTAATGTATCCCAGTTTGAACAGCAGGATCATGGAAGGCCTGGTAAATACATATAAAGAGAGCGGATGGCTACCCGAGTGGGCTAGCCCTGGTCATCGCAATTGTATGATAGGATCGAACTCTGCATCCCTGATTGCTGATTCATACCTGAAAGGGATAAGAGGATATGACATAAATATTTTGTATGAGGCAATAATAAAAAATACACTTGGAGTAGGACCTGTTTCTTCCGTTGGAAGGCTTGGCGCAGATTACTATAATAATCTCGGTTATGTACCGTATGATGTGGGCATACGCGAAAGCGCTGCACGAACTCTCGAATATGCCTATGCTGATTTTTGTATATGGAAGCTTGCCAGAGAACTCAAAAGACCTCAGGATGAGATAGATCTTTTTGCAAAACGGGCTATGAATTATAAAAATGTCTTTGACCCGGAAAGAAGACTTATGAGAGGAGGGAATCTAAAATTCAATATGTCGCCGGAACCCAATTATGAAAGAGGCACAGAAGAAAATTCATTTCCTTATTCAATGAGCACTGAAAAATAACAGATAAAAATAAAAACCTTGATTTTATAATTTTAGTCTGATACCAGCCCTTGCCATTGCAGAGACAAGTATGGTAATCAGCAGTGAAAAAAGGATCGAGCCGCCGGTTTTTACAGGTGCAAGAGACGAGTTTTTATATATCAGGATATCAATGCCTGATAGGTTGATAATACTATAAACAAGAAAAATGATTATATAGGCTGTAAAGAAATTTGTTCCTGCTGATTCGAATAAGCGGGCAGGAAATGAAATTTTTCTGACTTCATGCAGATAGAAAAACAGAATAAAAAAAAGTGATGCAATCCCGGTTCCTGCGAGAGCCCAGGCCGGATTATTATTAAAAGTGACTGTAAGAGGGATGAATTTGCCAATTATAATTCCAGTGGCAGTTAAAACTATACCAGCGGCTCCAACAATTAGTGACATTTTAGTCCAGAAAGAAACAGGGCTTCTTCTGATAAATATTCCAGTTATAACTCCGGCAATGAATGCCGAAGGAATGAAACCATCTATAAGAATTCCCAGATATTTTCTTGTTGGGCCGAGGGAACTGGTCATTCCAAGTGCGCATATAATATTCAGAGCAAAAAAGAAGAACCATATTATAGATGTTCCTGTTATAGAGTTACGTAGTAAAAGCCATGTAAGTGATGCGACGAGGAAACCCCACCCGTAAAGTCCGGGAAGTTCCCAATAGCCTGCAATAAGTGAACCATTGTTTTCGTAGTTACCCGATTTGAATTTAAAGACCAGAAAAACAAGAATAAGGAGTCCAAAAAATCTCAGGCCGCTTACAGTGAAAAAGTTGTTTTCTTTATCGGGATAGTGGTTCCAGATAAGGAAAATAGATATAACCAATAATATAGCCCATACAGAAGAGTTGAACCCCGTAAGGTCTTTGTTTACTCGTGTGATATTGGCAATACACATGCCAACTACCACATAAATAAGAGTTTGTGCAAAAATATATTTTATTATTTCATATTTTGAGCGGTCCATATTAATTTTTTCAGATAACTCAAACGGGATGGTTATACCGGAGAGATAGAAGAAAGAGATGAGAGAAAGTGTTAAAATTACACTTATTGATACCGAAAGTGGCTGGCAATATACCCACGCAGAAAGAGCGCCGGGATACATGTCAATTATTGCAAGAATAATTATTAGAATAATTCCTTTTGCATTGTAAACAGGCACTATACGGTAATCGGAGGTCATAATATTCAGATGATAAGGTATCAAAAATAAAAATAAAATGGATAAGGTTGTATTTTTATATCAGTAATATGAATGTCTGATAGTTTCGAAAAAATATTATCTTTGTCAGCCGACCGTTGGCAGAAATGTAAAGCTGAAAAAACTATGGCGACCAATGCGGGGTGTAGCCCCATTTTACGGGATAGACTCCGTTGGCTAGCTCACTACGTTCGGGATCCCGTAAATGCGGGACAAGCTCCCGGACTGGATGTTCTTAAAAAATTAAAAATATATCGGGGTGTAGCGCAGTTGGCTAGCGCACTACGTTCGGGACGTAGGGGTCGCTGGTTCGAGTCCAGTCACCCCGACTTTTTAATCATGGCTGGGTTTGATTATTCAAATAGGAAAATGTTCTGACTTTTACATTTTTTCTTATGTTCATCCAGAATAAATTATAGTCCAATACGTGAAAGTTTTTCAATTTATTAAGCTTATAATTGACGTTTTCAGGGATTTTTACCCATAATATTTTGGATTTCGGTTCAATTCCGGCTCCTGTAAAATGCGGCACCGCTTTTTGAAAGTCGAACAAAGCACCTGAGTTTAGGTTGTCTGGCGCCCAGTCTGAATCGGTTTTCCATGTCAGAGGATTGACACATTGGGAGTTGCCTTTTTCTTTTGCTATGGAATTCGGGATTTCTCCTTTTTTGAAGGTTCTCCATGTAACGAAACATCCGATGGATGTCGGTGAATCGCCGATTGGGATAGTTTTGAACGTATTCAGTGGTATATGATATCCTATGATATAGGCACAAACCAGTCGCTTTTGCAAGGGTTTGCCGTCGAAAAATTCCTGAAGCAGCCGGATGGCATGCAGGCTACCCTGGCTGTGTGAAGCAATGATTACAGGCCGGTTGTTGTTGTAGTGTGAAAGATAATACTCGAAAGCTATTTTGATATCGCTGTATGCCAAATTGAATGCCTGTTGTGCCTTATCAGAATTTGGGACAAAGAAAGCTTTGATATTTGCCTGCCGGTAGCGAGGGGCAAAAACCCTGCAGCTCCCGTTAAAAACAGACGCCTGAAAAAGTATAGGGCTCATATCGGTTTTACGATTCAGAGATTCATCGCTCAGATTGGCATTCCATGGCAAATCAGGCAGGTTCCTTAATAATTTTATCAACTCTTTTTTACTTGCCGTAATTATACTGGGTCCTTGCAGTTTTCCAAGAAAAGTTGTGGGATGAATGAAAAATACATCGGCAGTATCTTCCCTTTTTTCGTTTATCAGAAAAGCTGGGATGCTGTCGGAAGTGTCGTGAATGAAGGGTGAAGCTGCCCAGAATTTTTGATTGCTGTAGTCAGGAACAGGACCGGAGTTTGGAGCCGCTTTTCTGTCGAAATATTTTTCGAGTCTTTTCTGCCAGAATCCAGCATTCTCATTTTGAGAAAAGCATAAAACAAAAGAAGCGGAAAGGAATAATGAAATGCAAAATATTTTTTTCATAATAAAATGAATATTAAAATGTTGTCTTAGCTTAACCGCCTATATTTTTTATGCATATTAGCATAAATTTTTGAATTTTTTGGAAGTTCCGAAATCTGATTTGAATTAATAAATATCTTGTTTTTGACTTTAAGAATAAATTCATATTCCGTATCAAACATTAAAAACCGTACATTTTAATGTTTACTCAGATTCTGACCTTAAAAAATACTCATATTTTGCGCAAAAACATTAAATAGCCAGAGAACTTGCATTTTGCGTCTTCTTTATTCAATAATCTCTTCAATATCATTATCAATAAATTCACCTTCTTCTGATTCTGTCTGACTCCGGACTATGGCTTTTCCCATTGCTGCCTCAATTTTCGATAGTATCCGTTCCTTCCTGTCAGTAAAGAATTCGTTGAAATCATCATTGTACAGGAAATCAGGATTAACGGCATGAGATTTCAGTATGGCATCAAATTCAGCATCTGGAACCCCTGCGTGCTTTTTAAGGCGTTCAAGATATTTACTTGGGGCATCGCCGCTAACTATACGGTTTGTTCGACCTGAAAGCGGCGTTTTATTAATAATGCAGTCGTAGTCATTCCGGAGAATATTGTTTTCCTTCTTTTCACACCATTCTACCGGGAAGATATGATGAATATCAACTGACTCTGAGAAGTAAGTACTGAAATCAATCTTGGTGGCGGAGAGCCAGTCTTTTGTATTATCTTCCAACAATAATGCATAAACACCCTTGTAAGCGGCACTATTTCTTGTATGTAATGTGTGCAGGCGGGAAGGGGTAAAATTTGCCTCAAATTCTTTTCTCTTCTGATAAGTTGAATAGATTGTTATTGCCTGGATAATGTCAATATTGCTTGTTTTATCGAGGATTCTATAAGGTTTAAATTCAGATTTAATTTTTAACCAGACGGTCTTTAAATCAAACTCTTCAGAGTCGAATGAGGCTGTTAACAATTCAAATACGCTTAGAGATACTCCACCTGTATTCACTTTTTCAAACACATGGCATACTGCTTCCTTGGGATTTACTTTTGTCATCCTTATAACGGGAAGCATGTAATGATTAAAGTTATTTATGATCTTTTCTTCAAATTCATCCCAGAATTTGGACTTCTCACTATCGTAATTCCAGTATTTATTAAATCCTGCTCTCCAGACGCTATATTCATCAATCATCCAGACAGGGTACATTAAGTTTTTATATTCATATTCGGTTATTGACAGATCCAGCTCAATATCCCTGCCTATATTTTTTGTTATTATTTTGTTTTCATTGATTGAAAAAACAGCCTCTTCCAGGTCTGAACCGGGGTCCATGGCTTTTACCATTTCAATATAATACCATCTTTTGATCTCATAACCTTTCGTGTTTCTGGTAGTTACTGCTTTATTTGAGATAATAGCCTGGTAAAGTGATGTAAGTCTTTGCTGGCCATCCAGGATAAGCAGCTCAGGTTTTTGGCCGTGTATTTCAGATACACCCTCTATGGGTTTTGTTTTAAATTTTATTGACCCATTTCCTGTTTCGAGCAACATTACAGCACCGATCGGGAACGATTTTGCCACGCTTGCAATAATGCCTTTTATGCGGTTATCGTCCCACACCCAGCCTCTCTGGAAATCAGGTAGTTAAATTTTGCCTTTATGAATGTCTTTAAGAATATCATAAAGAATTGTTTTAGTTGAATCAAAGGTTTCCATAATACCTATATTTTAATTATTATTTCTGCACTTTTTTATAACCCAAGTCATAGATATATTCAGTTGGGATCAAATCAATAAAAGTTGACCGATTGAACTTATCTAAGAATTTCCCGTTTTCTCCGATTTCAATATCGGCAGTAAAATCAGCTCCGGTTCTTCGCCTTTCCCTATCCATATTAGCTCGAGTTTATGAAATTGTTTTGCCATCCTTATTTTTCTAAATCAGTTATCATTTATGCTTCAGACAGATCAACCTTCCTGAAGTATTTCAGGCTCCAGCCTGTTATATTAAGTGAAGGATATTTGTGTGCGAAGCGTCCGATTATCATAGAAGGATGAGTATTGAATTTCTCTGCAAAATCAACTATTTCCTTTTTTGATAGAGGTATCCTTTGCATTATTTCGGCCTCCTGCTCTTCCGATAAAATATATTTTACAGCAAAATCATCCGCTTCTTTTTCTTTCTCCGCTTCGGTATCTGAATATTTAAGCCCTTCAACGAACAAATCTTTTTTCCCGTGCTTAACAATATGTCCTGCCTCGTGGAAAAAAGTGAACCAAAAAATATCATTGCGGTTATAAAGATTTGTAAGCTGGATCAATGGTATATCATTTATCCACCTGGTAGAACCATGAAGATGCAATTGAGGAAGAGAAGGAGTATAAACAACTTTAACCCCCGCATCGTAACAAAATGATTGCAGTTTTTTAAAATAGTTTTCAGGTTGTTTTGCCATCAGGGTTTTGATCTCCGAAAGGGCTTCCTTAAAAATCTTTGAGTTATACTCAGGAGTATCTATCTTTTCCGCCTGCTTTTCGCCCTGTTTAAGCCATGCGGATACGGCATAAGGATCAGTATTGCTGTTTTTGCTTGCCCTATAGGCTGTCTCATATACTTTCTCAAAATAGTAATTGTTGAAGGTGATCTTGTTCGATATTTCAAAAAATGAAAAGAGAGAATCAGCTTTGCTTAAAATATTGTTTTCATAACTGATCCAGTTAAGTTTTTTCATTGCTGTCATGGGAAAATTATTGATCCACATCCAATCGTTCAGAATCTTCTCCGCTTCCTCAATTTCAGCAAGTTCAATCCGGTATTTCTTTTCTCTTTCAAGCCAGAAGTCAGTCTCAGTGCCAAGAACACGTTCAAGTTGAATGGCTGTTTCAGGTGTAATGGCAGCTTTGCCCTTGATTATTTCATTGATTGTTTTTAAAGGCCGGCCCATCCTTAAAGCCAGTTCGGCCTGTGACATTCCTTTTAGTTTAATTATTTCAGCAAGAGTATCACCGGGTGGAGAAATTGTTGCCCGTGCTGCAATTATGTCTTCTTTTGTTTTATACATGGTTTTAAATATTTCAATGATAGTCTTCGTCTATGGCGACTATTAAAATCTCTGTTACATTTTTCCAGTCAAGACCACCGTCTTCTTTAACGGGTATAGGTTTGTTTGCAGGTTTAAAAATTATTCTACGGTTTCCCGAAGTACTGATTGCCAGTTTTCCCTTTAAATTACCTGCAAGCTCATGACAATTCCCGCCGAGTGTTCTCATTGTTTCAAGGTTAGGAGCTGCTTCAAGATCTTTTAACCTCTGGTTTACGATCTTAGCCCTGTTACCATATTTTTTTGCTATTTCCTTCAATGAAGCTACACTTTTTTCAAGTCTGCTGCTTGAGTAATATAATTTCATATAAAGTTAGCAAAAATATTAATAATTTATTAACCCCAAAGGTTAACAATAAATAAATTTTCCCTATATAAATATTAACAACGTTATAAAGGTCAACACAGGCATTGATTGCGAAGTGTAAATTTCAATTCAATTTTATACCACTATTTTAAGTAAAAAATAGTAACATACTTTACAAATGTATGTAAAAAAGGTTTATTATGGTTTATCAATAAAAAGAGGATGGCCTTATCTTTTCTGATTAAGCTGGCCGTTTTGAATAAAGTATAACTTTTAATTAGTCCGGAGTTATTTTAAAAGACAATGGTTTCGGACTATTTTAGCTTAAAAATTCCGGAGAAATTTCTTATGAAAATAAAACTTGGCCTTCAGATTTTATGATGAAAAAAGATTGTGATTAAATGAATAAAATATTTAATAATAAATCATTCACATTTAGATGATTCGATGGTGTTTTTCTGTAATTGCCCGCCTAATTTTGTCAGATTAAGGGTTGGTAAGTTTATAGAATTAATGCCTGATAAAGTGGCAAGCTCATACAGTTTCCTTTATCTTGGGTTTTATGACACTGATATCCAGATTAATTCCGATATCCGTTTTGCAGGCACAGTGCTGCGCCAAATTATCAGGTGGTGAACTGCAGTTCGGTCAGTGTCTTGTAGAGGCCGTTTTCGTTTGCTATCAGTTCGGCATGTGTACCCTGTTCAACGATCCTTCCCTCGTTCAGGACTATAATTAAATCGGCATTACGCACCGTTGAGAGCCTGTGAGCTATTATAAGCGAAGTGCGTCCCTTCATCAGTTGCTCGAGAGCTTCCTGAACGAGCCGTTCCGACTCGGAATCGAGCGAGGATGTGGCTTCATCGAGTATCAGTATCTTTGGATTTTTAAGCACTGCCCGGGCTATAGCAATACGCTGGCGCTGTCCACCTGAAAGCTGAACTCCTCTTTCACCCACGACAGTGTCGAGTTGATCGGGGAAAGACTTAATAAAGTCCCAGGCATTGGCCTTGATGGCGGCATCTATTATTTCTTCATCAGGGGCGCCAGGTTTTCCGTACGCGATGTTTTCACGGATGGTTCCGCCAAAAAGGAAAACATCCTGCATTACAACCGCGGTCTGGGCACGCAGTGCAGTGACCGGGAAAGTGTTGCTGTCGCGGTTATCGAAAAGTATCCTGCCTGCAGTGGGCTCGTAAAACTTAAGCAGGAGAGAAGCTATAGTGGATTTACCTGCACCACTGGGGCCGACAATGGCCACCTGTTGACCGGCATCAATGTTAAAGCTTACATCCCTGAGAACATCCACTTCATCGCGTGAAGGATACCTGAACTCGACTCTGTCGAAAGTTATCTGTCCGTTCAGTATAAAAGAAGGATCAGGTTTATAATTGTCGGCTATCTTCTCTGTGGGCTCATCGAACAGAAGCAGAAGATTCTCCGATGCGCCGATAGTCTTTTGCAGCCTTGTATAAACGCTGGCCATACCGGCAATATTGCCTCCGACGAAACCCGAATATATTACGAATGAAAAGAGCTGTCCGGCTTCCATCTGGCCGGATGCTATCATCGAGGCGCCTCTCCAAATCACGGCGGCAAGGGAAATAAAGAAACCAAGAGCTATGAATGAGACTGCAGCCTGATATTTTCCACCTTTGATACCAGCCCTGGCGACCTGCTCTGTTTTTTTCCTGTAACGGTCACTTTCAAATTCTTCGTTCGTAAATGCTTTCACATTCTGAATGCCTTGCAATGTCTCTTCGACGATTGTATTCGACTCGGCTATATAAGATTGCGCCTTTTTGGAATATCGCCGTATAGCTTTCCCCGAGAAAAATGCCAGAAGAGAAATGGCAGGCACAATGGCGAGAGTGAAAAGCGTCAGCCTGTATGAACTGACAGTCATAAGAGTTATTGCCCCTATAATAAGAAGTATCTGCGAGATAAAATCGGCAAGTGTATACGTAAGAGTATCCTGTAACAGCGAAATGTCGGACGAAATACGGCTGTTAAGCTCACCCACGCGACGTTCCGAGAAAAACGACATAGGAAGCTTGATCAGATGATTATATATATGTTGCCTAATCGAAGCCAAAGTCTTTTCAGTCACCTCTACAAAAATTCTTGTGCGGAAATATGAAAATAAAGCCTGGGCAACCAACACTGCCAGCAATATAATTCCGGTAGAGGTTATCTCACGAATTGGCCTCCCTTTATTGCCGAGATCTACCATGTCGCCGAGAAGCTTTGGGAACATCAAATTTGTAGCAGTGGAGAAGAGCAGACATATTATCCCGAGTACAAATTTCCATTTGTAAGGCTTCAGAAACCTGTATAACTTAACTAACTCCCTTAGTCCTGAACCGTTTTTACTTTTATTCTTTTTCTTTAAGGTCATGTAAAATCATGCCTTTAAACAGAAAGGCAAAGATACAAGAAAAAACTTCACTATTTTCTAAATTTATCTCCTTATAAGATAATCTTATGTAATTGAAGTATGCAAGGATTAAGCTTTTCACTTGTAGCCAGAGAAAAATAAGAATGTATATGAAAATCACTGAAGAATTTCATCGCGATTAAAATTTGAGAATTAAATTTAAAAAGATTTTTCTCTTTTTGAAACTACTTATTGTTACGTGGTATAAGAAATATTTTAAAAAATCGTATTATTCTACATTGGGGTGAAATTCATTTTTTTGTTTTTTTAACAATTCTTTAAAATTTCCTTAAAAGAAACAAATTTTGCATCAGATAAATTTGTAATAACTTTTTATATAACATTGTTTGTTTTTTGAAATGAATCTTTAAATTTGAAGCCCTGATTTGCAGTTAAGTATAATAAAAATGGAGGATTTACTATATGAAAAGGTTTTCTTTTTACGCCGTACTTTTTATTATGGCTTTATTTAATGTAACCTATGCATCTGAGCAGGATAGTGTACAACTTTACACTCCCCATACAAAAGTTTTGGCTACTCCAGGGGAATCGCTCGATTACACGATTACTGTAATAAATAACGGTAATGAAATTAAAAATATTGATTTATCTGTGGCCGGTTTGCCTGCAAGCTGGACATATACTCTTAAATCCGGCGCATGGAATATAAAGCAAATATCTGTCCTTCCAAAAGATAAGCAGCTTGTTTCCCTGAGGATAGAAGTACCGCTGAAAGTAAATAAGGGCACTTACCGGTTCAACTTTGTCGGCGGGAAATATTATACTCTACCTATGGAAATAACTGTTACGGAGCAGGGTATTTTCAAAACAGAATTTACGACTGAGCAGAATAACATGCAGGGAAATTCAAATTCAACTTTTACTTTTAACGCCACTCTGCGTAATAGTACAGCTGAAAAGCAGCTTTATGTTTTTAATGCTTATGCGCCGCGCGGATGGAATGTAACATTCAGGTCGAATTATCAGGCGGTCACTTCAGTTAATGTTGAACCAAATACAAATCAGTCAATTACAATTGAAATAAAACCTCCCGAAAAAATTGAAGCAGGGAAATACACTATTCCAGTGTCGGCTTCGACAGGTAATACATCGGCAAATCTCGACCTTGAAGTGGTAATCACAGGAACTTATGGCATGGAGCTTACCACAACAATAGGGTTGGTTAGCACAAAAGCAACGGCTGGCAAGGAGAAGCTTATCGATCTAGTTGTAAACAATACAGGCACTGCTGAACTTACAAGTATTAAACTTAACTACTCAGGTCCTGTTAACTGGAGTATGGATTTTGATCCGAAAAGTATTGACAGACTTCCGGCCGGACAGTCGGCAAATGTTGTGGCTAAGCTTAAGGTTGACAAAAAGGCCATTCCCGGTGATTATATGATAAATATTGATGCAACAACACCTGAAGCATCTTCAAAAATTTCTTATAGAGTAACAGTAGAGACGCCTTTGTTATGGGGTTGGATTGGAATATTGATAATATTGGCGGCAATAGGAATTGTTTATTATCTTTTCCGGAAGTACGGGAGGAGGTAAACCGTGGGCGAAAATATTATTAAATTGGTTAACCTGACCAAAAAGTATGGCGATTTTACTGCTGTTGATTCACTTAACCTTTCAATTAAGAAGGGAGAGGTTTTTGGGCTTCTCGGTCCAAACGGAGCAGGTAAGTCAACTACCATACTTATGCTGCTTGGACTTACCGAGCCTACTTCGGGTTCGGTGAGAGTGTGTGGCATTGATCCTATCACAAAACCTATCGAGGTTAAAAAGAGGGTAGGTTACCTTCCTGAGGATGTAGGGTTTTACTCTCAAATGACAGGATGGGAAAATCTTATGTTTATTGCAAGACTCAACTCACTTACAGGAAGTGAATCGGCCAGAGAAGTGGATTCATTACTTGAGAGAGTAGGATTACAAAATGCAAGAAATAAAAAAACAGGAGAATATTCTCGTGGAATGCTTCAGCGTCTCGGGCTTGCTGAAGTTCTTATAAAGAACCCTGAAGTTATTATTTTAGATGAGCCAACGCTTGGCATCGATCCTGCTGGCATGGTTGAACTTCTGCAACTGATTGTAAGGCTTAGCAGGGAAAGCGGAATAACAGTGCTTTTTTCATCGCATTACCTTCACCAGGTTCAGGAGGTTTGTGACAGAGTTGGGATTTTTGTGGCAGGAAAACTAATTGCCGAAGGAAACCTCCAGGAACTATCTCAAAAGCTTTTTACAGGAAGCCCTTATGTTATTGAAGTAGGTTTATTGTTTGACAATATAAATTATGAAAATAAAAAACCTGAAGAATGGCTGTTTGAAACGCTTAAGAAAGTTGAAGGAATAATTACAGTAAAACCTGGTCGTAACGGTTTTGACATTGAGTGTCTGAGAGATGCAACACCCGAGATTGCACGGGCTATTGTTGAATCCGGAGCCGGATTACATTATCTGAATAAGAAAGAATATGGTCTGGATGAGATTTATTATCGTTATTTTGAAGGAGGGAAAAATCATGAATAATCAGGAAGGAGCAGCTTATTCATCGGTTGGAATGACTGCAGGAAAGTCAGGGAAACTCTTTTCACGTTTTAAAGGCCCTGCTTTTTATAAACCCGACGATAGGGTTATTCATCCGTTTAATGTGATTGTACAGAAGGAGATATCTGATCAGGTAAGAAGCTGGCGCTTCGTTATACTTGTGATAATAATCTCTCTTACATGCCTTGGTTCTATGTACACTGCACTTACAAACATAAAAGATGCTATCAGACCAAATGACCCTGAAGGCACTTTTCTTTTTCTGAAAATATTTACAGCTTCTGACGGGATAATGCCTTCATTTGTTGTATTCATCGGATTTCTTGGCCCACTGCTTGGTATCAGTCTGGGTTTCGATACTATCAATTCCGAGCAGAATAACAGGACTCTCAGCAGGATGTTATCACAACCTATTCACAGAGATTATTTACTAAATGCAAAATTTGTGGCTGCTCTGACAGTCATAAGCGTTATGTTTTTCGCATTAGGTTTCCTTGTGATGGGATTTGGGCTTATAACAATAGGCATTCCTCCTACACCCGATGAGTTTTTACGTATTATTTTCTTTATTATAATAAGTATAGTCTATGTAGCCTTCTGGCTAAATCTTTCGATATTTTTTTCTGTAATATTCCGTCAGCCTGCGACATCTGCTCTTTCAGGAATCGCAATATGGCTTTTTTTCTCTGTTTTTTATAGTATGATAGTTGACCTTATAATGAAAGGTATGGTTCCACAAGGCCTTGCCACGGAAAATCAGGTTATCAACTTCGAGATGATGAGGTTAAATTTATTAAGGCTTTCACCCAGTGAGCTTTTCAGTGATGCCACTACAACACTTTTAATGCCAGGAGTGAGGAGTCTTGGACCATTGTCGATGATACAACTTATAGGTACCATACCCGGGCCCCTTCCGTTGGGTCAGAGTCTTCTTCTAGTTTGGCCACAGATAACGGGTCTTATTGCCGGAACAATAATATGTTTCATTCTTTCATATGTTTTCTTCATGCGGAAGGAAATAAGATCGAGATAAGAGTGTTTTGCCTAACTTAAAAATTATAAAGTTTTTAAGCTTAGGATTTTTTATCATTTTATTTAAACCGGTTCAACGTGAATCGTAACATTAAGGTTTTTGAAATATTTTTTGAGATTTTCTTCTATCATATCGCAATAATTATGCGAGTTTTCAACCGATTCCTCTTTTGGTATTAAAACATGAAGGTCGAGAAAAAGATAATTACCTGCAGCCCTTGTTCTTAATTCATGATAGTGAACGCCAAGGTTATCAAGTATTTTTTTTAGTTCGGCGATATCCTTTTCGGGCCATGATACATCAAGAAGAGGGCTGAAAGCTTTTTTCAGAAGCTGGAATGATTCCCACAGGATTAACAGTGCGACTGCAATAGCGGTAAGGGAATCAATCCATTTTATATCGGTGATGATTATTAATCCAAGTCCGGCTGCAACACCAAGTGAGGTATAAACGTCTGTTTTCAGGTGCAGAGCATCGGCTTCGAGAGCTATTGAGCCTGTTTTCCTTGCTGTTCTGTAAAGTTGCCATGATACAAAAGTATTAACAAGGCCGGAAACAATCATTACCAAAAGTCCAACCCATACCATTTCAAGTTCAGGAGAACCACTTGTAATTCTCTTTATTGCTTCTAAAATAATCCATCCTGCAGCAATGAATATGAGAATGGCTTCAATAACTCCTGATATGTTTTCCACTTTGCCATGACCGTAAGGATGACGGGAATCCGGTGGATTATCAGACACACGGACGGAAAAGAAAGCAATTATTGCAGCAATAAGATCCATTGATGAATGGATTGCTTCGGATATAATACTTACTGAACCACTCAGCAATCCGGCAATTAGTTTAATAGTAATAAGAAAAGTGTTAGATACTACCGAAAGCCTGGCCACTTTTACTTTTACTGCTTTATTACTAAGTACTCGCTCCATTTCCATATTGTGTAGGAATGATGAATTCAATAATTGTTAAAAACAACAAAGTTATGAAAAAATTCAGACTTCGACTATTTTATATTTCCTTGTTCCAAGTCCGATTTTTTCAGCATGTTCGAGGCCGATTTCCCATCGGGTATTTGGATTTGCCAATAAGAATTTGTTTTGATTTTCAGGGCTTTTTTCGTCTGCTTTTTCAGAGATTATACTTCCCTTCAACGCCGGTGTGGCATTTACCATATCCACGGAGGCCTGGTCGAGAGCAACCGGGTCAAATGAAGCTGCAATTCCAATGTCGGGTACTATGGGGTAATCGTTAAAGTCACAACAGTCGCATAATGGAGATACATCCATAATAAAACTTACATGGAATGATGGCTTGTCTTTAATGACTGCAAAAGCATATTCGGCGATTCTTCTTGTTACAATTTCAGAAGCATTTTGCCAAACCACTCTTGCAGCATCATACTGGCAAACTGCTATGCATTGTCCGCAGCCTGTGCATATTTGATAATCTATGTGTGCAATTTTATCTTTTCCGACTTTTATCGCTCCATAATTACAGAATTTTTCGCATATTTTGCAGCCGGTGCAGTTTTTTTCATAAATCTCAGGCGATGAGCCGGAATGGAGGAATAGTTTTCCACCAACTGAAGCACAACCCATTCCCAGATTTTTTAAAGTACCTCCAAAGCCTGTGAGTTCATGACCTTTGAAGTGGCTCATAGTTATTATGATATCAGCGTCGGCAATAGCTGAACCAATTTTTGCCGAAGCACAATACTCGAGGTCAAGTTTAATCTCTCTGTATTCGATCCCCTTAAGTCCGTCGGCAATTATTACTGGACAATCTGTGGTGAGTGGATTATATCCGTTTTCGAAAGCAGCGCTCAGGTGGTCAGGAGCATTTGACCTTCTGCCGAAATATAGAGTATTACAATCTGTAAGAAAAGGAATAGCATCATTCTTCTTGAGTAATTTCACAAGCTGACGGGCGAAGTTTGGGCGCAAATATGCAAGGTTTCCGGGTTCACCGAAATGAATTTTTATTGCAGTCAATTTACGGCTAAAATCAATTGATTCTATGCCGGCCTTTCTTATGAGGATTTCGAATTTTTTAAGAAGGTTTAAGGAAGATTTTGTCCTTAGATTTGTAAAATAAACGGTTGATGGATTCATATTTTAATCAAATTGAAAGAGTTCCTGCAAGGATTAGTAAATCAGGGTTTACGTCTTTATGAAGTTTTATTGCTTTGCTGAAAGGAATAAGAACGATTTCGTCGTTCTGCAGTCCAACCATAACGCTTTTCTGGCCGTCGAGGAGAGCTTCGACTGCTGCCGAGCCGAGGCGACTTGCATTTACCCTGTCAATTGCGGAAGGGGAGCCGCCACGTTGCACATGCCCAAGGACGGTAACCCTTACATCGACACCCGGGAATTCTTTACTAAATTTTTCGGCCAGAGCAATAGCTCCTCCTTCCTCATCTCCTTCAGCAACTATAATAATATTGCTTGATTTTTTTCTTCTTTTTCCTTCGAAGAGGATTTTTTTTAGATTTCGAGCTTCTCCCTTAACTTCGGGGATGATTATTGCTTCAGCGCCGGTAGCAATACCACTATAAAGAGCGATGAAACCAGCTTCAGCACCCATCACTTCAATAAAGAAAATCCTGTCATGTGCACTTGCAGTATCTCTTATTTTATCAACAGCCTGTACAACCGTATTTAGTGCCGTGTCATAACCTATAGTATAATTAGTGCCATAAATATCATTGTCGATAGTACCAGGAACGCCAACAAAAGGTATATCATACTCCTCATTAAAAACTCTAGCGCCTGCAAATGATCCATCACCTCCTATTACCACCACACCATCAATTTGTGAAGACATGAGGTTATTATATGCTTTTTTTCTGCCTTCAGGCGTTTTGAACTCCTCACACCTTGCTGTCTTCAGAATCGTACCGCCTCTCTGAATTATGTCACTTACACTGTTTGAAACTAACGGTATGAAATCAGATTTAATCATTCCGGCATAACCCTGATGTATTCCTGCAACTTCAAGTTCATGATAGATTGCAGTTCTTACAACTGCCCTTATAGCAGCATTCATTCCCGGTGCATCTCCTCCAGAGGTGAGTACGCCTATTTTTTTGATTTTTCCCATTTTAGAAATATTTTCAGCCGGCAAAGGTAATTCTTTTCATTATTTTATTTAATGGTAAAACTTAAAAATTAAATGCATTAATTTTATCTTTTATATTATGTATGAGCCATTCAGGAGTTGAAGTAGCGCCGCATATACCCACGGATTTTTTGCCATCAAACCACTCTTTCCTGATTTCATCAGGTGATGAAACGAAATATGATTCAGGATTATTCTTTTTACATATCTCGAATAAAACTTTTCCATTTGAGCTTTCTTTGCCGCTCACGAAAATAATAATATCATGCCTGCTTGCAAATTTTTTTAGTGCAGGCTGTAAATTTCTTACCTGATTGCAGATTGTATGATGTACAAAAAGATTCTTGTCGGGATCAGTTATGCCGTTTTCTTTAATTTTTTCCTTAATTCTCATAGCAAGATGATTATAGTCGGCATAGTTCATAGTTGTCTGTGAAAAGAGATGTATTTCTTTGGTGTAATCAATATTATCAAGATTAATTGTGCCATCGGTAAGAGTAGCTTTATTACCTGTCTGACCCATTAATCCAAGAACCTCAGCATGGCCGGGTTTGCCGAATATAATCAGCTCTCCGCCTTTCTCCTCTAATTTTGTCCAGGTATTTCTGATTTTCTCCTGAAGTTTCTTAACTATAGGGCATGTGGCATCAATTAAAGTAATATTATTTTCTACAGCAATTTTGTAAGTTTCCGGTGGCTCTCCATGAGCACGTATAAGAACTTTGCAATTCTTCAGTTGCCTGAACTGCTCATAATTAATGGTTTGAAGTCCAAGCTTATGAAGTCTGTCAACCTCAAGATCGTTATGAACGATTTGCCCGAGCGAGTATAGTTTTTCTCCCGAAAATAAAGCATCTTCAGCCATCCTGACAGCATTACGAACACCGAAACAAAAACCCGAGTTATTGTCAATGTCAATTTTCACTTAATTTTTTCCTTATTATTTTGCGTACCCATTTCATTTGGTCTTCAAGGGTCATATTAGTATTGTCCAGTATTATTGCATCTTCGGCTTTGCGAAGGGGACTTATCGCCCTGTTTTCATCCATTAAATCTCTTTCAATGATATTTTTTTTAATTTCATCATAATCAACTGATTCCCCTTTTGCTCGCAATTCGTCGAACCTTCTTTGTGCCCTGACATCAACCGATGCCGTCATAAATATTTTGATATCGGCATCGGGAAATACAACTGTTCCAATGTCACGACCGTCCATAACTATTCCTTTAGACGTACCAATTTGCTTTTGCAATTCCATCATCCTTTTCCGGACTTCAGGTATCTGGCTTATCAGACTTACATATTTCGAAACTTCAATATTTCTGATTTCCTGTTCAACGTTTTCCGAGTTGAGCCAGGTTTCATATTCACCTTTTTCACTGTTGTAAACAAAGTTAATATTAATATCCTTCAGTACATCTTTTACTCCATCTATATCAATTTCATTGTTTTTTATCAGTCCTTTTCTCATGCAGAAAAGTGTTACTGCTCTATACATTGCACCACTGTCAATATAGATATAATTAAGCTCCTTTGCGATTGCTTTTGCAAATGTGCTTTTCCCTGCTGAAGAATACCCGTCAATAGCAATAATTAGTTTTTTCATCATTATCTTTAAATAGATAAAAATATTTTTTCTTCTTACTTCAATCTTCCTTGTTCGATATTCGATATTCAATCTTCATCCGTCATAGATTAACGATTTTTTTTCAGGAACAATCCCGGTTTTATAACCAGTGTGAAATAATTTGATGCCTCTGCCAGATGGAAGGCAGCCCTTCCGAATTCGAAATTAAGGTATGTTGTATTTACGCCGAAGCCCCACGATAATCCGGTTGTTGAGATATTTGACTCAACCTGCAGTTCCTTCCGTCGCTGATAATTATAACCTGCTGAAAAATAAAAGTTTTTGTGAGGCATCAGTTCAACTCCTGCAATAAAATGTCTTAGAAGATTTTCAGCAAATTCAGATTTATTCTCCGGTTCTTTAGACGAATAATCGTGAGTCAGGTCAAATTTCTCAAGATGCCTTAGGGTTATTGAGAACCTTAGAGGAGCGTGTGCCAGATGATGAGAGAGACCTGCCTG
This sequence comes from Bacteroidales bacterium, assembly GCA_018056245.1. Classification (GTDB taxonomy): domain Bacteria; phylum Bacteroidota; class Bacteroidia; order Bacteroidales; family VadinHA17; genus LD21. The sequence continues at coordinate 27,080 of JAGPFZ010000008.1, forward strand.
AATTTCAAAAGGCAAACTCTCTCTATCTTCTCCTGTATAAGTCGTTATCTGAAATCCAGCATTCCTAATTACAACTCCGGCTGAGGTCAGGTTATTTAGTGAATGCCATGATGCACCAATATCGAAAGCTATACCAAAAGAGGTATATTTTTCAAGATGCGATAGTACAGGGCTAAATGATATTCCGGCAGAAAAGAGTGGATTTATATCTCTTGACCATATTACAGAGAGAGCATACTCAGCAGCAGTAAAACTTCCGGTAATATTTCCCGACTCGTCCGATTCTTTAAAAGTACCATAATTAAGATATGTAATTCCTGTGGCAAAGTTTCCTGCCCTGGGAAATGACATTGAATACATTGTCATTCCGTAATTAATTCCTGTTAAGTAATTTGAATAGTTCAAGGTCAGGTTTCCGTTCATTTCAGCAGAAAGCAGGGAAGGATTGTTTGCCGCGAGATTGAGATCACCGTTCCTGAGCGAAACATTGGTTCCACCGATAGAAGCAACAAGGCCGGAACGTGTAAGATTAAGAAATTCATATACATTATCGCCACCAGTCTGGGAGAAAACAGTGAATGAAAAAAATGCAAGCAGGAAAGCTATATTTAATATCCTCAATGTCACAAAGTAAATATAATATTTAACGGAATAAAATGAAGTTTAATTATTTATAAAATCATGAAATCAGCCAGATTTGTTTGTTAATATCATTGTATCCTCAGTTTTTTTAATATGTCTGTCAATTTGTGTTAGGGAGATGCCGCATATAATAACAATCATTCCGGCAATATTTTGAAGAGTTAGAGTGTTTCCCAGAAGAAAATATGAAAAAACTGCCGTTAATACCGGGGTAAAGTTTGAAAAAGGATTTACCCTTACCACCCCTATCTGTCTTACCGACCATGCAAAGAAGACGAAAGAGAAGCACGAAGCGAAAAGCGCAAGTTCCAGAATAGGAACAAATGATTTTAAGGTGTGTGGAGTGGAGAAAAAATATTTCATGTCTGTGAAAAGAAATATAGGGAAAAATAGTATTACGCCTATAATGTTTTGAATATTTACAATGAATACTGGATTGTATTTTCCAACAAGTCGCTCAAGCAAAATGTTATATCCAGTTGCAGAGAAGACTGCCAGACCAAGGAACAACAAGCCTTTAATATTAAATGTGAGGGCTCCGCCAGTATCTACTACAAAAACTACTATTCCAGCAAATGAAAGAATTATACCGGCATAGTTGATAATGCGCAGGCGTTGTTTGAAAAAGATCCATACAGCAATAGCAACAAAAACAGGGATCGTTGAAATTATTACTGAGCCCGTGGTGGGAGTAACATAAGTAAGTCCATTACTTTCGCCGATGAAGTATAAGAATGGCTCAAATATTGAAAGAATAAGAAAAAGTTTACGGTCTTCCCTTTTTATTGGAACGAATTCATGCCTGATTAAAAGAAATATTGTAAGGATGGCTACTGCACATAAAAGCCTTAGAAATATTATTGTAAGCGGCTTGAAGTTTTCATTGGCCATTTTGAACCAGATGTAGGAAAAAGACCAGAAAATCATAGTAAGAAAAATAGCGCCATATATTTTTAAATATTTCATTTTGGTTTAACTTTTCTTCGAAAATGAAGGAGTGTGAATTTATAGCATATTTTTAATATTTACGACTTTCCCATTTTTGGCAGTGAGTCATTAATTATTATATTTGCCGCTTCTGATGGAATTAATTTTAATATCCGTTAATATTTAAATATGAAAATTCTGGTTTGTATTAGTAATGTTCCCGACACGACCACAAAGGTAAAATTTACTGCAGATAATAAAAGTCTCGACACAACCGGCATTCAATGGGTTATCAATCCGTGGGATGAACTTTCCCTCACGAGGGCTCTTGAGTTGAAAGATAATCCTGAATGCGGGGTGAAAGCAGTAACTGTGGCTCATGTCGGTTTGTCGGCTTCCGAACCGACAATACGAAAAGCTCTTGCCATTGGGGCTGACGATGCTGTCAGGATTAATGCCGAACCTTTTGATGCTTTTTATGTTGCTGCACAGATTGCGGAAGTTGTAAAAAAAGAACAGTTTGACATTATTATGTGCGGAATTGAATCGAGCGATTATAACGAATCGCTTGTTGGTGGAATGATTGCCGAATTCCTTGCTATACCTTCAGTTTCGGCAGTCTCATCACTTAATATCGAAGGGGGTAAACCACTGATTATACGCGAAATAGATGGTGGTAAGGAAACGCTTTCAGTACCTATTCCATTTGTCGCTATAGTTCAGAAAGGTATTGCCAAAGAACCTAGAATTGCTTCAATGAGGGGTATAATGACAGCCAGAACAAAACAAATAAGGGTTTATGAACCTGTTCCGGTGGAGCCTCTTACAAGAGTTATTGCTTATGAAAAACCAGCCCCAAGGGCAGCATGTAAATTTATCAACCCCGATAACCCCGGCGAACTGATTACTCTTTTACAAAATGAGGCAAAAGTTATTTAAGTAAAAATAAATTTTAAAATATGTCAGTACTTGTATTTACAGAAAACTGGGACGGCAAGTTTAAAAAACTCTCTTTTGAACTTGTTTCTTATGCCCGAGGAGTGGCAGATATGTTAAATACAGAAGCAATAGCTCTTTCCATAGGCCAGGTAGATGATGATGAGCTTATGAAACTTGGCGGCTACGGGGCGACGAGAATTATAGGTGTAAATAATGAACTTTTAAAAAGCCTTGATAATCAGATATATACATCAATTATAGCAGATATCGCTCTAGAGCATGATCCGAATGTAATTGTCATGTCGCATAATAACACAGGGAAAGCTGTTGCACCACGTTTATCTGTTAAGCTGAAAGCAGGAGTCGGGGCTGGCGTAAGTGGTTTGCCACTGTCTACCGATCCCTTTACAGTCAAAAAGAGAGCATTCTCCGGTAATGCGTATGCACACACTGTTATACATACCGGAATAAAAATACTTACCTTACTTCAGAATTCATACGGGATTAAGGAGACAGGAAATAAAGCTTCTGTTGAAAGAATAGACTGGAACATTGAGCCGGATATGATTAAAACAAATATTATTGATACTCAGAAGCAGACAGGGAAGATACTTCTTACCGATGCCGAAATTGTTGTTTCGGGTGGCCGTGGAATGAAATCGCCCGATAACTGGGGACCAATAATCGAGCTAGCCGAGTTACTCGGGGGCGCAACTGCCTGCTCACGGCCTGTTTCAGATGAGGGATGGAGACCGCATGAAGAACATACCGGACAGACAGGTAAAATAATTTCACCTAACCTTTATATAGCTGCTGGTATTTCTGGTGCTACACAACATCTTGCAGGCGTCAGTTCATCAAAATATATCGTCGCTATCAATATTGACAAGGATGCACCTATCTTCGAAGTTGCACAATACGGAATAGTGGGCGACGCATTGAAAGTACTGCCGAAATTAGTTGAAGTAGTAAAAGAGATTAAGAAGTGACTAAACAGATAGTTTTTGGAATAGCACTGCTGATTACATTTGCAGTATTTTTTTATACAATAAGCCGGATTATAAGTTTCTTCAAGCTTACTAAACCTGCACCACCTATCAGGAACTTTGGTAAAAGATTCGGTTTGATGATGAAGGTGGCATTCGGCCAGACAAAGATTTTCAGAAGACCAATTATAGGCTTCTTCCATTCCCTGGTCTTCTGGGGTTTTTGTATTATCATTTTCGGAAGCATAGAAATGGTTTTTGACGGACTTACCGGAGCAGAGAAATTCTTTAAATTCCTTGGGCCGGTACATGATATTATAATGGCGCTGGGCGATATTTTTGCTTTACTGGTTCTTGTGTCAGTTGTGATTTTCCTGATTCGACGTCTTTTTATGAATATAAAGCGTTTTACAGGAATAGAGATGAAGAAAAAGTCGCACATTGATGCAATAATTTCGCTTTCTCTGATCCTTTTCCTGATGATTTCACTTCTTGCAATGAATACCGGATATGTAAATTATACGGCACTTGAGGGAAAAAATCAATATGGCGTTTATCCTGTAAGTGAAATTATTGCAGGATTGATGCCCGGATGGGCACCGGAGTCATTTTATAGGCTTTATCAAATATCGTGGTGGTTTCATATACTTACTATCTTCTTTTTTGCCAATTATCTGCCATACTCAAAGCATTTCCATGTTTTTATGGCTATACCCAATGTGTTTCTTTCGCGTCTCGAGCCACTAGGGAAAATTTATAATATGGAAAATGTAACCAGAGAAGTACGTCTTATGATGAATCCTGAAACCGCTTATTCCTCTGCACCTGCTGAAGCCCCTCCAGAAAGATTTGGTGTAAAAGATGTGGAAGATGTAACATGGAAGAACTATTTTGAATCGCTTTCCTGTACCGAATGTGGCAGATGTACATCGGTTTGTCCTGCAAATATTACAGGGAAAAAACTATCGCCGCGAAAAATAATGATGAACCTGAGGGCAAGAATGAAGGAGAAAGGTCCGTTAATGATTAAATATGGAAAGGATTATAATGATAATAAATCACTTGTGAGGGATTATATTACCGAAGAGGAATTGTGGGCATGCACAACCTGTAATGCATGTGCGCAGGAATGCCCCGTAAATATCAATCAACCTTCATTGATAATAGATATGCGCAGGTATCTTGTAATGGAGGAAGGTTCTGCTCCAGGAGAATTGAAGGCCATGTTCAACAATATTGAAAATAATGGGGCTCCATGGCAATATTCGGCGGAAGACCGTCTTAACTGGGCAAAAGGACTTGAGTTGAATATAAACTGATTTCAGGGTGGACGTTCTTTATCTTATTAATTCATAAACTTCAGAAAAGACAAAATATAAAAGGTTAAAGATAAAAGGTTCAAGACATTATGAAAAACAATAATAAAAATCAACCTAACAGAAAAAGATTGAAAAAAGTTTACAATTGTCTGACTTTTATCTTTTTAATTTTATCTTTTATCTTCTGCATGAATAATGCAGGTTAAAGAAAGATAATAATATTATATGCAGACTATAAAAATAGAAATACCTGTGATGTCCGAACTCCATGCAAGAGGGGAACGGCCTGAATATCTTTTATGGATAGGCTGTGCAGGAGCTTTCGACGACAGATACAAAAAAGTGACTCGCGCATTCGTAAAAATTCTTGAATATCTGAGAGTTAGTTATGCTGTTCTTGGTACAGAAGAGACATGTACCGGCGATCCTGCCAGAAGAGCAGGAAATGAAATGCTTTTCCAGATGCAGGCTCTGCAGGTAATTGATACTCTATCAAAATATGACGTAAAAAAAATCATTACAATATGC
>JAGPFZ010000008.1:32430-59185 GCA_018056245.1 Bacteroidales bacterium
CCATGATCCTTGTTATCTTGGAAGAGCAAATAATATTTACGATGAACCAAGAGCGATATTGAAAAAGATTACTGATTCATTTACTGAGATGGATAGAAATAAAAGTTTTGCCCTTTGTTGCGGCGGCGGAGGAGCACAGATGTTCAAGGAAGCTGAAAAAGGAGATAAAGAGATATTCATTGAACGTACCGAGGAAGCCTTAAGAACAGGCGCAGAAGTAATTGCCACTGCATGTCCTTTTTGTATGACAATGATTACCGATGGACTGAAATATACCAATAGCGAGGATAAAGTGAGGAACCTCGATATTGCTGAGATGATTGCACAATCGTTAGGATTATAATAATAAATCTGCTTTAAATGGAAAACAAAAAACTTTTAAAAAGCGGTGAATTTCTGGTGAATGAAACGGAAGCCGTAAATGTTTTCATTCCTGAAGAGTTCGATGAGGAACAACTGATGATAGCTCAAACCTGTCGGGATTTCCTTGCGGCAGAGGTCTATCCGAACTTAAAACAGCTTGAAACCGGCGACAGAGAATTAATGAAAAGAATACTGAAAAAAGCCGGCGCACTCGGACTGATGGGTATTGCAGTTCCGGAAGAGTACGGAGGTTTCGGCCAGTCGTTTGTAACACAAATGCTTGCTGCAGAAACAATGGGAGCAGGCTATTCATTCTCAGTTGCTTATATGGCCCATTGCGGTATAGGGACAATGCCGATTGTGTATTATGGTAATGAATATCAGAGAGAGAAATATGTTCCTAAGCTTGCCATGGGTGAGTATATAGGTGCCTACTGTCTTACAGAGCCTGGAGCAGGGAGCGATGCTAATTCCGGAAAAACAAATGCCCGCCTCATCGAAGACGGTAAATATTATATCCTGAATGGCCAGAAAATGTGGATAACCAATGCAGGATTCGCTGATACTCTGATAGTGTTTGCAAAAGTCGAAAATGACAGAGTTTTGAGCTCTTTTATCGTGGAATCGAAGTTCCCAGGTGTGGTTATCGGCCCGGATGAACATAAAATGGGTATAAAGGGTTCGTCAACGGCTCAGATATTTTTTAACGATGTAAAAGTGCCTGCCGAAAATATGCTTGGGAAAAGAGGAGAAGGATTCCGAATAGCTCTTTCCATCCTTCACATGGGGCGCATTAAACTTGGAGCTAATGTGCTGGGCGCCGCTAAGAAGTCAATTAACGATTCGGTAAAATATGCAAATGAAAGAAAGCAATTCGGGTCGTTTATTTCATCCTTCGGAGCTATTAAATATAAACTTGCCGAACAGGTAATCAGGCTTTTTGCAGTGGAATCGGCGGTTTATAGAGTCAGTAATGATATAGATGATATGATAGGGATTCTTAAAGCTGAAGGAGGGGATAAAGGCAGAGCAACTATAGATGCCATAAGTCATTATGCGGTGGAAGCCGCAATGCTCAAAGTGGCAGGTTCGGAGATGCTCGATTATATAGTTGATGAGGCGGTTCAAATACACGGTGGCATGGGTTATTCGGCCGAGATGGACGTGGAAAGAGGTTATCGCGACTCACGTATTAACAGGATATTCGAAGGAACAAACGAGATAAATCGTCTGCTTGTTGCCGACACTGCTATGAAACGCGCCATGAAAGGAGAATTCGACCTGTTCGGCGAGGCAAAGAAAATTTTTGATAACCCGGATAAAGCTGTCGAAGTGCCTGCCTCAGATGAAGATTATTTTACAAACAAAAAGCGTGTTATCCGGAATCTTAAGAAGGCCGCTCTTCTCTGCATCCACGGTGCAGTCAATAAATTCGAAAAAAACCTTGTGAACGAGCAGGAAGTACTAAATAATATCTCCGATATAATGATGGATACTTATGTTGCAGAATCACTTGCACTAAGAGTGGAGAAACTTGAGAACATAAGAGGATGTAAACCTGTTTACAGAGACATCCTTGACGTGTATCTATGGGATTCAGCTTACCGGATAAGAAAATCATCTTATGATGCAATCAGTGCATTTTCGGAATCGCCTGATGCAAAAGTTTTACTCGATTCTATAGATAAAATGACGGAGTCGGGTTTTGTGAATGTTAAAGAAGCAAGAAGACGTGTTGCAAACAAGCTCATAGAAGATAATGAATATAAATTCTGATGGAATGTAAATTGATATTTAGATATTTAAAATAAAATAAGAGGTGGAATGATTAAAAGCAATTATATAGTTGTTATTTTTCTGGTTGTTGCTGTGCTTTGCCAGACATGCTCAGTTGTGCCTATTACAGGCAGGAAGCAGATTATTCTTCTTCCGGAGTCTGAAATGATAGGGATGGCCTTGACCAGTTATCAGGAATTTCTTAAGGAGAATCCTCCGTCAGCCGATGTAAAAAATGCAGAGATTGTGAAAAAAGTCGGTAATGACCTTGTTTCTGCTGTTCAGAGATATTTTGCCGAGAATAATATGCAGGATAGGCTTGAAGGTTATCAGTGGGAATTTAACCTTGTCGACAATAATGAAGCTAATGCATGGTGCATGCCTGGAGGCAAAGTAGTGGTTTATAAGGGTATTTTGCCTTACACTTTAGATCAAAATGGGCTGGCTGTGGTAATAAGCCATGAAATTGCACATGCAGTAGCACGACACGGCAATGAAAGAATGAGTCAGCAATTGCTTACTCAGCTTGGAGGGCTAGCGCTTAGTGAAGCATTGAAGCAAAAACCACAGGAAACGCAGAATATATTTCTGTCGGTTTATGGTCTGGGGTCACAGGTAGGCCTCATCCTTCCATACTCACGTAAGCATGAGTTTGAAGCCGACAGACTTGGTCTTATTTTTATGGCTATGGCTGGGTATGATCCTGAGTCTGCCGTAACTTTCTGGGAAAAGATGGCTTCGGCCGGTGGAGCAAAGCCACCTGAATTTCTGAGCACACACCCTTCAGATGAAAAGCGTATAAATAATATCAAATCTGTTCTGCCCGAAGCAAAGAAATACTATAAAAAATAAATACATATCTAAAATTCCCTCTGCTGACTGCGTCGGAATCTTTTTTCTATACTAAAATATTTGATCAATAACATACGGATGATATGAATTATTGTCTGTTAGAGTTTCAATTATCTTACTGAAGAAAATGTAAGAATTATATTGAATAATTTCGACTTACTATTGTGCCAATATTTAAGCTCAATCTTATTTATGAGATTTTAGTTAATTTCGTTTATTATTAAGATTGAAGTTTTATATTATTTTTTAAAGATATAAGGTCAGGTTTTAAATAAAATCAAAAAACCTTATTTATTAATTTTATTCATAGTTCAGAATAAGTTATTAAGGAGATGCTTTCTGAGACAGACAAATATTTGATTAATAAAATACGTGCCGGCGACTACTTTGCATTTGAGACTTTATTTAAATGCTATTATCGTTCTTTGGTCAGAATGGCCAGGATATATGTATTGAGGGAAGAAGTGGCCGAAGATATAGTCCAGGATTTGTTTGTAAAGATTTGGGAGCAACCGTCTCTTTTAAACATAAATATTTCCATAAGAGGTTATCTTAACCGCAGTATTTATAATAGTTGTATCAACTATATATTAAGGAAGCAAAAAATTTTTAAAGATATTGATCAGACTACTAAAAATAAAATAAAGGATTTTCTTCAGGCCAATCCAGAAGATTCGCTTGATGTATTATTTGCAGTTTCAGAGTTATCTTCTATATTTCGTATTTTCAAAAGTTTTAAAAGAGAATTTTTATTATTAAAATTTAAGGAAAGAGTCTTGTCTTAAAACCATTTAAATCATGAAAAAATATTTTTTACTTGTATGTATAGTAATATTAATCTGTTGCAGGGCAACCGGTATAACTCCAACACGTTTAAGATGTGAATATCTTGAAAATCCACAGGCGGTAGATGTCCCCAACCCGCGTCTTTCATGGGTTAACATTGCTAAAGATGGCGAACGGGGACAAGTTCAAACTGCATGGGAAATAAGGGTGGCAGGAACAAAAGAGAAACTGTTAAATGGACAGGCTGATTTGTGGAATAGCGGGAAAGTGTTTTCCAATCAGTCTTTTAATGTATTGTATTCGGGTAAACAACTGATCTCCAGACAAAATTGCTGGTGGCAGGTAAGGACATGGGATAAAAACGGAAAAGCCTCGGAGTGGAGTCAGCCTGCTTTCTGGTGTATGGGTATTCTTAATGCCGGTGAATGGAAGGCGAAATGGATTGGTGCCCCATGGCAGGGAGAGGAGCCTTTGCCTGATCCTCCTGCAGCTTTCGGGCGACAGGGACAGCAGGAACGCCTCTGGCCTCCTCCAGCTCCTATGCTCAGAAAAGAATTTCGGGTGAATAAGCAAATTGTCGAATCCAGAGCTTATGTTACCGGACTCGGATATTTCGAATTTTATCTAAACGGCGAGAAAGTTAGTAATGATGTGCTGGTACCTAACCAGACAAATTATGGAAAGAGACCCGGCTTGATGAACAATGCTATTGCGATTGAAGATAATTTCAGGGAATACAGGGTGATGTACTTATGCTATGATATCACAAACATGCTGAAGCAAGGTGATAATGCAATGGGTGCTCTCCTTGGGAATGGATTTTATAATGCCCCAAGCCGATGGACAGAGTCGTACGGTACTCCGCGATTTATTTGTCAGGTATATATAAAATACACCGATGGCACTGAAGAGGTGCTGGTTAGCGATGAAAGCTGGAAAGCAGCAAAAAGTCCGATCGTCATGGATTTGATTTATGACGGCGAACAATATGATGCTCGTATGGAACAACTGGGATGGAACAAGCCCGGATTTGATGATTCCACATGGGAACAGGTTGCACTTAAGAAAGCACCCGAAGGAAAGATGAAAGCCCACATGGCTGAGACTGACCGTGTGATGGAACGTCTGGAGCCAGTTGCTATTCACAAGATTGAAGAGGGTCATTACATGGTTGATTTCGGAGAAGAAATTTCCGGATGGCTCCATTTTTCAGATGTTAGTGGTAAACCCGGACATAAAATTGATATACGCTATGTGGAAAATGACAGTGTTACCAGCGGTAGCGGCATCAATTCCTATATACTAAGGGGTGATGGCCCCGAATCGTATTCGGCACGCTTCACCTGGTTCGTATTCAGATATGTGGAACTCACCAACTGGCCAGGCGAGCTGAAAGCTGATCAACTCAAGGCCGAGGCGGTTTATACAGATGTTAAGACAACAGGAAAATTCGAGACTTCCAATCCCTTGTTTGACAAAATTAACCGTATCTGGTGGCGCAGCCAGACAGATAATATGCATGGCGGCATAGCAAGCGACTGTCCGCACAGGGAGCGTTCGCCTTATACTGGAGACGGACAGGTGGCATGCGTTACGGTGATGCACAACTTCGATGCAAAAGCATTTTATAATAAATGGATACAGGATATTCTCGGAGCTCAGAATCCCGAAACAGGTTATGTCCCGAATGGTGCGCCATGGCAACCTGGTTGCGGGGGTGGCCCTGCATGGGGTGCAGCTATGAACATCATGCCGTGGGAATTTTATTTGCACTACGGCGACCTCGACATGCTTAAAAATAACTATGAAGGTATGAAGGAATATGTTCGCTATATGCTTACATGGACGGATAATGACGGCATAATGTTCTCACAAAGAACAGGAAAAAATAATAAACCGCTGCAATGGTTCAATCTTGGTGACTGGTCGCCGGCATTCGAACTTCCACCGGATAATATGGTACATACATTTTATCTGTGGCGATGTGCCGACTTTACTTCGAAAACTGCAAAAGCTCTGGGTTTAGTAAATGAGTCCGGCGAATATGCGGCACTTGCAGAAAGGACAAAACAAGCCTTTCAGAAGAGATTCTATGATAAAGAAAAAGGAACGTACGGTCCTTTTGGAGGAAATATTTTTGCTCTGGTAATGGGTGTTCCGGCTGAACAGGAACAGCGTGTGATAGCTGCCCTAAAAGAAGATATTGCAGCCAGAGACGGCCATCTTGATACAGGTATCTTCGGCACGCAGTTTTTCTTTGAAGTTCTTGCCGATTACGGCATGCAAGATCTGGCTTATGAGGCTATGAATAAAACCACAGAGCCTTCTTACGGCCGCTGGATTACACAGGGCGCCACTACTACGTGGGAGAATTGGTCGGGCAGAGGCTCACATAATCATCCTATGTTCGGAGGTGGCCTTGTATGGCTTTACCGTAAGCTGGCAGGTATGAATACAGATCCGAATCAGCCCGGCTATAAGAATATTATCTTCAAACCACAACCTGTTGCCGATATCACGTATGTATCATATTATAACCTGACACCTTACGGTGAAGGCGGAATACGGTGGGAAAAGGAAAACGATCGGTTTGTGATGAAGATAACCATACCGGTTGGCAGTACCGCTACAGTTTATGTTCCTGCAAAGAGCAGAGATGATGTAAGAGAAGGTGGTAAAAAGATAAGAGGCAGTTCGAAATATATTACTTTTCTGCGAATGGAAGATCAATATGCTGTATATAGTGTTAAATCAGGCACATATCAATTTATGTCTTTACAAAAATAAGTTTTTAGCAACTAAAATGATATAATAATATTTTTACAGTGGGTATATTTTTATTTTAATATCACCCTGAATGTCATTACCTGCCAGGCGGGTAGTATTGAAGGTCTGGATATTACAAGAGCGGTATCCAGTTGTTCCCATTTGAGTTCTTCATTACCTCCGAGTAATTTTACGGATTTGACCTTCCTGTCATTGACCGGTGAATTTTTACCAAGTGATGATATTTTTATATCGCTCGTAGGTTTATCCATGCAGAATGCATAGAGAGTATCTCCTTTTGTGGTAAACCGGATATCTTCCGGCAGGTATGGTCTTACATCCCTGACGCCGCCGAATGTTCCCTTTTCCTGTTTACTTATTGATGGTCCTTCGCCATAAATCTTCCATGGCCGGCTACAATATATACCCTCCCCATTGACCGCTGTCCATGCTGCAATTTCTTCGAGGATGGCCAGTACATCAGGTTCCAGGTCTCCTTCCGGTGTCTGAACTACATTCAGCAGCAGATTTCCGTTTTTACTCACAATATCCACCAGCATTTGAATGACTTCTGTCCCTGTCATATATTTCTGTCCGGTTCGATAATACCAGTCGCCTATTGAAGTATCTGTTTGCCACGGGTCGGCGCTTATGGTATCCATTGCGCCGCGTTCGATATCTCTTACCCATCTGCCTTCGGAAGCAAGATGTTTGCATGTATATACTGCTTCAAGTCTGCCTTCGTTTTTCTCGATATCCTGATTATAAAAATGTGCGAGCATTATTCTTCCCACTTCGCCGAAAGGAAGTTCGCCGTCGGTATAGAGGAGGTCGGGTTTATACATGTCAATAAGTTCCGTGATACATTCGAGCCAGTTCTGCTGGTTTTCAGGGTCTTTGGTATACCATTCAGTGTCGTCGGGAGCAGCTTTCTTGTGGTACAGATCCTGATATTCAGGATTTGCGCCATCGTAAGGCACACCTTTCAGGGGGCCTGTCTTATCTGCGCCATGGCTTGGCTGAAACCATGTATAACTGGCTCCCAGATGTTCGGAGACGCCGAAACGCAGGCCCTCTTTTTTTGCCGCCTGTTGCCATAATCCCACCACGTCTTTCATCGGACCCATTTTGACAGAGTTCCATCTGTGTATTTTTGAATCCCACAGAAAGAAATTATCGTGGTGAGATGCCATACTTACAAAGTATTTAGCTCCTACTTTTTTATACAAAGCCATTAGTTTCTCAGGTTCCCATTTCTCAGCTTTCCACAAAGGGATAATATCCTTGTATCCGAATTTGGAAGGGTGACCATAGTGTTCTACATGGTAAAGGTATTCGCGGCTTGGCTTGCCTGTAGGTTTATTGGTCAGCCTGTCCACAATATCCGATTCGTACATTTTTCTAGCGTACCAGTCGCCCTGACGGGGCACAGCTTGTGGCCCCCAGTGAGACCAGATACCGAATTTCGCATCCCGGAACCACTCGGGGTATCTGTATTGTCTGAATGATGCTATGTCGGAAGTAAAGGAAGCTTTCATCTCGCTTCGAGCCTCGACTGCAGGCTTGTTTTTACAGGAAAATGTTATGAATGAAAAGATTAGTACTGTTATGACAGGACATGTTAATTTTACGATTTTCATAGTCTTAGTTTATTCTTTCAACTGTTAAGGTAAATAAAAATTTTGATGCGCTATGAGTTTAATAATATAAAATTGACAGATAAATCAATCTCCTTTTACTATTTCCTTAATAAATATTTATTCCCCTGACGGGGAAGAAAGATGTTTTTGTTAATCCTTTTCTACCAACGATATTTTTTCCCATTTTTCATTTTAATAGAATATTTCTGCATATTTGTTGTCATTCAAAAAGCCGATAAAAAAGCTTGAGACAAATATTTTAACAACAGACTTTATTTCCGTAGAAGATTATGAAAATGTTAAGATTCCTTTTTTCGCCCGTGTTCATGGGGATACTATTTGTTCTTTTTGCAGTCTCGATGGCAGCTGCCACGTTCATCGAAAACGACTTCGGCAGTGAAACGGCATATAGAATTGTTTACGGGGCAAAATGGTTCGAACTTATAATGCTGCTCCTTGCAGTAAATCTTATCGGACAGATATTCGAACATAAGCTTTACCGAAAGGGGAAAATAACTGTTATGATGTTTCATGTAGCTTTTATTGTAATACTTGCTGGTGCCGCACTTACCAGATATACCGGATTTGAAGGAACTATGCATATCAGGGAGGGAGAACATAGTAATGAAATTTACTCTGCTGAAAAATATATTAAATATTCTCTTAAAGATAAAGAGGGCAGGGTTTTGAATGAGAAATATGAAAAATTCCTGGCTTCGTTTCTTTCACCCGGCGGATATGAAAGATTCATAAAAGACGGCGAAAGGGAATATAGAATCCTTCTTATCCCTGATATGTCGCACAACACATTCATCTTTCATGTGTTTAGTGGAAATGAAACCCGTACTGTGTCACTCTCCGTCTCTGAAGATGAATATATCTCTTCTGGCACTGTTGAAATTGGAGACAGAACAATAGAGCTTTCTTACAGCTCAAAAATAATAACTCTTCCTTTCTCACTCAAACTTAACGATTTTATCCTCGAACGTTATCCGGGGTCTAACACGCCTTCCGGATACAAAAGCGACATAGTTCTTGAAGACCATGAGGCAGGATTAGTTAAACCATTTATGATTTTTATGAATAATGTTCTGAAATACAAAGGTTACAGGTTTTATCAGGCTTCATACGACCAGGACGAAAAAGGGACAATCCTTTCAGTGAACCACGACCCTGCTGGAATGTGCGTGACTTATACCGGATACGGCCTTCTGTTTATCTTCATTATACTTTCCTTGCTTAATCCGAATTCATTGTTCAGGAAAGCCAGCATACGATTATGGAAGTCACCTTTCGGAAAAAATCTTGCTGCTTTTACCCTTATACTGATACTCTCGGGATTCAATTATGCCGGCGCACAGAAATTTGTACCTGACAGAAAAGTCTCAGAAGAATTCGGAAAGGTGCTTGTTCAGGACCAGAAAGGACGAACTGAACCTCTTTATACGTTGAGTTACGATATTGTAAGAAAAGTTACAAAACAGAATAAATTTCAGGGATTATCGCCCATGCAGGTATTCCTTGGAATTTATTTCGATTTTGAGCACTGGCAAAATGAACCTCTTATAAAGATTTCAGACAAGGAGTTAAGAAAAAAGACCGGAGTAAGCGGGAAAATGGCGTCATTCAGTGATATTGTGGATTTCAGCAGAAATGGCTATTATAAAATTGCTAGTGACGTTCAGAAGGCCTATTCAAAAGCGCCTGGAGAGCGGGATAAATATGATAAAGAGATAATTAAGACAGATGAGAAGATAAATATTTTATACATGATTTACACCGGGGAGTTTTTAAGAATCTTACCTTTGAATGATAGCCTCGGCTCATGGGGAAATTGGGATGAAGCCCTTCAACGAGCTGTAAGCCATGAAGATTCGGTTTTCGTGGAAAATATTTATACACTTTTTGCCTCCTCGCTATATAATGGAAATCTTTCGGGAATGAAGCAGGTTGTTCAGACGATAACTACATATCAGCGAAAGCATGCTGGCTATGAACTGCCGTCGGAGACGAAAATCGCTGCTGAGTTGTTTTATCACAAGGCTGAAATATTTGAGAAGCTCTTCCCCTTATATGCTGTTGTAGGGCTTTTCACTCTCTTCTGGCTGATTGTAGTGATAATAAGAGGCACCGGAGAAAATAGATTCGTTAATCGTGCTGTATTATGGCTTTTGGTTGCAGGCTTTATTGCACATACTGCAGGTATTGGACTTCGCTGGTATATTTCAGGCCATGCACCACTTAGCAACGGATATGAGACAATGGTTTTTATCTCATGGGTGACAATGCTTGCAGGTTTTATTTTCAGGAAGAAATCGGGATTTGTTCTGCCAGCAACATCATTCCTTTCAGCTATGACACTGATGGTTGCCCACATGAGTTATATGGATCCCGAAATTACAAACCTCGTTCCGGTTCTTAAATCGTACTGGCTTACTCTCCATGTGTCGGTGATAACGAGTAGTTATGCGTTTCTCGGAATTGGGACTATTCTTTCATTTATAATAATGA
Organism: Bacteroidales bacterium; assembly: GCA_018056245.1. GTDB lineage: Bacteria > Bacteroidota > Bacteroidia > Bacteroidales > VadinHA17 > LD21. The sequence goes on from JAGPFZ010000008.1 coordinate 43,125, forward strand.
TCTTGCTATCATTTTCAGATCGAGGGAATATAAATGCAATTGGAAATGCAATTGAAAACCTGACAGTGATAAATTTCAAAGCGCTCATTATAGGCTTGTATTTACTAACAATAGGCACTTTTCTCGGAGCCGTATGGGCAAATGAATCGTGGGGACGTTACTGGGGATGGGATCCAAAGGAAACGTGGTCGCTTATAACTATTATAATTTATAGCTTTGTGATTCATTCGAGGATGATTCCCTCCTTGAGGAATATATATGCTTTCAATCTTTTATCACTTTTTGCATTTTCTTCAGTTCTCATGACTTATTTTGGAGTGAATTATTATCTGTCGGGGTTACATTCTTATGCCGGAGGAGACTCACTGCCTGTGCCGGCTTTCTTGTATATTGGAGTGGCAGTGCTTGTAGCTCTGTCGGTAATCGCCTATATCAAATATAGAAAATGGTGCACAGTTGCAATGGGAGAAGTTGAGACTAAAGAGTAATTTTCCCCGTCTGTATAGGAATCAAGATATTCGATGGCTTATTAATCTGAGGGATTGATGAGCTCTGGATAAATTTCATTTTTAATTGTAATTTAATACAATGTTTTACCTTTCCTTTAATAATTAGGGAATGTGTAGCCTGCCTACTGTCGCTGGCAGTATTGTAGTAATTCTTGGGAAATAATAGGAGGGGAGCGAGTCCATGAGGTTATGGTATAAGCGTTTCATGAGCAGTCACTCCTTAAGAAGCCATTTAGCCTTCGAGAAACACCGATTTTTTTGTAGTTCGATATAGCTGGTTGATTCTATTTCAAAAATAAATCCGCTCTTCTGGAAACAGAAGAGCGGATTTGTTGGCAGGGTGGAAGACCGGATTCGAACCGGCGACCTCCAGAGCCACAATCTGGCGCTCTAACCAACTAAGCTACAACCACCATGTTTTGGAAGACAAAAATAGTTTCAAAAAATTATTATACAAAATTTTAAAATCATTTTCTCCACTAGTTTAGGGTTATTAACTTTGTCCTCATTTAAAAAACATATTAACATAATTTTTCATATAACAGTAAGTTATACATTAAGCTTGCAAATTACATAGAAAATATTTGAAGAAAGTAAAATTTATAGATAATATATCCGCACTTCAGTTTTTCCAATTACTGAGATTTACTGTCTTTCTTATTATAAGTATTGTATTTACAAAAAGCTATCTTACAAAGGCTGAAATCGGTGAATGGGAAATGTTTCTTTTCATTGCAAGCCTTTTAAGTTTTTTCTGGGTAACCGGAATAATCCAGGCGCTTCTGCCGATGTATCATAGGAATCGTACTTACAGGAGAGTAGGAGAAAATAATGAAGAGAAATCGCCTGAAATATTCAATGCATTTATACTGCTTTGTTTATTTAGTCTGTTATTTTTTCTGATTGCATTTGCAATCAGAGACAAAATATCAATCTTTGGATTTTCAGGCAAGGACACATATATTAAACTGCTACTTATATATATACTCCTAAGCAATCCAGTCTGCCTGATCGAATACATATACCTTCTAAATAATAAAGCTTCAAAAATAGTTCAATATGGTCTTAGCACTTTCACTCTTCAACTCATCCTTATTATTGCGCCTGTAGTTGCAGGCAAAGGGTTAATATGGTCATTCTATGGTTTGCTTTTTATAACAATTATCAGATGGATATGGCTCATTGTTCTGCTAAGGCGATATAGCGAAATGAGAATCTCGGTCGAGTTTATGAAGGAGCATCTTTATTTAGGCTTTCCTCTCATATTAACTTCCCTGATAAGTGGTTCGGCACAGTATATTGATGGAATAATCGTTTCAGCTTATTATAAGAGTCCTGAGGTTTTTGCACATTTCAGATATGGAGCGAAGGAATTTCCTCTTGTCTTAATGCTTGCTACCGGATTAAGTAATGCAATGCTACCGGAGTTTTCGACAAGATCGAGGATGAAAGAATCACTTGCAAAGTTAAAGTTCAGGTCGGAAAAGCTGATGCATTTACTTTTTCCTTCAAGCATGGTTGTAATGCTCTTTACAAGGTGGCTTTTTCCGAGGCTCTTTACTCCTGAGTTTGTACGAAGTGCCGATATTTTTCTTATTTATCTTCTTCTGGTTATTCCAAGGCTTGTGTTTCCACAAACCATTGTTATTGGAAGAAAAAAGACACAAATAGCAATGATTGCAGCCATAATTGAACTTGTAGTAAATATTCCCCTCAGTCTTCTACTTATCGGTCCGTATGGGACTGTAGGAGTTGCCCTTGCCACTTTCATAGTATATTGTTTAGAAAAAATCTTTCTTATATGGTATGTATGGGCAAAAATGAGAATAAAACCTTCAGAGTATATTCCTATTAAGGTCTATTTCATTTATTCATTGTTGATAGTGATACTGTTTGTCCTGATTGACCACAGAATAATTGACATACAGTAAAGTTTTAAAACCGGAGGGAAAAATATTTCCATATATTTGCACAATTGCAGAAGTTATTACTCTGCAGTCAGAATTAAGATTTATTAAATAAATATATAATATGGATTTCAAAGCCATAGAGGTAAAGACGAAGTCGGATAAAAAGGCATTTCTGGATTTTCCTAAGGAATTATACAAAGGAGATCCCTTCTGGGTTTGTCCTCTCGACAGCGAAACGGAATCTGTTTTCGACCCTTTAAAAAATCCGGTTTTCAAGCATGGTGAGGCAACAAGGTGGATTTTGTATGATGATCATGGGAAAGTTGTTGGACGGATTGCAGCTTTTATAGACTATGTGCGTTCAAAGGCAAATAACCAGCCTACTGGAGGAGCAGGTTTTTTCGAAGTTATTGATAATCGGGATGCGGCATTTAAACTCTTTGAGACTGCAAAAGAATGGCTCTCTCAAAGAGGCATGGAAGCAATGGATGCACCGATAAACTTTGGTGAAAATGACGTTAATTGGGGCCTTCTTGTTGAAGGATTTATGCAGCAGGGATTCGGAATGCCTTATAATAAGAAATATTACCAGAAATTTTTTGAAGAATATGGTTTTCAGAAATATTTTGAGCAATATTCTTATCATTGTGAAGTACGGGGATCCGATAATAAAATTGTATGGTTTCCCGAGAGAATGATGAAAATAGCGGAATGGATTTCAAAGCGCCCCGGATATTCTTTCCGACACTTCGAATTAAAAAACAGTGAGCGTTATATAAACGACCTTATAGAAATATATAACTCGACGTGGTCGGTTTTTAAGGAAGACTTTACACCGCTTGATCCTTTCTCCCTGAAAGAAATGATCAGGAAAACAAAACTTTTCATGGATGAGGAGCTGATATGGTTTGCATATTACAAAGACAAACCTGTGGCTTTCTTTATCCTTTTTCCAGATATCAACCAGATTATCAAATATTTCAATGGCAAACTCAACTTATGGAACATGCTTCGCTTTATCTGGTTCAAAGCATCACATAAGATGACAAGGATGCGGGCTTTAGTGGGCGGAGTAAACCCTTCGCATCAGAACAGCGGAATAGAATCGGCAATATTTCTGAATATTTATAATGTGCTAAAAAGAAAAAAATGGTATAAAGAGCTGGAACTTTCATGGGTCGGCGATTATAACCCGAGAATGATTGCCATTTTTGAAGCTCTCGGGGGGAAAAAAGCAAAAACACATTATACATATAGGTATATGATCAATAAGAATATTCCTTTCGTAAGATATAAAGAAGAAATTGCCAGAAAGGTTATAGAAAATAGAGCAAAACAGGAAAATGCAGTGAAAAATAAATTTTTAAAATAAATTATAATTTGAAATATATTAAGTAAATTTGCAACCCGATTTTTGATTTTTAAAATGATTTTGCTATGAAAAAAGGCATACATCCTTCTAATTACCGGTTCGTTGTATTTCAGGATATGTCGAACGGTTATGCATTTCTGGGTAAGTCAACAGCTTCTTCGAAAGATACTATCAAATGGGAGGACGGTAATGAATATCCGCTTATAAAGCTTGAAATTTCTAATACTTCACACCCTTTTTATACAGGTAAGATGAAGCTTGTTGACTCAGCCGGACGTGTCGATAAGTATATGAGCCGTTATAAAAACCACCTTTCGAAAAAATAAATAGGATAATAAAAAGGGCTGGTAACTCAGCCCTTTTTTTCTGAATTTAACGTATGCTTATGTTTTGAAACTCTTATCGGAAAATGCTATGGTAAAAGATTTTTATGTAACTTTATTATTTTATTTAGTCTATGGATGAAAAGCAGAGTAAGCCAATAATGCCGGGAATTTTCTTTCAGGAAATTGTCAATGGGGAAGGAGAGATAATACCTATTATTACCGACGGAGATGACAAGGAACTGGAAAATATTGAGCTGCCCGAGGTTATACCTGTGCTTTCTCTACGAAACACCGTATTATTTCCTGGTATTGTATTGCCTATTTCAATTACTCGTCCCCGTTCAATACAACTTATAAAAGATGCTTACCGGTCAGATAAAATTATTGCCACGGTAGCTCAGAAAGATCCTGAGATAGAGAATCCGAGATATGAAGATCTTCATGCGGTAGGCACGTGCGGGCAGGTAATCAAACTTCTCGAGATGCCCGATGGATCGACAACTGCAATTATCCAGGGAAGGAAAAGGATAAAGCTTGAGTCATTTGTATCAGATGAGCCATATTTTATGGCAAAAGTTAAACCTGCACCTGAAATCAAACCTGATTCTGGAAACAAAGAATTTGAAACTATCATTGGCTCGCTTAAAGATTTGTCTGTCAAGATAATTAAACTCAATCCCAACATTACTCCCGATGCAGCTTTTGCAATTAAAAACATTGAGAATAATTTTTATCTTATAAATTTTATATGCTCAAATACAGATATTAAGATACAGGACAAGCAAAAGCTTCTGGAAGCAGATAATATGCGTGATAGGGGTTATATGCTTCTCGAATTCCTGATTCAGGAAGTTCAGATACTTGAACTGAAAAACGAACTTCAGTTGAAGATTAAAAGTGATATAGAGCAACAGCAGAAGGAATTTCTTCTTCATCAACAACTTAAAACTATTCAGAATGAACTTGGAGGGAGTCCGATCGAAAAAGAGATAGAAGAGTTCAGGAAAAAAGGGGAGCAGAAGAAGTGGACTGCAGAGGTTAAAAAGACATTTGAAAAGGAGCTCGATAAACTTGAGAGGCTTAACCCCGCTGCAGCAGAGTATTCGGTTCAGATAAATTATATTCAGACTCTGCTTGAGCTGCCATGGAGTGAATATACCGAAGATAACCTCGACCTTGCTAATGCACGAAAAGTGCTGGATGAAGATCACTTTGGCCTCGAAGAGGTTAAAGAAAGAATTCTTGAACATCTTGCAGTTCTGAAGCTGAAAGGTGATCTGAAATCACCGATTCTATGCCTTTATGGACCTCCTGGCGTGGGCAAAACATCTCTTGGACGCTCGGTTGCAAAAGCCCTTGGACGAAAATATATTAGAATGTCGTTAGGCGGCTTGCATGACGAAGCTGAGATAAGAGGACACAGAAAGACATACGTCGGAGCGATGCCGGGGCGCATAATACAGAATATAAGGCGGGCAGGCTCATCTAATCCGGTATTTATTCTCGATGAGGTTGATAAAGTGGGACAGGATTTTAGGGGTGACCCTTCTTCAGCTCTTCTTGAAGTTCTTGACCCTGAACAGAACAGCACATTTTATGATAACTTCCTCGAGATGGAATATGACCTCTCTAAGGTTTTGTTTATTGCCACAGCTAACACTGTTGCCACTATAAGTCCCGCCCTCCGCGACAGAATGGAACTGATAGAAATAAATGGCTACCTTCCCGAAGAAAAGGTTGAAATTGCACTTCGTCACCTTCTCCCTAAACAACTTGAGAATCACGGTGTAAAATCGGACGAACTGAAAATCAGCAAGAAAATAATGGGAATGCTTATTGATAATTATACAAGGGAATCGGGTGTAAGAGAACTTGATAAAAAAATTGCAAAAATAGTAAGGGTAAGAGCTAAAGAAATAGCTTCATTTTCTTCCTTCAATGTCGAAATATCTGAAAATGACCTTATTGAAATTCTTGGACCTCCAAAATATACGAGGGATATTTATACTGGGAACGAACAGGCAGGCGTCGTAACAGGACTGGCATGGACGGCTGCAGGTGGTGAAATTCTTTTCGTCGAAACTAGCTTAAGCAGGGGAACCGGCAAGCTTACTCTTACCGGTAATCTTGGCGATGTAATGAAGGAATCGGCTGTCATAGCACTTGAATATCTTAAATCAAATGCCGAGCTTCTTGGTTTACCCGATAATTTTTCAGAAAAATGGAATATTCATATTCATGTTCCGGAAGGAGCGATTCCTAAGGATGGTCCGTCGGCAGGACTAACCATGGCTGCTTCAATAGCTTCAGCCTTTACACAGAGAAAAGTAAAGAAATATATTGCTATGACCGGAGAAATAACGCTCCGCGGTAAAGTACTCCCCGTAGGCGGCATAAAAGAAAAAATTCTTGCAGCCAGAAGAGCAAACATAAAAGAGATAATCCTATCATCGGAAAATAGAATGGATGTGGAAGCAATAAACAAATCATACCTTAAAGGGCTTAAGTTTCATTATATCGATACTATTATGGAAGCTCTTGACATAACACTTTTGAAACAGAAAGTAAAGAATCCCAAAAAAATAATTTTTGAAAAATAAAATGAAAAAAATTGCAGTTTTCCCCGGTTCATTCGACCCTTTTACAATAGGCCATGAAGGTATCGTTAAACGCGGCTTGTGTATTTTTGATGAAATAATTATTGCTGTTGGCGCCAATGAGCTGAAAAATAATCTCTTTTCAGTTGAAGCAAGAAAAAAAATGATTTCCGATGTTTTTAGAAATGAACCAAGAATTAAAGTCGATCATTATGAGGGGCTTACCGTTGATTATTGCAAGAGAAATAATTCGAATTTCATCTTAAGAGGACTACGAACTGCTGCCGATTTTGAATTTGAACGTGCAATTGCTCAGGTGAATAAGGCTATGGCTCCTGAAATCGAGTCGGTTTTTATTCTCACCATACCGGAACACTCACCAATAAATTCGACCATCGTAAGGGATATTATCCGAAGCGGAGGCGACGCATCACAATTCGTGCCTTCATCAATAAAATTGTCGGATTATATCAAAAGAAAATAGTTAAATAATTCTTGAAAATCGGTTATTTATGCTCAATTTTTATTGAGTAAGAATAATTTTGTTTATCATGTCCATCAAAGACGGCCATATTTCCGTTCTTATATTGGAAATCTCATCAGGCAAAAGCCATCCGACTTCAGTTATACCTTCTTTTTTTTCGGGTTGCGCAATCATTATGCCTTCATAACCCATCAGAAACCATTCGGTTTTTTTCAGATAAGATATTTCTTCCTTAGTATAGGAATGCCATGTCGGTTCGAGCGGTTTAATTATTTTGTGACCTTTAATGCCGCATTCTTCCTCAACTTCTCTAATTGCACAATCTTCAGCCGTTTCGTTTTCTTCCAGATGTCCTTTCGGCAGATCCCATTTCCCCTTTTTCTTTATAAACAGATACCTATCAGAAATATGTTTTACAAGTCCCCCTGCCGCCTGAACTTCGGTAAAATAAATTCTGAATAATTTCCAGATGTGTTTTATGTTGAGCCCATAAATATTGACTGATGTTATGCTGCTGTCATTCTGAAATTTTTCTATTAATTTATAAAGTTCGGAAGTCGTACTGAATTTGTGAAATATGCTGTATTTTTGCACGCGATCAGGTTCAGGACTGATAAGAATGAATCTGTTTTCAAAATAAACTTTATAAGCTGTCATATGAAAAATATTTCAAAAAAGATTGCCGGATATTTATTACAAATTAACGCAATAAAATTGCAACCGTCAAATCCTTTTACATGGGCTTCGGGTATTAAGTCTCCTATTTATTGCGATAACAGGAGAATTCTGTCGTTCCCTGAAGTAAGAAGTTTTGTATGTTATTCCTTTACCGACGCGGTGAAAATATATTATCCCGATGTGGAAGTTATTGCAGGCGTTGCTACAGGAGCAATAGCACATGGAGTGCTGGTAGCGGAAAAATTGAATCTGCCCTTCATATATGTTCGTTCAGAGGCAAAAGACCACGGCCTCTGTAACAGGATCGAGGGATATTTCGAAAAGAGACAGAAAGTGGTTGTAATTGAAGACCTTATCTCTACTGGCGGCACAAGCCTTAGTGCTGTTAAAGCCTTACGCGATGAGGGATGTAATGTTTTAGGTATGATAGCCATATTTACATACGGCTTTCAGAAAACATATAATAAGTTTTCGGCAGAAAATTGCGAACTTCATACTTTATGTGATTACGATATCCTTATTGAAACTGCGCTCGAAAAAGGCTATATAAGTAATGCAGAAGTGGAAGGGCTTAAGAAATGGAGAAGTGAAACATCAAATTTTTAAAAAAGAATATGAAGAAAACAACCAGTAAATCAGCTATTGCAAAATGTAGTTCTGAAGCATTTTTTGATTTTATTGTCGATTTAAAAAATTTTGAACAATTTGTCCCTGCCGATTTTAAAAAAGGCTGGGAAGCTTCAGAAAGTTTGTGCACATTAAGTGTAATGTCTCTTGGTAAAGTCAATATTGAAATAAAAGAGAAAATACCCTCCTCGAAAGTAATTTTTTCTGGAAATGCAATTACGAAGATTGATTTCATACTCGAAGTTTCAATCAGAGGAAGTGAGAATAATTCATGTAGTGTATTTCTTACACTTATTACTGAAACAGATACATTCACGAATATGCTTATTTCCCCTGGCATAGAGCGTTTTTTAGAAACACTTGCAGCCGAAATAGAAAATTTTTCCGGATGGCAGCAGGGAATAATTAGAGAAAATCCACTTCCTTGAACCCATATTCGTATATCCTGCCTTTACGGTCTTCAATCTGTATTCTGCCTGAATCGGTTACGGAAATTATTTTTCCCTCGAATAAACCTCTGTTGTCGTGAAACTCAGTGAACTGATTAAATCTGTAAAGTGATGATTTGTAATCGTCGTCAATTCTTTTGATACGGTTATAAAGAAGCTGTTTATACCTTGCATCGAGTTTTTTGGATAGTTCTTCAAGACATTGCTCAAGGTTGTATTCTCTGCCAGTAAGAATTTTTAAGGATGTCGCATTTATCAATTCTTTTGGGAAATGCTCTTGGTTAACATTCAGGCCAATGCCCGCTATTGTATGGTCAATTTCATTCCTTATTATTGAATTTTCAATCAGGATACCTGCAATTTTATCATTTTTTATAAAAATATCGTTAGGCCATTTGATCGAAACTTCGCTGACAAAATTATTCAGGAAATCTTTTATCCCAAGTGAAATAACTTTGGAGAGTAGAAATTGTTTGTCAGCTCTTATTACTGAAGGATAAAGAACAATGCTCATAAGCAGGTTTTTATCTTTTTCGCTTTCCCACCTGTTTTGCCCATGTCCCCGGCCAGCAGTCTGAAAACCTGTATAAATAACAGTGCCTTCCTGAATTTTGTTTTTTCTAAGCATAGCCGAGGCGTGAGTATTGGTTGATGAAAGCCTCTCAAAATAGAGTTTCTTTGAACCTATAATCATAAGTAAGGAAATTATTAAAGCTATTTTTTTAACAGAATATTTAATTTGATATTTGTGTTATGTAAAAAGTGACCGATAAATACAAAAATACAGATAATTGTTTGTATTTTTGCATTTAAATATAAAACTATAATTTATTAATGAAAGAAAAACCTGCCGGAACTGATTCCCTTATAAATTGCATTGTTAAAGGAATATTTGAAAAAAAAGGGCAGGATGTTATTAAAATTGATTTGAGAAATTTAGAAAACAGAATAACGGATTATTTTATTATCTGTAACGGAAATTCAGTGACTCAGGTTGATTCAATAACCAGTTCGGTGGAGGAAATTGTATGGAAAGAAACAGGGGAAAAACCGACGCATATTGAAGGTCTGGAAAATTGTTTCTGGGTTTTACTTGATTATATTGATGTAGTCGTTCATATTTTTCAGGAAAAATATAGGAATTTTTACAGCCTTGAATCACTATGGGCTGATGCGGAGATAAGAAAAATGGAGGATAAGTAAAAGGAAAATAATTTATGGCAGAAGAAAATAATAATAATAATCAGAATAAGGGCAAGCCAAGTGAGAAAAATCAAAAACCCCGGTTTAATTCTAACTGGATTTTTGCAATAATTGCGCTTTCTATAATCTTTTTCCAGCTATTATACGGCGGGAAAACAGTGGAGAAAATCAATACCGGGAAACTCCGGGAGATGATTTATGCTCATGATATAGAGAAAATTGTTGTTGTCAATAAAGATCATGCTGAAATTTATCTCACAAAAGAAGCCCTTGAATCGGACAGGTATGAGAAAGTAGCAAAAAATTCCAATTCCACAGGACTTTCTAATCAGAAGCCTCATTATATATATACTATAGGCGATCTCAACAGATTCGAAACATTCTTGACGGAAATTGAGAAAGCAGCAGGATATTCCGACGCTGAAATGATTTATCCCGAATATATAAACCGGAAAAATTATTTTGGTGAATTACTCGGATGGCTACTGCCTTTCATAATACTTCTCATGTTATGGTTCATTATTATGAGAAAAATGGCAAGCGGAGCCGCTGGTGGTGCAGGTGGTATATTCAGCGTTGGCAAATCGAAAGCTCAGATTTTCGATAAAGACACGAATGTGAAAATCAATTTCAACGATGTAGCCGGGCTTGAAGAAGCAAAGACGGAAGTGATGGAAATAGTGGATTTTCTAAAAAATCCGAAAAAATATACACATCTCGGCGGCAAGATTCCCAAAGGAGCACTTCTGATTGGCCCACCCGGAACAGGGAAAACACTCCTTGCAAAAGCTGTTGCAGGTGAAGCTAATGTGCCCTTCCTGTCATTATCAGGGTCTGATTTCGTTGAGATGTTTGTCGGAGTGGGAGCTTCAAGAGTAAGAGATCTTTTTAAACAAGCAAAGGAGAAAGCTCCCTGCATAGTATTTATTGATGAAATAGATGCAGTAGGAAGAGCACGTGGCCGTAATCCTAATTTCGGGGCAAACGATGAAAGAGAAAATACTCTCAATCAGCTTCTTACTGAAATGGACGGTTTCAGTACAAATTCAGGCGTCATAATACTTGCTGCCACAAACCGTGCAGATATCCTCGACAGAGCTCTTCTTCGACCCGGCCGGTTCGACAGACAAATTTACATCGAACTACCCGACCTGAAAGAAAGGGAAGCAATATTTAAAGTTCATCTCCGGCCACTTAAGCTGGATAAAAATATAGATATAAGCTTTTTAGCACGACAGACACCGGGATTTTCAGGCGCTGATATAGCGAGTGTGTGTAATGAAGCCGCTCTGATAGCAGCCAGAAGAAATAAAACAGTTGTTGAAAAACAGGATTTCATAGATGCTATTGACAGGATGATTGGTGGATTGGAAAAGAAAAATAAAATAATCTCGCAGGATGAGAAAAAGAGAATCGCTTATCATGAGGCCGGACATGCAACGGTGAGCTGGCTACTCGAACACTCAAGCCCCCTTGTCAAAGTAACTATCATTCCGCGTGGAAAAGCACTTGGCGCTGCATGGTACCTGCCTGAAGAACGACAGCTTACAACCTACGAACAAATTATAGACGAAATGACAAGCGCACTGGGTGGGCGTGCAGCTGAACAACTGGTTTTTGGAAAAATATCTACTGGAGCACTAAGCGACCTGGAAAAAGTTACAAAACAGGCATACGCCATGGTTACTTATTTCGGCATGAGCGATAAATTAGGAAATATCAGCTTTTACGACTCAACTGCCCAGATGGAATTCAATTTTACAAAACCTTATAGCGAAAAAACAGCCGAATTAATAGACGAGGAAGTAAAGATAATAGTCGAAAGATCTTACCAGAGAGCTATCAGTGTATTGAAAGAACATATGGACGGGCTTGATAAACTTGCTGAAATCCTGATTGAAAAAGAAGTCATCTTCAGCGAAGACCTTGAACGTATTTTTGGAAAACGGAAAGCTGAGATTGAAAAAGAAGAATCAAATACCGAAATAAAAGAGGAAAAAACTAAGGAACAGATTACAAATGTAAGTCCTGCAGCGATGTCGGATGAACCAAAAAAGAGAAAAGAAGAGGAAAAGAAAAGAGTAAAGGCAGAGATTAAAAAAGAAGAGCCGGAGAAGTAAAATGGATACTGGCAAAACAAAATGGAAAAAGATTGGGTTAAAGTATATGAAAGCACTGAAGATTTTAAAATTGAAATTGCCAGAATCCTGCTGGAGGGAAACGATATCGAGTCAGTTATAATCAATAAAAAAGACAGGAGTTACAGATTCGGCGAAAATGAACTTTATGTGCATCGTGACAATATACTAAAGGCTAAACAGCTACTAAAAAATTTATAATATTGAATAATAATTTTTTTACGCGGGCTCTGACAGGTGTTTTTATTGTTTTATTTGTCCTTGGCGGTTTCTGGCTTCACCCGATTACTTTTACAATAACAGGCTTGATCATACTTGCCGGGAATCAATATGAATACTATAAACTTATAAAAAATAATGGTGCAACTCCACAAATGGTCACAGGAATCGCAACCGGCATCATTGCATATTCGATCTCGACACTTGTAGCTGCGGGAAAAGCGCCATCGGAATTGTACTATATTCTGATAGTAATGATTATTGCTATTATGGCTATTGAACTTTTCAGGCGGCAGGAACGTCCTTTCGATTCTCTAGCTCATACGTTTTTTCCTTTTTTCTATATTGTCCTTCCATTATCCCTTTTCCCTTTTGCAACATTCTCACATACAGGAATTAACTCGTTTCTTACTCATGAAAATATAATATTTTCTCCTGGAATTATAGTCGGATTTTTTATTCTGATATGGACAAATGATACTGCGGCATTCCTTACAGGCGTTATTTTAGGAAGACATAAACTGATTGAACGTATTTCCCCAAATAAGACATGGGAAGGATTTGTCGGTGGATTTCTCCTGACTATGGCAGTTGCATATTTTCTGTCGGGATGGATTGGAGTAATTAACAGAGTAAAATGGGTGATTCTCGCTTTAATTGTATCGGTTAGCGCAACATTTGGCGACCTTGTCGAATCAATGCTGAAGAGAAGTCTTGGAATAAAGGACTCGGGGAAAATTTTGCCAGGCCACGGCGGATTCCTCGACAGGTTCGATAGCGTGTTGATTTCTTTTCCAATAGTATATATATATTTTTCCCTTTTTGCATGATTAAATTCTCTTAATTAGTTTTGTGCAAATATTTACGGATGAGAATTCATAAAGAAGGTTATAAAATTCTGATTATCTGTTTTCTTTTTCTTGTCGGGCTCAACATACTGGCCGATATTTTGTTGGGTCAAAATTCTCTATTCAAATTAATATTCTTGATCCTTACTTCATTATTATATTGTTTTCTTATTTTTTTCTTCCGTATTCCTAAAAGGAGTGTCGAGCTGAAAGAAGGAGTGGTTTATTCACCGGCTGACGGAAAGATTGTGGTTATTGAAGAAACCGAGGAAAAGGAATATTATAAAGATAACTGCCTCCAGGTCTCAATTTTTATGTCACCCTTCAACATGCACAGCAACAGGTATCCTGTTTCCGGAAAAGTAAAATATGTAAACTATAAGCAGGGAAGGAATATTGTTGCATGGCACCCGAAATCTTCTGAACTGAACGAAAGGACAACGGTTGTTATCGAAACGTCCGACCAAAAGAAAATAATCGTACGGCAGATTGCCGGAGCCTTTGCAAGGCGTATCGTTACTTATGCAAAAACAGGTAGTGAAGTGATTCAGGGAGATGAACTCGGATTTATTAAATTCGGTTCAAGAGTGGATATCTTTTTACCTCTTGACGCTAAAGTGGAAGTATCTATTCTTCAACATGTAAAAGCAAACAAGAGTATTATAGCGAGATTATAGCTTGTTAATAATACGTCAATATACAAACTCTCCAATAACATATAACAAAAAAGGGCTCCTCGAGAGCCCCATTTGAAGTGAGTTGAATCAACTTTTGCTTTAGGCGATCTTAACTTGTTTGGTGATTTTGCTCTTCTCCTCATGTGTTTTGGGAAGAACCACCGAAAGAATGCCATCTTTGTAATTGGCTTCAATCTTTTCTTTGTTGACATTCTCTGGAAGTGTAAAGCTTCTGGAGAACGATGAGTAACTAAACTCTCTCCTCTTGTAATCCTGACGATTCTCTTCTTTCTCTTCCTTCTGCTCTGAAGAGATAGTTAAAATGTCATCCTCAACCTCGATCTTAAGATCTTTTTTTTCAGTACCCGGAACTGCAACATCCAGAGTATATTGTTTGTCATCTTCTCTGATGTTTACAGCAGGCAATGAACTGTAACTCGTTGAGAATAACGGTGAGAAAAATGGAGCAAGAAAATCATCGTCAAAAAGGTTCGACCATACTGATGGTCTTTCTCCTTTTCTAATAATTGTCGGTAACATAGCTCTATCCTCCTTTCTTATATCTTAGTTTAACATTTTTCTTCAAATTTCACCTAATTTAAAACAAATTATATACCATAAAAAAAAATGTCATTTTGACTTAGATTTTGTGACAATATGACAATATTTAATTTTTGAATTATTACTTTTTTATCAGATTTAAAAAGATTGTAAGTAAAACAGCTGAAATTATAATGGTTAATAAAGAGTGTTTTTATGAGTTTTCATAAATTTGGATTAGGTTTGCAAAATAAATTATTTACCGGCATGAAAAATTTTATCCGGAATATTTTAGTACTTGCAGGAATAGCTTTTATCATTTTTTGTATCTGGTATTTCAGGGAGATAGTTATTTATATCCTGGTATCAGGTGTGTTATCTATAATGGGAAGGCCTCTTGTTAATCTTTTCAGCAGAATAAGAATTAAAAAGTTCAAAATACCAATGTCACTTTGTGCACTTTTTTCGTTGGTTATTATATGGGGTCTTATTTTTCTTTTTTTATATATTTTTATTCCTCTTTTGGCTTCACAGATTCAAATTTTGTCGTCAATAGACAGCAATAAGTTGATTCAGATAATCGAGCCGCCTTTAAGAAAGATTGAAGACTTTCTCAAGTCAATAAATCCTAATCTTAATGCTCTCTCTTTAAAAAACTACATTGCGTCAAAAGTATCTGATATCCTTAGCATTGAATTTTTTCAGGATACAATAACCTATATTGCAAAAACTATGGGTAACATTATTGTTGCAGTATTTTCAATTAGTTTTATAACATTCTTTTTTCTTAAAGATCAGCGTTTGTTTTTTGAATCAATTATTATGTGGGTACCTGATAAATATGTTGACAATATTACCCGTGCATTCTATTCGATACAAAACCTTCTTACAAGATATTTCATAGGAATTGTCATTGAGAGTACATTCGTGTTGATAATGATTACAATTGGGATGACTTTGGTTGGGATTAGTTTCACGCAGGCCCTTGTAATGGGCCTGATAGTAGGAGTGCTCAATGTGATACCCTATGTTGGCCCATGGCTTGGATATTTTATTACAGTAACGATGGGAATGGCATTAAATCTTGATCAAAATTTTCAGATGGTCATTATCCCTCTGATATTCCGCATGTCGTTGGTTGTTGCTATTACCCAGGCAATAGATAATAATATTTGTCAGCCTTTGATATTTTCAAATAGCATTAAAGCGCATCCGGTTGAGATATTTATTGTGATTCTTATAGCCGGATTTGCTGCAGGAATTCCGGGAATGATATTTGGGATACCTGCCTATATAGTTTTGCGTGTCTTTGCCCGGGAGTTTTTCTATCATTTGAAGCCGGTACAGAAACTGACATTGTCTTAACCCCCTATAACTTGGACAGTTTTTTCAAAAGAATATAGAACTTCTTGTTTAATGTTTTCGGAATTTTCATTTATCAACCGATTAGCAAAGTTAGCCGTATCTTCGGATTTGTCAAGAGC
>JAGPFZ010000090.1 GCA_018056245.1 Bacteroidales bacterium
GACAATTGATAACAAGGGAAATATTTATCTTACCGGAAATGGTGTAACTGTTTTCGATAAAACGGGAAAACAAATTGTCAATATTCCGGTTCCGGAGAAATGGACTGCAAATGTTTGTTTTGGCGGAAAAAACAGAAAAACACTTTTTATTACTGCAAGTACAGGGTTATATTCTATACAGACTAAAGTTAAAGGAGTATATTGAAAATTATTACTTTAGTTAGTTTTATTTATTCCTTCAATATATTATGTAATTATTTGTTATTTCATACGTTAACAATACAGAGTTTGTTTGTACTTTCAACACATGGCTACTTTTAATTTACTTGCCTGAGATTTTGAAAAATAATCACTAACAGATAAAACAGTAAGAAATGATGAATTCTTTAATATTATCGGGTCATATTTTGCTTAATTTTAAAATTTCTGGTAATTCTAATTACATGACATTAAGCCATATATTAACCCTTATAATATAAATTATTAAAACCAGGTCTCATGACTCATGAAGATTTTCTTGTAAAAAATCTGGGTAAAACCAATGTTAAATCACCATTATGTCAGGCTGCCCGGAATTACAGTCTTCTTTATAGGTTTGTTGAGGAAGGTGAACGAATATTATGCTATATCATAAGAAGTGCTCCGGCAAATCCAAACGACAGTAAGTTCTGTAATCTTTTGGCTCAAAATTCGGTTCATGCGGCGATGGCTGGCAAAACAGATTTTGTTGTGAGTTACTGGAACGATCTTTTCACACTTATACCTATAGAACTTACAACATCACAAAGAAAAAAGATCGATATTAACGGCGAACTCTGGTGGCATGTCATTGAAGCTACTGGTCAACCTTCATCAATGAAAAATCCATGATTAAAAATATTATCTTTGATCTTGGCAATGTTCTGATTAACTGGAAACCTGCCGAATTTCTTGAAAATGCCGGTTATAATGACCCTATTAAAAGCCAAATCGTTAATTATATTTTTAACGGTCCTGAATGGCGTCAGTTAGATAACGGCGATATCACAGTTAATGAAGCAATAAATAAAATAGCCCGCAAATCATCTCTTCCACGAAGCGAAATAAAAGCTGTATTTGATTTAAGAACAAAAATAATAACTCCCATCAATTCTAATATAGAACTTCTGCCTGAACTTAAAAAAAGAGGTTACAAGCTTTATTACCTTTCCAACTTCCCTGATGATATATTCGATGAGGTTTGTAATAAATACGATTTCTTCAATTATTTTGATGGAGGAGAAATATCGGCCAGGCTTCGGGCATCAAAGCCGGATAAAAGGATTTACAGATTGTTTCTTCAAAAATACTTTCTTAAACCCGGGGATTGTTTATTCATTGATGATATGAGCATCAATGCTGATTCGGCTGAAAATATTGGTATGAAGGTAATTCATCTTAAAGAGCCGCTTGAGTTGAAATCAAAGCTTGAGAATATCCTTGGAATAACATTAAATATCTGATATATAAAATTCATTATAAATTTTACAGTAGTTTTTTATCTGAAAACAATTTCAGTGTTTATTAAAGTATTTTGTCAAAAGCTTTGCTTTGGAAGGACCTACTATATCTTTAAGCTTCTCATAGTCTGATGATTTGATTTCATCAATTGAATTAAAATTTTTAAAAAGTAATTGTCTGGTTTTAGGACCTATTCCTTTTATATCATTAAGCGATGAACGGATCATATCCGTTGAACGCTTATTCCTGTGGAAATTAAGCCCAAAGCGATGAGCTTCGTTTCGAATCTGGCGAATTAGTTTAAGGGTATAAGAATCTTTATCCAGATAATAAGGAATACTGTCGCCCGGAAAATATATTTCTTCCAGTTTCTTGGCTATGCCAATTACTGTCATTTTATTCTTTAAATTAAGCTTTTTAATACTTTTTTGTGCTGAATTTAATTGACCCTTTCCTCCGTCAATTATAACCAGTTGTGGCAATTCCTGATTTTCTTCAGTCAGTCTGCGGTATCGTCGGTATATAACCTCCTCCATAGAAGAATAATCATCCGGGCCTGTAACTGTTTTAATATTGTAATGTCTGTATTCTTTTTTTGATGGTCTCCCGTTTCTGAAAACAACACATGCTGCTACGGGATTTTTCCCCATAATATTGGAGTTGTCAAAACATTCAATATGAATTGGCAATTCAGACATATAAAGATCTTTTTTAACTTTCTCAAGATTTTTTTCCGTTCTATTTTCTTTTTCTCTTCCTTCTTTTCTTTTTAATTGTTCCATGCAGTAAAACTTTGCATTTTTTTGTGCCAGTTCGAGCAGTTTACGTTTATCTCCAATTTCCGGAACCGTATATTTAATGTCTTCCATAAGAATGTCAGGTAAAAACGGAACTATTATTTCTTTTGACTCACTTTCGGTTTTAAGTCGGATTTCAGTTATTCCCATACCAAGAATATTATCTTTTGTCTCATTCAGCCGATTTACAATTTCAAGAGTATAAGTTTGAATCACAGCCCCATTTGAAACCCTAAGATAACTTATATATGCCTTTCCATTTTCTTCTGAATAGCCGAAAACATCAACATTACGAATTGTTGAACTTACTATTGCCGATTTGCTTTTGTATTTCGAAAGAAGTTCTATCTTTTCTTTGACCTTTTGAGCTTCCTCAAATCGAAGTTCTTTCGAATATGAATTCATTAAGCCTTGAAGGTATTCTATCACCGACGAAATATTCCCCTTCAATATATCCTTTGTTTGGGAAATATTCCTGTTATAGTCTTCTTCTGTTTGTTTACCTATGCATGGTGCACCGCAATTACCCAAATGATATTCGAGACATGTTTTGAATTTCCCGGCATTAATATTTTCCTGCGTTAGATTATAATTACAAGTGCGTAAAAAATATAATCTACGAACAAGCTCAAGGATTGTTTTTACCATTGTCACTGAAGTATAAGGTCCGAAATAATCGGAGCCATCTTTTACTTGCTTGCGAGTTAAAAAAACTCTTGGAAACGGTTCATTTTTTATGCAAATCCATGGAAAGGTTTTATCATCTTTAAGTAGTATATTATATCTGGGCTGATATTTTTTTATTAAATTATTTTCAAGTAAAAGAGCATCCGATTCATTATCTGTTATAATATAACGCAATTCGGCGGCATTGTGAAGCATAATAGTCGTTTTGCCCGACTGGTTTTTTGTAAAATATGAACTCACTCGTTTTTTCAAGTTTCTTGCTTTACCCACGTAAATTATTTTCCCAAATGAATCTATAAACTGATATATCCCGGGATTATCAGGTAAATTTGGTAATATCAACTTATGTTTAAGTGGCATTTTATTATAACGACAATATATTATTAACACAAACTTACATAAAAATACAATTTATACACAGACTACATAAAAATCGGACCGCTGCTGCAAGTTATCTTTACGTGATCATAGTCACAAATAATTATAGATATATGAAAACAGTCAGCGGTCTCGATG
>JAGPFZ010000038.1 GCA_018056245.1 Bacteroidales bacterium
TGTAGTCTGCCTAGTCGTGCCTGTTCAAGTGCTTTTGCCAGAATCTCGTATGATAGCCCCTTAACTTTTATATCCATCTGAGTAGCAGTAATCCCATCGCGTGTACCAGCGATCTTAAAGTCCATGTCGCCGAGATGATCTTCATCGCCAAGGATATCAGAAAGGATAACATATTTAGAATTGTCATTTTCGGTTATAAGTCCCATAGCAATACCTGAAACTGCCTTTCGGATTTTTATTCCGGCATCCATAAGAGCAAGAGAACCTGCGCATACGGTAGCCATTGAAGATGATCCATTCGATTCGAGGATATCGGAGACAATTCTTATTGCATAAGGATTTTCATCTTCAGGCGGAATCATGTTTTTCAGAGCCCTGTGTGCAAGATTACCATGTCCTATTTCTCTGCGACTGATGCCCCTTGCTGGTCTCGCCTCTCCTGTGGAAAAGGGAGGAAAGTTATAATGAAGTGTAAATTTTTCCGTTCCCTGAATAAGAACCTCGTCAATTATCTTTTCATCAAGCTTTGTTCCAAGTGTTACAGTAGTTAATGATTGGGTTTCGCCTCTTGTAAAGAGTGATGAACCATGTGTTGCCGGAAGGGGATCAACCTCGCAATAGATAGGCCTGATTTCATCAGGCTTGCGACCGTCGAGTCTGATATTTTCATCAAGCACAAGTCTGCGGGAGCATTCTTTTTGTACTTCAGCGTAATATTTTCTTACAAGCGTTTCATTAACCTCATCTTCTTCAGCGTATTGTGCAAGAAACTCAGTCAGCACTGACTCGAAAGCTTCTGTTCTTTTTCGTTTATCAGCAATAAGGCTTTTAGCGACCTGCTTACATTTTTCATAAGTTTCATCCCACACTTTTTTACGCAGTTCCTCATCATTTTCTTCCTGGTAATATTCTCTTTTTGGAGGGGCTCCAGCTTCAGCTGCAAATTCCATCTGGGCTTTACAATGGATTTTTATTGCTTCATGAGCTACTTTGAGGGCTTCTATCATATCGGTTTCGGCAACTTCTTTCATTTCCCCTTCAACCATAAGTATATTGTCGTAAGTAGCGCCTACTATAAGTTCCATATCTGCGTCCTTAAGCTCTGTTGCAGTAGGGTTGACAACAAATTTGTTGTTTATCCTTGCAACTCTCACTTCTGAAATGGGACCGTTAAACGGAATGTCAGAAAGTGTAAGAGCGGCTGATGCGGCAAGGCCTGCAAGCGCATCAGGAAGAATTTCTTTGTCGGCAGAGACAAGGTTGATGGTTACAAATGTCTCGGCATGAAAATCTTCCGGGAAGAGCGGCCTTAATGCCCTGTCAACGAGACGTGCAATAAGTATCTCATTATCTGAAGGTTTAGACTCTCTCTTAAGAAATCCGCCAGGTATTCGCCCCGATGAAGCGAATTTTTCCTTATATTCAACAGATAATGGCATAAAATCGTTATCTTCTTTTGCTTCTTTAGCTGCAACAACTGTAGCCAGAAGCATTGTTTTTCCCATTGTAATCAATACTGAGCCGTCTGCCTGCCTGGCATATTTACCGGTCTCCATTACAATTGTCCTTCCATCTCCAAGCTCAATGGTTTTCTGAAATATCTTAAACATGTTAAGTGATTTATTAAAACTACGAATTTACGAAATAATAGCTTCATTTAAGTAAAAATAGCTTCATTTAAGTAAAAAAGGCAACTTGAAATTGCCTTTTTACTATTTGCGTAATTTAAGTGCTTTAATTATTTCGCGATATCTTTCTATATCTTTTTCTCTAAGGTAATCAAGAAGTTTCCTGCGCTTACCGACAAGCTTAATAAGCGCCCGCTGAGTGCTGAAATCTTTCTTATTCTTCTTCAGGTGTTCAGTAAGGGAATTAATACGGTATGAGAAAAGAGCGATCTGCCCTTCGGTTGATCCGGTATCCATCTCCGACGTTCCAAACGACTTGAAGATTTCTTTCTTTTTTTCTGACGTTAAATACATGTTTTTTACTAAAATACTGTTAATCCAAATATATATTGTATCTCCAATTTTGGAACGCAAAAATAAAAATTTTTTATGTAAATTACTGAACAATTTTATTTTTTTTTAAAAATATTATTAAATATTTCTTTATTGAAATCTCAGTCAAAGATTAATCTTATTATAAGTCTCCATTAAAAAGATGAAAAAAACATACTTGAGGTTGCGTGAATTGAAATATTTATTTTTCTGTTTATCAATAATTTTCAAATATTTATCAAAATATTTCTCAAATTATTATTTCCCTTTATTTTATCTTATAAAAAGCAATTTTTTACATATATTATTAACTAAATTATACGTTATAATAAAATATTTTAAACATTATTATTCAATAAAATTTGGAAACTTAAAAATTGTTATCACATGTTTTTAAGTAAATCAGGATTTTTTGACCCGACACTATCAATTCTCAAAGTATCAATTCCTTTTCAAAATTGGTAATCGAATGCAGACAGAATTAATTTAGTGCCGATTTTCAGGGTTCGAGTATTAACTCATCGTTATTTTTCAACTTTGAGCCTGTTGAAATAAGTTGTAGTCCAATACGACATTCAAGGCATCGGCGTTTCCGACAGTATTCCTCCCTTAGATGGATAAGCCCCTGTGTGTCATAAGCAGAAGAGGCGTTTATTCCGGTTTCGCTCCATTCTCTGATAATGCGGTTCTGTTCGGGCTCGATACTTTGGAGAAAATCGAGTGCTCTTTCGCATATCTCGTTATTTTCTCTTGCCTTCCCATAAGCAAATAATATCGGAATAACAGCATTTATCATAAAAATATCGGTTGCATTTTCGCCTGTGTTTTTTACAGCTCTTTTGCTCTCCTTCCCAAATACATAATGATTATCCCAGTATTTCGATGCAGAAACTAAAAACAGTTTTCTCAGGTTTTCGATATTGTCGGCCTCTATGACTCTCGAAAATAATCCGCCTGTTACAGTAAGCATGGCTGCAAGCTGTGAAATACGCAAAGTGGGAAAATTCACCGGGCGCAATTTGCTGAATTTCCACAACCATCCATGTATAGGCTTGATCGAATATTTAACAGAAAGTATTCTGAACTCCCTTGCAAGTTCCCTGAAATATTCATCATTAATGGCCTCTCTGAAAAGTCCTTCTTCGAGCATTCCGGCAGTACCGAACAATAAGGCCTCGACCTGCATGTGGTTATCGAGATGTTTTTTTATTATCCTGAACGGAAGCGCTGAAGCAAGCATTAAGAAGGGATCGGTGTTGACCCTGAATCCAAAATATCTTGAGATAAGCCTGTAGAAAGTCTCTTCCCAATCGTTCCCTGTCTCTTCAAATATTTTTCTTATCATTCCGCATTTCGCTGTAAGACGCTCGATAAGAAGCGAATTGATCCAGTTGTTCAGGATAAACCTGTTAACTTTACCTATTTCTTTCTGACATGCAATTGTACATGGATTATTTATCAGACTTATATATTTTTCATATACTCCTATTTCGGGTTTTACTTCGATCGTTAATATTTTAGAACCTGCGGCATTAAATACATCCCTGTCTTTTTCTCCAACTGCATGAAGAATCAAATTATCGTAAGCATGATCGGTATTATGTCCGTGTGTCACAAAATGAGACGCTTTGGTATGAATCTCCACGTTTCCAGCCCATTCGGTGCCGTCATATCTTATTCTTGCATTGAAAAAATCAGGTCCGGAATCACGATTATAATCTCCCGGATGAACCACTACTATTGGTTCGCCTTCAGGGGTTAAAAGCGACTCTTTATCATAAAGGCCATATTTCCATACAAAATGGAGAAATTCTTCTCTCATGAAAAGCACATTTTAATGCAGCTATATAATTATAAAGATACAAAAATATTTTGGATTTATTTTATTATGGATGATGAAAAATGTATAAACGTAAAATTCTAGATTAATCTTTTCTGTCTCAGTTGTTTTTCCATTTCCATCTGCATTTCTTGGGCTTTAGCCCGTGCAGCCTTATCGAAATTTTCCGAATTATCAGCAAAAATTATTGCACGTGATGAGTTAACAAGCAGCCCGCATGTATTATTCATCCCATATTTCGAAACCTCTTCGATGTTTCCTCCCTGAGCTCCAACACCTGGAATAAGCAGGAAAAATTCGGGCACAAGTTTTCTTACATTCTTCAGCATCTCAGGCTTTGTAGCGCCTACAACATACATTATATTATTGTTATTACCCCATTTTTGGGAAACAGATATTACTCTTTCAAAAAGCTTTATGCCGTCCTCATTATGATATTGAAAGTCATTCGCTCCTTTATTCGATGTAAGGGCAAGTATTACAGCCCATTTCCCAGGCACATCGAGGAAAGGAGTTATTGAATCCTCTCCCATATACGGCGAAACTGTTACAGCATCGAACGGCATATTTTCGAAAAAAGCTTTTGCATACATACGGGCTGTATTCCCTATATCACAGCGTTTGGCATCGGCTATAACAAAAATATCAGGGTGATATTCCTTTACATATCTTACTGTTTTGTCGAGCGAAGTCCATCCTTCGGCACCCCTTGCCTCATAGAAAGCCATGTTTGGTTTATATGCAACTGTATACTCACAAGTTGCTTCTATAATTTTCCGGTTGAATTCAAAAACCGGGTCATTTGCGGAAATGAGGGAAGAAGGTATTTTTTCATATTCCGAATCGAGTCCCACACACAAATACGATTTCTTGTTCCTGATGTTTTTGAAAAGCTCTGAATGAGTCATTTAAATATCTGAATAAATTTTAGAAGTTGTTCGCTTTTAGCCGTTCGGCATTTTCTGCCATCTGAAGTTTATCAATCACTTCCTGAATATTTCCGTCGAGAATATTCTGCAGATTATAAACTGTATAATTGATACGGTGATCCGTCATTCTTCCTTGTGGAAAATTATATGTCCGTATCTTTGCCGAACGATCGCCGGTTGAAACCATCGTTTTCCTTTTCCTGGAAATGTCATCGAGATACTTTTGATATTCCAGGTTATAAAGTCTTGTCCTAAGTTCTTTAAGTGCTTTCTCGTAATTTTTTATTTGCGATTTTTCATCCTGGCAAGTCACGACAATACCAGTAGGTATGTGGGTCAACCGTATAGCCGAATAAGTTGTATTCACTGATTGTCCACCTGGCCCTGATGAGCAGAAGATATCCTTTCTTATGTCCTCGTTTCGTATTTCCACATCCACGTCATCTGCTTCCGGAAGTACTACGACTGAAGCGGCGGAAGTATGAATTCGTCCTTGAGTTTCCGTCTGAGGAACTCGCTGAACCCTATGGACTCCCGATTCATATTTCATAATACCATAAACACCCTCTCCGGTCACCCTTATCACTATTTCCTTGTAGCCACCTGCAGTTCCTTCTGTAAAACTCGTTACTTCTGCTTTCCATCCTTTAATTTCGAAAAACTTAGTATACATCCTGAAAAGGTCGCCTGCAAAGATACTGGCTTCATCGCCACCTGTGCCGGCTCTTATCTCCACTATGGCATTCTTACTGTCTTCCGGATCGGCAGGTATTAAAAGAAGCTTTATCTGCTCTTCCATTTCCGGCAGACTGGCATTAAGTTCCTCCAACTCTTGCTTGGCCATTTCCCTCATCTCTTCGTCTTTTTCCGAAGCAAGCATTAATCTTGTATTTTCAATATTTGCAATGATAAGCTTATACTTTTCATAAGCAGTAACAACCGGCTGAAGGTTCTTATATTCTTTGTTTAGCTGGATATAGTTCTTCATATCCGAAAGAATCTCCTCGCTGGTTAACATATTACCTACTTCTAGAAACCTTTGTCTCACACCCTCAAGCCTTTCAAGTATAATATTGTTACCGGCCATCCGAAAAAATTTTAGAGATGCAAATTTAAAAAAAATTAAAAAGGTACAAGAGTATAAGAATACAAATGTATAGAATAGAAATACAGGACTTATTGAAAACGAAGGAAAAAGGGCGTATGGGAAAAGATAAAAGATAAAAGATAAAAGATAAAAGACAAAAGGCAAAAGGCATTAAGGTTTTAATACTCAAACACTCCAAAATCAGATTTGACTGTCAGTTTCCTTTTGCTGGAAGGCTCAACATGGCCAATAATACGGGCGTCGAGATTGAATTTGGATGCAATGTCAATAATTTCTACGGCATCTTTTTCAGCTACATAGATTTCAAACCTGTGGCCCATATTGAATACTTTATACATTTCTTCCCATGATGTACCTGACATCTTATGAATTATTTCAAACACCGGCGGAAGAGGGAAAAGATTGTCTTTTACAACATGCAGCTTATCTATAAAATGGAGTATTTTAGTCTGACCGCCGCCAGTACAGTGTATCATGCCGTGAATCGAACTTCTCTTCTGTTCGAGAACAATTTTCATAACCGGTGCATAAGTACGTGAAGGCGACAAAACCAGTTTTCCAGCATGAACATTTATTCCCTCTATTTTATCCGTAAGCCTTAGTTTACCAGAATAAATCAAATATTCGGGCGTTGATGGATTGTAACTTTCCGGATATTTATCTGCAAGGTAATTTGCAAAAACGTCGTGCCGTGCCGAAGTGAGACCATTGCTTCCTATCCCACTGTTATATTCCTCCTCGTATATTGTTTGTCCGTAAGACGCCATTCCGACAATAACATCACCTGGACGGATATTTTTGTTGGTTATCACTTCGTTACGTTTCATTCTGACAGTTACTGTGGAATCAACAATAATTGTCCTTACAAGGTCACCTACATCGGCCGTTTCGCCACCGGTTAAATATATACCTATACCAAGTGTTCTCATTTTCTCGAGAAATTCTTCGCTTCCGTTTATAATTGCCGAAATTACCTCCCCCGGAATAATGGATTTGTTTCTTCCTATAGTTGACGAGAGGAGAATATTATTATAAGCTCCCACGCAGAGAAGGTCGTCGAGGTTCATGACTATGGCATCCTGCGCTATGCCTTCCCATACCGTCATATCTCCGGTTTCTTTCCAGTAGACATAAGCGAGCGACGACTTTGTTCCTGCGCCGTCGGAATGCATTATGTTACAATAATCGGGATCACCGCAAAGAATGTCTGGAACGATTTTACAGAATGCACCTGGATACAATCCTTTATCAATGTTTCCTATAGCTTTGTGTACCTCCTTTTTGGAAGAGGAGACACCTCTTTTACTATAACGCGACTCATCAGCCATTTACTGAATTTTCCAAGGGTATAAAGGTAAAAAATGAATAACAATTAAAAATACTGTTTTTAGTCTACAGTAAATAATAAACAACCAAGGCAATGCAATTACAGTTTTATAATTGATCAAGGGCAATCTTCGCATTAAAGTAATCCTGCGAAATTGACAATGCAGAAGCGAACTCTTCTTTTGCTTTCTTCCTGTCACCTAAACCAGTATAACCAAGTCCTGCAATATAATGTGCCACTGCAGTAATTGGTCTCCTTTGCTGATTTCTATTAAGCTGGTAAACTGTTGAATCAGTATCTCCTTGTTGTTTAAGGACCCCCGTGGCAGTTGAAATCAATTCATCGAATATTTCTTTGTTTCCGTCTCTAAATCCAAGCTTCTCTCTTGCAAGAGCTTCGAAACACTTTCGTTCCAACTGTTCAAGACTCGCACTTGTTATAGTGGTTCTTCCACCGGTGTATCCGGAGCCTGTTCCGCCCGAACCCATTCCTCCATCAGCAGCAACCCCTCCCCCAGCAACACCCTCTCTTAACATTCTTTCTTCCGGGTTGATAACTTCATTCCATGCCTTTTTTGCATTTTCTTTTTCGCCAAGTGCTTCATATGCACATCCTTTCCAGTAAGCCACCATATAATTCCGTGTGTTAAAACGCTGCTCTGCCCTGAGGTTCTCAGGTGGTTCGAAAACAGCTTCAAAACTCGAAATAGCATCCCTGTATTTTTTCTTTTTCATCTGCTGCAGTCCCAGAATAATGTTTGCATCTGCCCAAGCCTGACCGGTGTTAAAGGCCTGTCCGCCTTCCCATATACTGAAAGTACTATTCCGTAAAAGGCTGATCGACTCCTCAGCCTTGCCTGCAAAATTCTTAAGAGTTATCATATTGCCAAGAGCTTCATCGCTTTTCAAAACCACGCTTTTATATTTTTCAAATAAAGCAAGACGTTTTGAGACAGGTACATTAGTTATCTGATAAAGGCGGTCAAGTTCAATTAAATGATTTGAGTAAGGTTGTTTACTCACTGCTATTGCCTTCTCAAGGCATGCGATAGCTTTGGTTTGACCGTCAGCGATATTTTGATGAGAATAGGCAATTGCCAGATTTCTCCATGTAATTGGAAAGCCCGGGTCAAGCTCAGCAGATTTTTCCCATAGTTTAACAGACACCTCCGGTTGCCAGTCATATAGAAGATTCCCAAGATAATAAGGAGCACGCGCATCTCGCGGATTGGCCATCATAGCACTATTCAACACCGGAATGAGTTCATCCTGGAAAGGAAAAACATAATCGGGAGGTTGAAGTACGGCCTGATTATAATATTCGGTAGCTCTGGCACTATCATCCAGCTTTTCCGCGAAATAGGCCATATAGTAATATATTATTGGAGATATTACACTTTTATCCGGAGCTTCCATAACACTCTGTTGTAGTATGGTTAACCCATCACTCCACAATCCACAATTATAATAATCAGCAGCAATTTCTTGTAAAACAGCCGGATGTGAATTTGTTGTTTCGAAGAGTATTCTTTCCGTATTCTTATCTTTAGAAGCCATCCATTTTTCGGCCATAAGATGAACATCGAGAGGATCGCATTTTTGTTGTGCAAATGCAATTAATTTCACAGCCTCATCCAAACGATTAAGATGCCTTAAGATAGAAGATTTCAAAACATAAGCTCTTAAATTGTATGCGTTGCCATCAATAGCCCTGTCAATAAATTCGAGAGCCGAATTGAAATCACCACGTGTTGTTGCAATTTCAGCCAGAGAAAAATAAGCAGGCGATTTCCATTCTTCTTCCCATGCGGCTTTATAAAAAGCAGTATAAGCTTCATCCATGCGTTCCTGTTTTTTAAGAGCCAATCCGAGATAATAGAATGGTTCAGCATTTTTTGGTGTAGTATGGTTGGCTGTAAGACGTCTAATAGCTGTCCTTAAGTATTTCTCTGCTTCAGCGAATCTTGCTTTCTTAAGACTTAAAATTCCCATTTCCGTATTTGCAGCTACATTGGATGAATCGCGACGAAGTACTTCCAGATAATAAGGGTCTGCGTCCAGAGTCGGATTGTGAAACTGATCAATGCGTAAACCGGTGAGAAATAATTCTTCATTATTATCAATGTCTGCAGGCGCTTTTGGATCGGTGTAAGGCGTTGGCTTTGGTTCAGGTATTATACGTATCGGAGAATATGAAATAAGTTCGAGGCCTTCAGCCGAAATAGAAGCACGAAGATCATGCTCGTCAATACCTCCTTGCAATGATATTTCTTTTTTATAAGGATTTGCAGGATTGATAGATATTTTCTCCTCGAGAAGAATTTTATCTGCTGCTTTAAGAGTAACCACCGCATTTGAATACGACCTTGTTGTATAAAATCCCAATAATGCTTTTCCATCTTTAACCTCGAGATTTACGGCAGCATCATGATTAGCATTTTTCGCACCTTCAATTCCTCTGAAGGGATATAAGTATATCTTAAAAGCTCTTTCCTCGTATGGGTGCATCCATGAATAATCTGGCTGATTATCGGAATATGCACCTACCATTATTTCAAGGTAAGGGCCGTCGTCATCGGTAAGAATTTTGTCCCACATAGATCCAACACCCCAAGTAAAGAATTTTTTCCCTGGTACGATATTATGATCTGCAACACTCATTATGCCAGCATTTTTCCCATGGTCATAGCCTGCCACAAAATCGTCCTCATAGTTTACTGCGAACCACGATGCCGACCTCGGGTTGTTTTTATACCAACTTACATCAAGACCATTGACAACAGGCCATGGCGTGAAACTACGTTTACTATGACCTGTAGACCATTGTGTACGAGGTGGAAAAATTACTTGGTAATTTTCGTTTGTATGAACGGCAATATTTGCAAAACAAAGCATCGAATTTGCCACAGGAGTGCGATTCACAATTCTTACTGAGCACTCGAGTATGGAACTGCCCGGCCGGAGAGTATATCCTACCGCCCATCTCATCCGATGTCGAATCTCAAGTTCTCCAATCCATACTGTTTTACTTCCATCAGGGTTATCCTCACTGCTCCATTGAACCGGAAGAAATGTACTTGCACGGTGATGATGCGGAATGTTCCATTCCAATCCACCGGAAATCCATGCTCCAATCAACCCGATAAGAGCAGGCTTGATAACACTTTGCTTGTAAATAAAATTATAATTGTTTGTCTTATCAACCGCAGAAAATATCCGCCCACCAATTTCAGGTAGAATACCAATCTTAACATATTCATTTTCGAGATAAACAAGATGATAGGTTTTGTCACTTTTTACATTGGTGAGATTATCGTAAAGAGGATATGGATAAATTCTTCCTTCAGCTCCCTGCGACTGTTTCCCAAAAAAGAACATTGGATTGGGCTCAGGTGGGCCGGCCTTGTAAGTCGGTATCACCTCATCAGCTTCCCAAATCCTCACCGTTGTTTGCGATAATACAACCTCAGGTAAAAACAATAAAATAATACCTGACATTAAACATATTACAAATTGTTTATACACCTTATCTTTTCTCATTTAAATTCAATTAATTGTTGTTAATTATTTATTTTTTGATTGATAAACTCTCACATAATCAACCTCGTATGTTATTGGAAACACAGTATTTGACGGATCACCACCGTTGGCTCCAATAGCAAGATTTAATAGTAAATACTGGGGCTCTTTGAAAGGGTTCCTTCCGTCAGGATTAATTGTTTCACTTAGCATTGTAGTATTGATTAGAAGGTCGTCGAGATATAATTTGATAAAATTACTATTCCATTCCATTTTCCAGATGTGAAATTTCCTGACCCAGTCGTCATCTTTTGATATAAAGTCATCTAAAGGCCTTATTTCAGTGTGCCATTTAGCTTGACCTGAATCTCCCATCCATGCTACATTTGCTAAAATGATCGGGATATTGTTTCTTCTATAGAATTCCATAATATCTATTTCTCCGCCGGCCGGCCACCGTCCATTAACTCCAAGCGTCCATATTGCAGGCCATGAACCCATAGCAGTATCTATCCGGGCACGAATTATAAAAGTACCATATAACCACGATTTTTTACCTCTTGTCTGGATACTCGATGAAGTGTAATTTGCATATTCCCTGTTAAGTTGCCATCTGTTGCTTCCTTCGATATAGTTTGGATTTTTCACCCTTTCTTTTCGTCCTTCAATCAAAAGAACTCCATTCTTAATAATCGCATTATCTTCCTGATACCATTGAAGTTCCTGATTCCTTACAAAGCCCTTCTCATATATCCAGAACGCACTGTCGGGCTTGCCGTTTTTATTGAATTCATCATTCCATACTAATTTCATTCCTTTGATATTTTCAGGCTTTGCAAAATCAGGATGATATGGATTATGTTTCTGCGCTAAAGCAATTCCTGTTGTCATTATAAAAAACAATACAAAATTATATCTCAAAAATTTCATGACTTTTATATTTTATTAGAAAACAATAAAAAGAGAAGAAAAAGTTTTTTCATATCAATGATGCAGAGTCTCGATCCAAATATAAAAAAGCTTTCGGATGTTTGCGTAAGATGCTGGCCGGACAGGCGGGCGATATCTCATGATTGATAGTCAAATATACTGCCCGGGCTTTTCGTTTGTCCGGAACACTGCAAATGATAGCCTTCGATTTCATTATTTGTTTAATTGACATACTAATAGCTTGTTTCGGAACATCTTCAAGTGTCTGAAACCATCCTTCGCCTACCTGTTGTTTCCGACACTCTTCATCCAAGTTAACAACCAGATAGGCTTCTTCCGTTTCGAAATCGGCAGGAGGATCGTTGAATGCCAAATGACCATTCTCTCCAATCCCAATAAAGGCTACATCAATCGGATGTTCTGCAATAAGTTTCCCAAGTAGGATACATTCTTCCTCAGGATTATCACTGCTACCGTTTACGTAATGAAATGCTTTCAAAGGAACCAGATCTGCAAATCTCTCTTTTAGATATTTACGAAAAGAAGCCGGATGATCCTCTGATATACCAATATATTCGTCCAGGTGAAATGCAGTTACTACTGACCAGTTAATATCTTCCCGCACTAATTCACTTAACATTTCAAACTGCGATGCTCCGGTTGCCAGAATGATATTTGCTTCGCCTTTTTCCCGTATTGCTTCGCGAATTAGTTCTGCCCCATGATGAGCTGCTTTCTTCCCAAGTTCCTTCTTGGTCTCTGAAATAATTATTTCCATAATTTTTTATTTATGTGGTTATTTTATTAATATCCTCTACCTTAACATATTCAAGATTATCATTAAGTGGGGTCATTTTAGGCATAAGTAAATGCACAAAGATTAAAATAAAAAGATACGACAATCCGGCAATAATAAATGCCCAGAAATAACCCAAATTGCCCGAAGAATCAAGTACTGTCCCAAGTGCATAATCGGCAACGATAGACGTGGCTACTCCAACCATCTTCCCTATCCCTGTTACCGAGGCAACAGCTTTCCTGGGGAAAACATCTGAAACCAGAGTATAGCCTGTAATTGACCACGACTGATGACCCGCAGCAGCCAGACCAATCAAAAATACAGCCAGCCATTTGCTGGCTAACATAGGCACAAAAGAAACCGGAAGAATAAGAATTGCACATACCAGCATTGTAATTTTTCGGGCCCGATTGACCGTCCAGCCTTTACGAATCAACGCTCCTGAAGTATATCCCCCGCCAAGGCTCCCTACATCGGCCATTAAAAAAATTATCAGAAACGGAAGCCCTATATTATTTATATCTACTCCAAACTGTTCACCAAGAAACTTTGCTCCCCAGAACAGGTAAAACCACCACACCGCATCTGTAACTGTGGTCAGTGCAAAAGCCCATGTTTCACGCTTCGGCAATAGTCTTGCCCATGGAATTTTTTCCGGAGTTTCTTCAATGGAATCACTATTTATATATGCAAGCTCTTCTTTGCTCAACTTCGGGTGATCCTGCGGTTTATGGTAAGTCTTTAACCAGAGAAAAACCCAGATAGAACTTAATGCACCGGTAATTAAAAATGGTATCTGCCAGTTTTTACCATCAACAGAAACGATAGCACCAACAACAAACGGCGCAAGAATCGCTCCCACACTTGTTGAAGCATCAAAAATCCCGTTTGCAAAGGCTCTCTCCTTTTTAGGAAACCACTCGGCTACTGTCTTTACTGCTGCCGGAAAATTACCTGATTCTCCAATACCAAGCCCAAAACGCGCAATAATAAACCCAACCAAACTAAAGGCAGGTCGTATAGCAGCATGTAGCATCCCAAAAATGCTCCAGATTGCAATCGAAATAGTGTAACCAATTTTAGTACCCAGCCTGTCAATAATGTTTCCCATAAACAGCAGACCAATTCCATAAGCTATCTTAAAGGAAATCGTAATGGAGGCATAGTCAGTATTCGACCATCCAAATAACTTTTGTAAGATGGGGACCATCACGCCTATGATACTGCGATCAAAATAATTGATAGTTGTAGCAAAAAATACTAAAGCTAAAATTTTATAACGATAATGACCCACCTTCGTCCTTGTCTCATTCATATCTGGATGCTGTTTAATTTATTTATGTGTTATTCCTGTCTTTTTGACTCGTATACTAATTTACCGGCCACATATGTCTTTTTTATTTCCATATCTTTTTCGCCAGGAGTAAAAAGAATAATATCAGCACGATTACCGGGCTTTAATTCTCCCAGATAGTTCAATCCAAGCAACCTTGCCGGATTTGAACTGGCCATCCGGATAGCATCACCTATGCTACATCCAGTAAACCTCATAATATTTATAACTCCTTTCGAAACAGGAGATGCGGCTCCGGCCAATACATTTTCTGCAGGGAATTTAACAACATCTGGAGTTAAAATCACTTTACGCTCCCCTCTAATATATTCGCCTGGTTCCAGCCCGGCCAGATCGAGAGCGTCAGAAACTAAAATAGTACGCTCAGCACCTTTGATCATGTAAAAACATCTGATCTCGTCTGAATTTAAGTGAAACCCGTCAGCAATAATGCTTATACAAAGAGATTCATTCGACAACTGGGGCCAGAGCGGATTATTGTGACGATTTATTTCATTAGCACAACCGTTACCCATGTGAGTTGACAACCTCGCACCTGCATAAGTCGCCGATTTAATTATCTCAGAATTCCCGTTATGGTGTCCCATTGAAACAACTACGCCTGTTTCCGCACATCTTTGAATAAATGGTATCGCTCCCTCTATCTCCGGAGCAAGAGTAATCAGTTTGATATGCTGGTTAGATGCCTTCTGAAATTCCTGAAACTCATCCCAATCAGGCCTTCGGATATATTTCTCAAGATGAGCCCCGCGATAACCAGGCTCTGGAGAAATATAAGGCCCTTCAAGATGAAGTCCGGGAATCGTCTGCGAAATCACCGAATCTTCCAGAGCTCGAGCAAATATCCTGAAACTTCTTAACAATTGTTCATGGCCGGCCGTAATCAAAGTAGGCAAAAAAGTTGTAATCCCATGTTCCCAAAGTGCTTCAATTGCTTTTATGATATCTTCTTTATTCAGCTCAGGGTCAGCAAAATCAACTCCCATAAAGCCATTTATCTGAATATCAATAAGACCAGGTGCAATGTAAACAGCCTTACTTCCATCGGTTAAT
This sequence comes from Bacteroidales bacterium, assembly GCA_018056245.1. Lineage (GTDB taxonomy): Bacteria > Bacteroidota > Bacteroidia > Bacteroidales > VadinHA17 > LD21. The sequence continues at coordinate 14,859 of JAGPFZ010000038.1, forward strand.
CTCTCAACAGAGGTAATACTTACAATTTTATCACCCTCTATCTCTACTGAAACCGGCGTTTTGTCAATGTAATGTAAGCCTTCAATCCTTGTCTGCGCTGGCAAAACGTTCACGCATAAAAAAATAAAACCTGAGAACAATACCTGCTTAATTAACATCTTCATGAGTTCCCGAGTTTGACAGTTAAATGGGATCAATGCTTCTGAGACCCTCATAAAATTGTAATTCTTACTTCCAATTTTCAAAAATGTAGTGAACAATATTTTGTTATAATTTGCTATTTTATTGAGTAAGT
>JAGPFZ010000039.1 GCA_018056245.1 Bacteroidales bacterium
AAGAAAGCCAGTCCTGATTAGGTTTCTGGTTTCGGGAAGTCAAAATCGAAACATGATCGCCGTTCTGAAGCACATGTCTTATTGTTACATTTTTTCCGTTAACTTTTGCACCGACACATGTACAACCTATTTCCGAATGAATATCAAAGGCAAAGTCCAGAACTGTTGAGCCGGCCGGAAGCTGACGAAGGTCTCCGTTCGGAGTGAAAACAAAAACTTCATCGGAATAGAGCCCTGGTTTTATCTGATCTATAAAAGAGTCGTCTTTATCTGACGATTCCAGGATTTCTCTCATTCGGGCAAGCCATCTGTCAATACCTGAATCGCCGTTTAATCCTTTATATTTGTAATGGGCAGCAAGTCCTTTTTCAGCTATCTCATCCATTCTTTTGGTTCTTATTTGTACTTCCACCCATTTACCGCCTGGACCAATAACCGTAGTATGCAAAGATTCATACCCGTTAGATTTTGGAACAGAAATCCAGTCACGCAACCGGCTCGGATTAGGTTGATAAATATCGGTCACTATTGAATAAACCTGCCAGCAGTCTGATTTTTCGTTTTGAGGATCGCTATCAATTATTATTCTTACTGCAAAAATATCATACACCTCTTCAAATTCCACTCCCTGTTGTTTCATTTTACTTAAAATGGAATGAATTGATTTGGTGCGACTTTTTATAGCGAACTTAAAGCCATGCTTTAGCAACTTTTCTCTTATAGGGGCTATAAATTCTCTTATAAGTTTGTTACGTGACGAAGCTGTTTGTTTTAATCTTTCATTTATATAATTATATTGTTCAGGTTCGAGGTATTTAACTGAGAGATCCTCGAGTTCCGATTTGATATTATAAAGTCCAAGTCGGTGAGCAAGAGGCGCATAAAGAAAATATGTTTCGGATGCAAGTGAGAGTTTCTCTTTTTCATCTGCGCTATCCAGATTCCTCATTAAATCGAGCCGTTCTGCTAACCGGATGAGTATTACCCTTACATCTTCTGCAAGGCTTAACATAAGTTTGCGAAAACTTTCAGCCTGGTATGAAGCTTGTGCAGGCTCAATAATATTAATCTTTGATAATCCTTCAAGAATTTTTAAAGTGCTCTCCCCAAACTCTTTTGAAATTTCATCTTTCTTATGTTTAATAGAATCCCATGCATGACATAAGAGTGAGCCTGTTATTGAGGAAATTCCCAATCCTAAATCCTGAGCCACTATAAGTGAAACATTAAGAGCGTGCAGTATTATAGAACCTCCTATAGCTGTCGTTTTCCCTTCACAATTGCTAACAAGGATATCTATAGCTTTTCTTATTTTCGAAACATCATCGGCAGGAATAAACTTATTACATGCCAGTAATAGAGCTCTATACTTTGTATAAACCTGTTTCGACTGCATGCTGATAATTTTGTTATTAAGATAATAATAATTTACCAGATAACGATGCGGAAAGGAATAAAAACTCCCCGACTATATAAGGACGGGGAGTTTTTATTATATTAAAAATCGATAATTTTAACGGAATGAAATCCCGATTCCACCTGAGAACACGTTATACTGTGCTCTTGTATAGTCGGCATGAATGGTCAGAACTGCAAGTTTTACCCTGAGTCCGATATTAATTCTCATTCCTGAAAAGTTTTTTACTTCAAGAGGTTCAATACTATTGCCTTTCAGCACTCCCGAGTCGTTATATTCGGCATGCGGGGTTCCTGAGGTAACAAGCACAGGTGTTGGAAAGTTACCTTCAAGAGAAACCTTAGTTTTGGTATTACTGTATCCTATTCCTCCATATATATTCAGGACAGCAATGTTTACTGATCCCAGAAGGCCGATATTCAAAGCTTCAACAGTTGATCCAATATTCTGGTCGTCGAATGAAGTTGAGATATTATAGGCAGAATAGTTTTGAGGCACTTTCGGATCAGGCTGGAGGCTCACACCAACGTCGCCGTTCAATTTCGTATAACTTCCAAACAATGAAACATCAAGGGGAAGAAGTTTATTTCCTGGTAAATATTGAATAATACTATGCATAATACCTACACCCCAGAGCCCTAAACTTCCGTTTTCCTTCATATTTATTTTTGGAAGAAACCTGACTTTTATTTCTGTTCCAAAGGGTAGTCCTATTCCAGCTTGTAAAGTGGGTGCCGGAATATACCTCCAACCCGTTCCGGGTGGAAGCGAGAACGAAGCAAGTTCTATTCCGTTTTCTGTTTTAAAGAGTTCAGGCCCCTCAACATCGGGCCCTGAAATTGTCGGAGATGTACCTGAGCCCTGTAATGTTGTCAGACCAAGGTCGGATACATTGAATGTTCCGGCAGATTCGGGAACAACTCCAATATTAATAGATGTTGTAATGTCAAATCCACCCAGTTTATGAGGTTTTGCAGTATTATACCAGCCGCCGTTAAGTCCGGCCCCAAAAGCATTAGCCCATGGACTTATATAAGCCTTGATAATTTTCATTCCATCCGATGCGCCTGCCCGTAAAAAATCAACATTGTCAATCTGGGCCATAGAAACGCCTCCGGAAAGAACTAATAATACAAAATATGTGTTAAATAGTTTAAATTTTATTTTGTTCATGCTTCGGAGATTTTAGTCATTTAGTTATAAAACAAACATAAATAAAAATTCATTAACAGTAAAAAAAATAATACTTTAGGTGCTCAGGCGAAAATTAATATACAATAAAACAAGTAGTACAAGTTTTGTGATCCAGCTGGGATTCGAACCCAGGGCCCCATCCTTAAAAGGGATGTGCTCTACCGGCTGAGCTACTGGACCCTCTTTTTTGCGAGTGCAAATGTAGAATAAATTTAAAAAATATTTATAAAAAAGTAAAAATCTTTAAAAATATCTCCTATAAGAGGGTTTAATAACAATACTCCAGATTATCGACATCAACAAAAAAGTCGGCATGTATTCAATTAATACCGTCATGGCAATTTACTTATTATAAGTTGGTTAGTCTGGAAAAGAATCTGAATGAAATAAAATTCATTTAAAAGATTTTTTATTTCTATTTTGACAAAGCAGGTATTTGCCGGTTTATTGACTCTTCAAGCGAAATTAATGTTTCCGTGCGTGTTATACCTTGAATAGTCTGGATATTATCTGTAAGAATCGTTCTCAGGTGTTCATTATCTCTTGCATATACTTTGATGAATAAAGAATAGTTTCCGGTTGTATAGTGACATTCGATTATTTCCGGAATTTCTTTGAATTTTTTTATTACTTCTCTGTATTTTCCGGGGTGGTCCAGAAAAATACCTATAAACGCGCATGTTTTGAAGCCAACCATAGCAGGATCTACTTTAAATTCCGATCCTTTGATTACTCCTATTCTTATCAGGCGCTGGACACGCTGGTGAATTGCAGCACCTGAAACACCACATTCCCTTGCAATTTCAAGGTAAGGAATTCTAGCATCCCTGGTTATTATATCAAGAATTTTCCGATCAAGATCGTCAATTTGTATATACTCTGTCATATTATATTTATTAGATAGAAAATGTCAGAAATTAATTATTTTTAAATAAACTTTTTGAAAATATGAATTTAAAATTGAAACGACAAATAAATATTTACATCCAGATATTGAAGTTTATAATTTATTAACAAATCTAATTTAATCATTTATTTTTTAATTGATTATTAAAATACAGAGATTTGATATTAACAGATTGCAAAAGAGTTTAAGTGTTTATGCATCCTATAAGTGAAAAATAATTATCAAGGTTATTTTCATTGAGGAATTGTTCTATTCCTGAAATAATTTTCAATGGAGTTTCAGGGTCAATGAACATAGCTGTACCGACCTGAATTGCTGTTGCACCTGCCATTATAAATTCGAGTGCATCCCTTGCGTTCATTATTCCTCCGATTCCAATGACTGGAATTTTTACAGCTTTAGCTACTTGCCATACCATTCGAAGTGCGACAGGTTTTATCGCCGGACCCGATAGCCCGCCTGTGTAACTTGGTAAAACAGGTTTCATAGTCCTTATATCAACAGCCATTCCGAGAAGAGTATTAATCAGTGAAATAGAGTCGGCTCCCTCATCTTCTGCTATTCTGGCAAATTCATCCACAGAGGTTACATTAGGAGATAATTTCACTATCAAAATTTTGGTATATACTTTTCTTACTTCTTTAATGACTTTCCTTGCCATTTCAGGATTTGTTCCGAAAAGCATACCTCCCATTTTCACATTCGGACACGAGATATTAAGTTCGATGGCATTTATCCTTTCGAGGGCATTGATTCTTTCTGCAAGTGCAACATAATCCTCTATTGTGTTGCCGTTTATATTTACAATAACATTTGTTTTATATCTGGAAATTACAGGGTATATATTTTTTTCGAAGTAATTTATGCCCTTATTTTGCAAGCCTACAGAATTCAGCATTCCAGAAGCGGTTTCTGCCATTCTCGGATATGGATTACCCTCTCTTGGTTCAAGCGTTGTACCTTTAATAATAATTCCTCCAAGTGATTCGACCGGTATAAAATCTTCAAGTTCCATTCCATAACCACATGTACCGGAGGCAGTAAGCACCATGTTTTTAAAGTAAAGGTTTCTTATTTTAAAGCTCAGGTTTACCATAGCAGTTCACTTAAATTGAATACAGGTCCATCGGTACATGTGCAAAGATTACCGTGGATAGTCTTTTCCACACAACAAAGACAAATACCAATACCACATGCCATGAGATTTTCAAGTGACACTTCACAATATATTTGATTGGATTTTGCATAATCTCCTACTGCTTTCATCATTAAAAGAGGGCCGCAGCAATAAATTCTATCAAATTTTTTGCTCTTAAAAACAGGATGGTCAGTAACAATTCCTTTTATACCTTCCGAACCATCTTCAGTTGTAATAAATACATTTCCATAGTCAGCCAGTTCATTTGATTCGATTATTCTATCCCTGTTTCTGAATCCGAGAACAATGTCGGTGAAAAAACCCTGAAAGAAAAGATATTTAGCAAGGAAAAAAAGCGGGGCAACGCCTGTACCACCTCCCGCAATCAGAATCTTCTCTCCTGAATTAGGCATAGAGAATGAATTTCCAAGAGGGTAAATAATATTCAGATAGTCATCTATATTGAGCCTTGATAGTGATTCTGTTCCCCTGCCAACCTGTTGAATAAGAAGTTTAATCGTATTGTCATCGTAATCAACGTCGTGAACTGAAAACGGACGCCTTAGAAAAGTTTCTTTACTGTTATCTATTCTTGCATGTACAAACTGACCTGGAAGAATAAGTGGTAAAGGTTCGGCTGATAAAAGTTTCAGAATAAAAAAATCCTGATTTAATTTAATCTTTTCAACAAGTTTTAACGACCTTATCAATTTTGTCATCAGCCAACTGTTTAATGCAAATATAATTGATATGTATAAACGGGTGAAAAGAAATATATATTTTTAAAACAAGTTGTCTCTTATTCTGAAAAATATTCATTGAAAGTATTGTCGTCATAGAATATAATTATACGCTGTGCAGGCTTTTTAATTTTTTTATTAGAAATATTGCGGTTTAAATCATCAATTATTTTTGATTCATTTATAGTAGATTCCTTATTCTCTTCTGCAGCATTGATGTCTGTTTTTTCATTTATAGCAGCTTTTTCAGAGGTATATGAATTATTTCCTGGAAAAAGGTTATTCATTATCTTTCCTTTGTACATTTCTCCTTTGCCGAATAAAAGCCATTCGGGTGATAAATCAGTGTATCTGGAAAGCATTTTTATAACGAAATCAAGACTTGGGTTATTACGACCTGACAAAATATGAGAAACGCTTGAAGGTTGAACTCCAATTTCAACTGCAAATTGAAAAGCCGTTTTATTTTCCTCTTTAAGAAATTCAAGTATTCTTTCTTTCATAATAAAATTGAATTACATTACAAATGTAAACATTTTAAAAATTACTAATGTAAATATATTATGTTTACAAATGTAACATTATTAAACAATACTATTAATACAAATTGAATTTCCAAATAATTAAATTATATATTTTACGACTCTTATAAGACGGTATAAAACGTATAATATAGAAACAATTTTCTGGTAATTTGGGTAATATTGATAATAATATTATTAACCAGATAATCATCCATATTCAAGAATGAATATTTAATATTACTTAATATTACTTAATATTAGATATTGTTTTTTTCTGGTAATTAACAACATATATTTCTTTTCTAAAATTTATTCATATTTTTAATAAAATATACTATTTTTTATTTATAGTAAACATTTAAATAAAATTATCTATATATATGATAAATAGCATTATAAAACGATTAAATTATATTTTAAAAATATATTTACAATCGTGAATTAATATAGTAGATTGTTTGCATTACATATGTAAATATATGTCATTTAAAATATACATATGTAAACCTATGGTTTTTCTTGTGAAAATATTTTTATAAATATTGTTTTGACAAAAACAATATTTTTCTTTACCTGATAATTTCAAACTATGACAAGAAAAAGATTTACTTTCCCACTCCACTATCAGATAATCGTTGCTATTATTTCCGGAGGCTTTTTCGGCTATTTTGCTCATAATCTTACTATTTATACTAATTGGGCTGGCGACATATTTTTAAGAGCTCTTAATATGATTATTATTCCCTTAATTCTTTGCTCAATTACGTCAGGTGTTGCTAGTGTGGGCAGTAGTGGAAATCTTGGCAGACTTGGACTAAAGACCATTGGATTTTATATTCTTTCAACACTGATTGCAATAATAACAGGCTTTGTACTTGTTTCAATAATAAAACCAGGGGTGGATGCAAAACTCGGATTGACACCAATAAATGAAGACATCGCAATCGCATCTGAAAATCTGCAACAAACTATTATAAATATTGTTCCCGACAATATTTTTAAAGCCATGGCTCAAGATCAAATGTTAGCTATAATATTTTTTTCAATTTTATTGGGATTCTTCATAACAAGAATAAGTGAAAAGCATCGTACTTTACTTACCGATTTTTTTAATGCAGGCTTTGAAGTCATTATGAAAATTACACTTTTTATAATAAAATTCACTCCTATTGGTGTATTCAGTATTACAGCGAAGATAATCGCTCAGCAAATAGCTATGGGAAATCAAATTTCGGAGCTTATAGGCCGATTAGGACTTTATTTCGTAACAGTTTTAGCAGGATTGCTTATTCATGGTTTAATCACACTCCCTCTTTTTGTTAAGTTTCTCGGAAATGTAAGTCCTGTTAAGCACCTCAAAAACATGGCAACACCTTTATTAACGGCATTTTCAACCTCTTCTTCAAATGCAACACTTCCATTGTCAATGGAGGCAGTGGAAAATAAAGACGGCGTATCGAATAAAATAGCCAGTTTTACATTGCCGCTTGGTGCAACAATTAATATGAACGGGACGGCATTGTATGAATGTGTTGCAGTAATTTTTATTGCTCAGGCTTATGGTATAGACCTTAGCTTTACACAGCAGATAGTAATAATCTTTACTGCTTTGCTTGCTGCCATAGGCTCCGCAGGAATCCCAATGGCAGGCCTTGTTATGATGGCAGTTGTACTTAAAGCTGTTGGATTGCCGCTCGAAGGTATTGGCCTTGTTCTGGCTGTTGACCGAATCATTGATATGTTCAGGACAACAATAAATGTATACGGAGATACATGTGCTGCAGTAATAATTGCCAGATCAGAAGGAGAAGAGTTAAAAATATAGTGCCGGAACAATGTAAAAACTATGATTATCCCGGATATTGAGCACGACCTAATCCATCGAAAATTTCTAATAATATCTCAGAAAATAAAACTTATTCTGATTTCAGGATTGTTATAAAGTGCATATTCTGAACTAGTGAGAGACCAGAGAAATATTAAGTTGACTGATGAACGGATTCCTATCTGCTGGCTAATGCCTGCCCCTGCAAGAGTTGCATATTCATAAAAGCGCCGCGGTTGAGACTCAATATAGGTTGGCTTCCAGAATTTCGATTCAAGTGAAAGAATTTCTTCTTCGATATGCAAAAACAGGCTTGTATGTATCCCGCTCGGAATAATTTTGTCTAAATCACGCAAAAAGATAAACTGTGCATAGGTATGTAAGCCAAATATGTTGGTTTTTTCATCCAGAAATTTATAAAACCTGTAGCTCGGTCCGGCAGCTACAGCAACCCGTGGAAAAATCCACAAGCCGACTATTGGCGACAACTCAATATCAGTGTATGTTCCGATTTGAAGTGAGAAATTTCCACCAAAAAAGATGCGTTCCTTAATCGGCGGGCGCTCCTCTTTCTCTTGTTGTGCCTCGGCATAAGTTAAGTTCAGTACAAATAAAAACAGAATTACTGTCAGTTTAGAATATCTTATTTTACCTGAACCAAAAAAATTTTTCATCCTTTCTAAAATGTGTTTATAATAAATGATTACTGCAATTTAACCAAAAACAATATAAAAGTACTCATACATATTGCTTAATCTCTATTTTCCCATCGAGTGCAAGTAGAGTATTTGCTACAAGAGCTTGCATTTCATATTCACCCGGGTAAACCGTAACTGCAGCAATAAATTTTACGCTTGATATTATTTTTTCGATAAATGAATTTTGAAAAGCCAGGCCTCCAGTAAGTATTATAGTGTCAACTTCTCCTTTAAGCACGGTTGCCATGCTTCCGATTTCTTTTGAAACCTGGTATGCTGCCGCATCAATTACTAGTTGTGCAGTAATATCACCGCCGGAAGCTCTTCTGCAAATTTCTCTGAAGTCGTTTGTACCAAGATAAGCCGTCATCCCTCCCATTCCAACCAGCATTGATTTAATTTCTTCATGGGTATATTTTCCGCTGAAGCATAAATCGGCAAGCTGACTTGAAGGCAAGCCGCCTGACCTTTCAGGGGAAAAAGGGCCATCACCGCTAAGTGCATTGTTCACATCAATCACTTTTCCTTTCAAATGAGCGCCGACGCTAATACCGCCACCCATGTGAGCAACAATAAGGTTTAATTCCTCATATCTTTTGCCATGCTCAGATGCAAATAATCTTGCAACGGATTTCTGGTTCAAAGCATGAAAAATTGACAATCTTGAGATAACAGGATGGCCTGATAGCCTGGCAACAGGCTGAAGTTCATCAACTACAACCGGATCTACACTAAAAGAAGGGGTATCGGAAAGTTCCGATGCAATTTCATCTGCAATAAGTGCGCCCAGGTTGCTGGCATGTTCACCCATCGGCCTGTTAATCAAATCATTCTTCATAGCATCATTAACTCTGTAAATTCCTGATTCGACAGGTTTCATAAGCCCTCCCCTTCCAACCACTGCTAAAACTGATGAAAGATCTATATTGTGCTCAATTAGTTCATTCATTATCATTTCTTTACGGAAATGGAGCTGATCTGTAATTTTATTAAATCTGTTAAGTTCTGCAGAAGAATGTCTGATAATTTTTTCGAAAACAGGTTTTTCTCTGTCATATACTGATAGCTTTGTTGAGGTAGAACCTGGATTTATTGCAATTATCAGAGACTTATTCATTTCCGTTAAAATAAAAATATTTTCGTCTGGTTATATATGATTGCGCAGGATGGAATAGTATTTTGGGTTATAGCTTCTATTGAATAGTCCGGATATTATTAAAGCAGAACATTGAGATATAAAGAATTTTTGTCATTTCGATTTTCAGTAGAATTGTATTGGATGATTTTCATGGATATTTTTTGCTGGCTGCCGATGCGAGAAGAATACTGTCGTGTTTAGCCTGTTCCGAATCGGATCTGGATGTCAGGACAATTGGAGCTGCTGCTCCAAGGATTACGGATGCAACTTTTGCATTTGCAAAAAAAACAAGAGATTTATAAAGAACATTGCCAACTTCTAAATCAGGCATCAGCAATAGGTCGGTATCTCCGGCAACATCACTTTTTATTCCCTTATGTATGGCACTGTCGATGCTAACAGCATTGTCGAAGGCAAGGGGACCGTCAATAATACATCCTTTTATTTGTTCTCTCTGGTTCATTTTTGAAAGGAGCGCTGCATCAAGAGTTGCTTCCATATTCTCGTTAACCATTTCCACAGCACCCAAAACAGCGACTTTTGGCATAGTTATTCCAAGTTTGTGAAGACAATCAACAGAGTTATTTATAATAGCAATTTTTTCCTGCAGCTTTGGAGCTATATTCATTGCCACATCAGTTACTGCAAGCAGTTTATGATATGTTTCTACCTCAAATAAAGCGAAATGTGAGAGTAATCTTCCTGTTCGAAGGCCCCATTCCTTATTAAGTACATATTTAAGTAGAGTTGAAGTGCCTACTTTTCCCTTCATAAGTACTTCAGCATCTTTATTGTGTACCATTTTTACAGCTAATTCAACAGCCTTTTCTATTACAGGTTCATGAATTACTGTGAACTCCGATATATCATAACCATTAGATACAGCTAAGTCTTGAATACTGTCTTTGTCGCCGATAAGAATTGGTATTATAAAACCTTCGGTATAAGCTTTCAGAACAGCCCCCAAAGAGCCCTGATCGTGCGCAGGAGCAAGAACCAATTTTTTAACTGGCTCATTTGCAATAATTTCTTTCAGATCTTCGAGCTTTTTAAGCATGTTTATTAGCCAGTATTCTTTCCTGTTGGTATTTTTTCAACTATATTTTTGGTGTCCGAAGCGATCACAAACTCTTCGTCAGTAGTTACTGCCATTACCGTAACTTTTGATTCAGGCCGTGAAAGAATAATATCTTTACCTCTAACACCATCGTTTATTTCGGAATCAAAAAGTATCCCGAGATATTCCATATTTGAGCAAATCATTTTCCGCATGTTAAAATCATTTTCTCCAATACCGCCTGTAAATATCAGAAGGTCAAGTCCATCCATTGCGGCAATATAAGATCCTATATATTTTTTGACACGGTATGCAAACATTTTAAGAGCGAGTATCGCGCGGGGATTACCTTCGGCTGCTGAATTTTCTATGTCTCTCATATCGGATGAGATTCCAGATATACCTGCAACACCACTTTTTCTGTTGATAAGGTTATTAATATCAGCAAGATTAAGATGTTCCTTATCGGCAAGATAAAGAAGCACACCCGGATCAATATCGCCTGTGCGCGTACCCATAATCAGGCCATCTACAGGAGTAAATCCCATAGAGGTGTCAACTGATATGCCGTTTTTGATTGCTGTCATAGACGAGCCGTTCCCAAGATGGCATGTAATTATCTTAAGGTCTTTTATGTTCTTTCCAAGAATTTCAGCAGCTTTGCCTGCGACGAATTTATGGCTTGTACCGTGATACCCATATTTTCTGATGCGATATTTTAAATAATATTCATAAGGGATAGCATACATAAATGCATAATCAGGCATTGTTTGATGGAAGGAAGTATCGAATACAGCTACTTGTGGTACATCTGGTATAAGTTTTTCGACAGAAAGAATTCCTTTCAGGTTTGCAGGATTATGAAGCGGTGCAAGTTCGCAATAAACTTCAATAGCTTTCTTCACATCCTCATTGATAAGCACACTTTTCTGAAATTTCTCTCCGCCTTGAACTACTCTGTGTCCGACAGCTGTAATTTCATCTATATTTTTAATAACACCATGTTCGGGATTTATAAGAGCATCAATAACCATGTGGATTCCAACTGTGTGGTCAGGAATATCGGTAATTATCCTTAATTGTTCTTTTCCTGCCGGTTTATGAGTCAAAATGCCATCACTAAGGCCTATACGTTCAACGATGCCTTTTGCAATTACCTGATTGCCATTTGAAAAGTTAAAAACCTGATATTTAATTGAAGAACTTCCGCAGTTAAGTACAAGAATTATCATTATTTAAAATTTAATTAAATTGTGTTAAACAAAGAAATAATTTACATATTTTATATAGCAGCCTGGTTAGCAGTAATAGCTATAACATCCACTATGTCATTTACCGAACATCCTCTTGAAAGATCATTAACCGGAGATGCTATGCCCTGTAAAATTGGTCCGAGAGCTATTGCATGTGCAAGCCTCTCGGTTAATTTATAGGCGATATTTCCGGAATTCAAGTCAGGGAAAATCAAAACATTCGCTTTACCGGCAACCGGACTTCCAGGAGCTTTCTTTTGCCCAACTGATTCAACAAGAGCTGCATCGCCCTGTAGTTCTCCGTCAATCAATAGCTCTGGAGCCATCTCCTTTGCAATGCGTGTGGCATTAATTACTTTGTCAACCATCGGGTGCGAGGCGCTGCCTTTAGTAGAAAAGCTTAACATTGCTATTCTTGGTTCGTATCCGCACAACTGCCTTGCAGATCGTGCCGAAGTAATTGCAATTTCAGCAAGTTCGCGTTCATCTGGATTGGGATTTACACCGCTATCGGCATAAAACAACACTCCATTTTCGCCAAAGCTTTTATCGGGAAGAATAATTATAAACGCACCTGAAACTAAAGATATCCCTGGTGCAGTCTTTATAAATTGTAATGCAGGCCTTAGAACGTCACTTGTCGCATGATCGGCACCTGAGACTTCGCCATCAGCATCACCATTCTTTATCATCATTACACCAAGATAAAGTGGATCTTCAATAAGTCTTGAGGCTTCTTCCCTGGTCAGCCCTTTATGCTTCCGCAGTTCAACCATCAAATTGATATAATGCTCTTTCTTCTCATGATTTTTGGGATCTACAATTGTAGCTTCTCTTAGATTCTTAAGTCCAAATTTTTCCGCATCCCTATGAATTTCGTCGCGATTACCTATCAAGATTATTGAAGCAATTTTTTCAGCAATGCAGATATCTGCTGCTTTAAGAGTTCTTTCTTCATATCCCTCGGGCAGTACGATTCTTTTATTGAGCTTTTTAGCGTTTAATTTGAGTCTATCAAGTAATTCCATTGTATGTCAGTATTTTATATGCAAAATATTTTTTCTAAAAGTACATAAAAAATAATTTATTATACAAATTCAAATATCATCATTTTAATATCATCCTGTTTCATGAAATTTCAAATTAAGTAAAAGTTATTCATTTATTACTTCGCCGTAAGATTTTTTTCACTAATAGATTACGGATTAAATGTTTATATTACTCTCAAAGAGTTGAATTTATTCTTTGCATTTAGTTTAAATTTGTCTGTAATATATCTGTAATATAAGATAGAATTATATTTGCTTATGCCTTCACAGAAATATAAATCAAGCCTTCTTTTTACTGATGCTCTCAAACTGAGGCGTCCTACCGCATTTAATGTGATGGTTAAACCTGCAGGTTCTGTTTGCAATCTAAATTGCACATATTGCTACTATCTCGAAAAAAAGAAATTATACCCTGGCCGGAGCGATTTTAAAATGTCGGAACGACTTCTTGAAGAATTCACCCGTCAATATATTGAAGCAAACGATGTTCCTGTGGTAAATTTTACATGGCAGGGAGGCGAACCCACTCTGATGGGACTCGACTTCTTCAAAAAGGCAATCGAACTTCAGAAGAAGTATGCCGGGGGCAAAAGAATTGAAAATGCATTCCAGACTAACGGCACAAGGCTTAATGACGATTGGTGTATGTTTTTCAAAGACAATAATATACTTGTAGGTATCTCAATTGACGGTGAAGAACATAATCACGATCATTATCGTAAAACAGTTTCAGGAGGTCCGACTTTTAGACAGGTGATGAAAGGCATAGAGTTGCTTGAGAAGCACAGGGTTGAATTTAATACATTGAGCGTGGTGAATGACTATAACGTTCATTTTGCTCTTGAAACTTACCGGTTTCTGAAGAAAATAGGCAGCGTTTTTATGCAGTTTCTCCCTGTTGTTGAGCGCATTGCCGACACTATTTTTGATGACCAGCTGAAACTTGTATCAAATGATTACGGTGAAAAAGCACAAGTGGCAAAATGGTCGGTTAATGGAAGGGAATATGGCAAATTTCTGATTACTATTTTTGATGAGTGGGTTCGCAATGATGTAGCAAGATACTATGTACAAATATTCGATTCAACCCTTGCCAACTGGGTTGGAGAGATGCCGGGAGTATGCATTTTCGCAGAAACCTGTGGTGATGCTCTTGTAATGGAACATAACGGTGACGTATTTTCATGTGACCATTATGTATATCCCGAAAATTACCTTGGCAACATTCTTGAAAAGCCTCTCATCGAGATGGTCAAATCACAGCAACAGTTTGACTTCGGCATAAGGAAACGAAACAGTCTGCCGCGTCAATGTTTACGATGCGAAGTATTATTTGCATGCACCGGTGAATGCCCTAAACACAGGATTGCTATGACTGATGATGGAGAATACGGACTAAACTACCTGTGCGAGGGATACAAGATGTTCTACAGCCATGTGAAGCCTTATATGGAGTTCATGGCAAATGAGCTGAAGAATAAAAGAGCTCCGGCAAATGTGATGCAATGGGTTAGGAACAGGGAAAATCAGGCTGTAAGGATTGCTCTGCCGGGAAGGAATGATCCATGTCCGTGTGGAAGCGGAAAGAAGTATAAAAACTGCTGCGGTCGGACAGGCCTTTTAAATGCTTAAGGGAAGCACAGAGCACAGAGCACAGGGCTAAGGGCTCAGAGATTAGATTATTCTCCTTTTATGAGCAGAATTCTTATTCCCACAGACACACTATGTATTATTGGAACATCCTTTAGTGCACGATACAATGACAAAAAATGAAATAAACAAAATGTATAATACAGGTTTCGTGCGAAAACAATTTATCCGGGAATTATTATAAGTTAAACACTATTATAGTACAAATAAAGGTAAATTTTCAAAACATTACAAAATTAACAATGGGTACCTCGAAAAACTACTTTTTTGGTGCTGTTATTTTACACAAATATATTATATGGTTTTCTAAAAACTTAATTTTACCTCCTATTTTTTATTTAATTAATTATCAGATACATACATAAGTACGTCTTTCACGTCCGGACATAACTATCCCATGGCAACCATTATTTTTAATTGAGTACAGCGACTGATATTGTAAGTAAGGTTCATTAGCCCGATTTTTGCTGTAGCTCTTACAATCCCAATAGTGCGGACAATGGAGCCATGCATGCTGTTTTCTACAAAGCCGAAC
>JAGPFZ010000009.1 GCA_018056245.1 Bacteroidales bacterium
TCTATCTCCTCCCTGGCCAATTGCTCCAGCTTTTCAATTTCGTGCTGAGTGGTGGCGCAACCGATAGTTTTGACAACTTTGTAGCTACCTCGAAACTTTTGTATTACTTGTACAGATTGACTTCCAGACCGATTTTTTACTTTTCTGATAAACATGATAAAAATTTTGCAACACCCAAAATTACAAAATTAATATTGATAATCAAATACTTATAAGGATGTTGCAAAAAAGTGCGGAAAATAGGCGCGAAGCGCTGGAGGGTTCTAAGGAAAAATGGTTTTATCATCTGGTATTAAGGAACTTCAACGAGGATGATTTCAGTGAATTGTATTCAGATAAAGCAAGCCGTCCAAACACGCCGATAAACATTTTGGTATCCTCGTTGATTTTAAAAGAACTCAAAGGGTTAAGTTACGATGAGCTGATGGAAAGCGCGATGTTCGATTTGCGTTTTAAAACAGCATTGGGACTTGTAAGCATTGGTGAAGTACCGTTTTCCAGGGCAACACTTTTCAATTTTCAAAACAGGGCGCTGGAGTATGAACTGGAAACAGGGATAAATTTGATCGAAGGGGTCTTTGACAGTCTTTCAGCCCGGCAAATCAAAGAATTGCCGATGAAGGCTGATATTCAAAGGAGCGATTCCACGCTGGTTACCTCCAATATCAAAAGATATTCCAGGCTCCAATTTTGATCGAAATCCTGGTACAACTGGAGAGGATACTGGGAGAAGAAGACAAAAAATTTATAGGAAACAGATAGAGCCCTATTTGAAAAAAGGGGCGGACAAATACATTTACGGGTTAAAAGCGAAACAGTTACCCTGTAAACTGGAAAGACTTGGCAAGGTTTATTTTACTGTTTATGAATGGATCAGTAGAAAGGAACACTATCGGGGGAAAAAAGAATTTATCAATTTTCACAGAGCATACAGGGAACATTTTGTTGTTGTGGAGCGGGAGGTAATTCCAATGCCGGCAGAAGAACTAACCAGTAGTATGTTACAATCGCCCGATGACCCGGATGCCACATACCGGCAAAAACACGGGCAACACTATAAAGGATTTACAATAAATGCCACTGAAACAGCAAATCCGGAAAACCCGCTGCAGCTTATCACCGATATTTCGGTAAATCCCAATAACATTGATGACAGCCAGATACTGAATGAGAGAGTGGATAAAATAATTGAGAAGACTCCGGAACTGAATGAAATACATACAGATGGCGGTTATGGCAGTGAGGACAGTGACAAGAAATTTGAAAAACTGGAAATAAACCATGTAACAACGGCAGTCAGGGGGAGGGAAAGTGAGATAGGGAAAAAAATTGAACAGACCTCTCAATCCCCTGATACATATATTGTAGAATGTCCCTTCCAAAAAGTGGAATCCACACCTACTAAAAAACGCTATAAAGTCCGCTTTGATATGACTATCTGCAGACAGTGTCCGTTGAGAGATAAGTGTCAAATATTCAAGAATAAGGGACGATATTATTTTACCCATGAAGATTACCTGCAAAACAAGCGTAATGGGAATATCCTGAACATCCCGGAAGAACGTCGCAAGATCAGACCCAATGTTGAGGCATTGATGAATGAATTCAAAATCAGGACGCCAGGCGGAAAATTAAAAGTCAGGGGATTATTTAAAGCAACCCTGTTCGCGTTTAATACCGGAATTGCCATTAATTTTGGAAGGGTATACAGGTTCATTTCCCGAGATGGGCTTATAGATAGGTTTAATCAGGCAACAGAGCCTGTTTTACAAAATGTTATGATGATTTTTTCACGTTTTAGGCTTAAAATTGAAATTTTCATGGGTAATTTTTGTTCTCGCTGGATTTTTGGTAAATATTTATCCCCGGGAAATATCTTACTGGTAAATAGGTCAGCTATGCAAATTTATAAATAATTGTGATTTTAAACTGGACTCATATATTTGAATTTCATATCTCAATATTTTTAATTATAATTACCCCTAAGAATTCTATCGATTAAAATCCAACATTGATGCCAAATGTCCATGTTCTAGGAACAGGGTATGCGGAGTAATCGTCACCCAATTGCAGCACATTTGAGGTATTACTTACTTCCGGATTATTTCCTGTATATCTGGTGAATGTATATAATTGTTGAACAGAAGCATATATCCTGAGCCTGCTTAGGAAACTGACACGGCTGACATTCAAATTATAACCAAGTGTAACATTTTTAATTGTCAAAAAACTTCCGTCCTGTATAAAACCAGAATGGAACTAGTCGCGTTGCATTGCGGTTCGTTGTGTAGTAGTTCCATATATGCCTTTCCCTGGATTTTCTTCCGACCTCCATCTGTATTTAACTTCTTTCAGCACATTAAAGCAGCCATCAAGATTAATGACACCTTGATAGTAACGGTTAGCGATATCATTGCCAACTGAACCTGACATTACAATGTTAAGGTCAAAATTCTTGTAATTAAAGGTATTGGTTAATCCAAAAAGGAATTTTGGTGTAGGATCTCCTATTACAGTATGGTCACCGTCAACATCCTGGTTTCGAATAACTTTATCACCGTTCACATCTACAAATTTAATTGTACCAACACGGGATTGTGCCGCCTTTGGAGAATTTTCGTACTCCTCCTGTGTTTCATAAATGCCATCCTGTATCAGTCCCCAGAATAATCCAATTCGATCGCCAACCCTTGTAATATGACCTCCTCCGTATATGGCTTCCACATTTGGCGCCAGTGACATAACCTTATTATCAGCAAATGTAATATTAGCATTGGTAGTCCATTTGAATTCACCAACAAAATTCTTTGATGTCAATGCAATCTCATGCCCCCAAAATTTCAACTCGCCTGAGTTGCCTTGAAAACTTGAGAAACCTGATGAAGGCGGAATATCAAAACGATATAGCATATCATA
The DNA here is from genome assembly GCA_018056245.1 of Bacteroidales bacterium. Taxonomy (GTDB): domain Bacteria; phylum Bacteroidota; class Bacteroidia; order Bacteroidales; family VadinHA17; genus LD21. The sequence goes on from JAGPFZ010000009.1 coordinate 2,917, forward strand.
CGTATTTTTTAAGTAGAAATCATAATTGATGCTGATTCTGTTGTTTATTAAGCCAATATCAAGACCGATGTCAAGCTGCATTGATTTTTCCCAGCTAAGAGTCGGATTGGCCAGATTAGATACATAAGATCCGCTGGCGACTTTGTTTCCGAAGATATAATTCGCACCAAGATTTACCGAAGCATATTGTGTGTAATTCCCAATGTTATTGTTGCCTGTAAGGCCATAGCTTGCACGAAGCTTAAAAAAATTTAAAATATTATATATTCCTGCCTGGATTTTTACATGGTTAATGAAATCTTACCGCGTTTTTTGCGATAGTTATAAACCCGCCAGAATTATGTTTTCTATATTATTTGGATTTGTGCAATCATATAATATTGAACCGGAATTTCACTCCACATAAAGCCAGGAAAAGCAGTTTTCTTTTTTATAATCATCAGATCAACAAATTTAAAGAGATAAAAATATTTAATAATGATTCACCACTGAGGGCACCATATAACACGGATTTATTCTTCACGAAATATCCGTGCAAACCCGTGTAATCCGTGGTGAAAAGGTTTTTACTCCATTTTTTACGCTGGTTCAGAGATTAAAAAATTCCATTGTGTTAAATCAATCAATAAAAAAACAGGAAAACAATTACTTCTTTTATAGTCAAAGGTTAAATAAATTCTACATTCGAATCTGGCATTTAATTTGATACCTTTTAAAGGAAAATTTGTCAGAGTGCCAATTTGACAAGGTTTAATTTTCAAGTTTTTTCAGTTAGATTATTGTGCCATAAAATATTTAAAATGTATAAAATACTTAAAAGAATATTATTGAATTAATTTAGGAGTTATAATGGAATCAGGAAGAAATTTAAAAAAGTTATTATTAAGGGTTTGTTTTCTGGTTGGATTATGGGGCTTGATAATAATGAATATAAATGCTCAGTATTTTGGTCAGAATAAGCCCTCTTATAAAGTTTTCAACTATGAAGTGTATCAGACACCAAATTTTGAAATTTATCATTATCTCAAAAACGATTCAGTGTTGAATATGCTGGCCGGTCGGGCTGATGCATGGTATCGTCATCACCAGGCTCTGTTTCTCGATACAATCAAAGAACACAATCCGCTCTTTATTTACGAGAACCATGCAGAGTTCCAACAGACCACTGTAGTTTCAGGGATGATCAGTGAGAGCACGGGAGGTGTGACAGAAGCCTTAAAGAGAAGAATTGTGATGCCAATTTTTCCGTCATTTCCTCAAACCGACCATGTATTAGGACACGAACTGGTTCATGCTTTTCAATTTAACATGCTTACAACAGCCGATTCTCTGAAACTTTCGAATATCAGCAATTTACCATTATGGCTCGTGGAAGGAATGGCAGAATATTTCTCGCTTGGAAGCATTGACCCTCATACCGCTATGTGGATGAGAGATGCTGTTCTTTCGAATGATATTCCGACAATAAAGGATCTGACAAAAGGAACCAAATATTTTCCATACAGATACGGCCAGGCAGTTATGGCAATGATTGGGAAAACATGGGGTGATTCATCAATTGTGAAGCTTTTCAGACAAACAGCTATCCATGGATATGAAAAGGCCTTCCTTGATGTGCTTGGTGTTGATGACAAGTCGTTTTCAACACTCTGGAGAATAGCCCTTATAAACAATTATAAATCAGTATTAACTGATACAATTGATCCGATTACAGGTAAGAAATTAATATTCAGCAAAAATGCCGGAGATATGAATGTCTCGCCATCTATAAGTCCGGACGGCAAATATGTTGTATTTCTATCCGAACGTGATGTTTATGATTATGAGCTTTTCCTTGCAGATGCAGCCACAGGGAAAATAATCAAAAAACTATCCAACCGTATAAACAAGGATGAGATTGATGCTCTCTGTTATCTCGAATCTTCAGGTACATGGTCGCCCGACTGCTCTGATTTTGCCTTTGTCGTGTTTTCAGAAGGTAAGAATAAACTGATAATATTCAACATGGAAAAATTAAAAGTCATAAAAGAAATTGAATTGCCAGGCCTGCCATCAATTACAAATCCTTCATGGTCGCCCGACGGAAAATATATTGCCTTAACCGGCATGAAAGACGGAGTGTCAGATATTTACCTTTATGAGACAGAATCTGAAAGAGTTATAAGACTTACAACTGACAGTTATTCCAATATGCAGCCTTCATGGTCGCCCGATGGCAAATACATAGCCTATGTAACAGACAAACCTCTACCCGGACAAATATCTAAATTCCAGCATGATTTTTATAACATAGGAATTGTAAATATTGAAAACCCATCTGATGACAGACTTCTGGAAATGTTTACCGGAGCAAGGAATATGAATCCTGTGTTTTCTTCCGACGGAAAGAGTCTCTACTTTCTTTCCGACAGAGATGGTTTCAGAAACCTTTACAGATACATCTTTGAAACTGACAATATAATGCAGATGACAAATTATATGCGAGGCATAACAGGAATTACAGTCAATGCACCTGCAATTTCAGTTGCATTATCCACAGGTGATATTGTATATTCATATTATGCCAATCAATGTTACACTATATACAGTGCTCAACCTCAAGATTTTAAAGAGGTTCCTGTTAAAAAAACTGAAATTGATTATACTGCCGGCACTATTCCTCCAATGATTTATGCGGCACAGAATCTTGTGGACAGCCATCTTTTTTCTCCTTATGATTATTTTTCCGATATTAAGAAAGAAGAATATAAAGCGATACCGTATCGTCCGAAATTCAAACTCGATTATATCACAAATGGTTCTATAGGAGTATCAACAGGAGGGCCTATCGGGACAGGTATGGAAGGAAGTATAAGTGCAATTTTTAGTGATATGGCGGGAGACAATCAGCTGTTTACTTCGGTTTCACTTAACGGCGAAATATATGATTTTGGAGGAGAAGTAGCTTATATGAACATGAAAAAAAAGCTTAAATGGGGAGCATCACTTTCACATATTCCAAACTATTATGGCTATCTCACTTCAGGAATTGATACTCTGATAACAAAGGGAGGTGAACCTTATCTTGTAAATACTATAGATCTTAATTATCTGAGGATGTTCGAGGATAAATTAGGTCTTTATGGATATTATCCTTTATCACAGACAAGAAGATTCGAAGCTTCAGCAGAATTATCGAGATACTATTACAGGTTTGATCAGTACAAAACATATTATGACATGTTCGGTGTTCCTATAGGTTCGGGACGTGAGAAGCTGGATGCGCCCGAAGGTTTTGGCCTTCAGACTGCAAGTGTGGCATTTGTAACTGACAACAGTCTTATGGGAGTTAACGGACCTATAAGAGGAACACGATACAGAGTTGAAGGAGGAAAATACTTCGGAACACTCGATTTTTATAATGTACTGCTCGATTACAGAAAGTATTTCTTTATCAGACCATTGACCATAGCTTTCCGGTCGTTAAATACCGGAAGACTTGGTTCGGGCTCAGAAAGCGAAATGATTACGCCGCTTTATATAGGATATCCCTGGCTGGTCAGAGGATATGAGAGAACCGACCAATACTGGAGCGATACCCAACTCAGCGGAAAAGGTATAAGTCTTGAGAATTTTTTCGGAAGTAAAATGTTTATAGCCAATGTTGAACTAAGACTACCGGTGAGCGGGCCTAAGAACATATCTCTCATAAAATCCGGAATGTTTTTCACTGACTTAAGCCTTTTTATTGACGGCGGACTGGCTATGAGCAAAGACTCCAGGATAGGAAGTGATTGGTATAATCCGGGACCCGGCGAACGAGTTCCGATAATTAGCTATGGTGCATCATTAAGGTTTAATCTTTCGGGTTATCTGGTTATTGAACCATATTATGCTGTTCCTGTCAATAAAAGAGCAGGGCTTTTCGATGGAAGTTTCGGAATTAATTTCACTCCGGCATGGTAATAGAAATTCCCCCGATATTCTTTAATCTTTATCCTACATGTAAATACATTAACATATACACATATATTTATATATGTTAATATATTTATATTATAACAAATGACTTATCTCTTCTTTGAATTTGCTATCATCTGTTCAAAGAGAGCCTTCTGTTCTTTCATGTCTGCAATACGGTCAGGCGGCTCGGTACGCGCTTCGAGCAGTAACCATCCATTATAATTAATTCCTGTTAACAGATCAAATAATTGCTGATAAGGGTAACTTTCATCATTTAGTTCTCTGATATGAACAGTATCGCCTAACCATTTTTTTACAGAATTAAAATTAGCTTCAAGACCTGGAGGCAATAAGTCCTGATCGTTGCAGTTCCAGCACATCACCACATTCTTTTCGGTAACTTGTTCGAAAATAGACTTCATGTTTGGTATTTCCTGAGTGTAGGTGCCATGAACTTCAACTCTTACAAGCTGATCATAATCCTGTGCAAATTTCCCGCATTCGTTCAGTGAAGCCGCAATCTGGGCAATTGTTTTTTCTTTAGGTACTTCAGGCGGCAGGTAATTAGGTTTCACTTTAATGCCTGTGGCACCAATATCGTAACAGAGTTTAATATATTCTTTTGTCTGTTCTATATTATAGCGAAGCTGCTTTGGGTCGGGACTATGGTATTCGAAATTCGAGCCATAACCCAAACATTTTACGCGGCTGTCGGCGAATCGTTTTTTCACTTCTGCGCGTTGGGTCGGTGTAAGGTTAGCCTCGACCTTATGGGCATGCTGTGTACGAAGTTCTACACCGTAATAGCCTGTTTTTTCAAGATTTGCTATAAGTGTAGGCAGGTCCCAGTCGCGGCCCCACTGGTAAGTTACAAACCCAAGCTTCATTCCAGTGTCTGCCGCTAAAGTCCATTCCGGCAAGTTCCGGAGAAATGCAAAAGAAATGCCTGCTCCGAAGCTTCTCAGAATAAACTGCCGTCGTGAAAGTTCGTTTTTCATATTAAAAGTTAAACCTCTTTGGTAACAACGTAAGGTTCACGATAGTTTCTGGTAAGCATCTGATCGGCTTCCTTATCTTTCACGAATTTCTCTTTTACTCCGTCGAAAATAAGATCGCGTCCGAGCCGGTAGGAGATATTTGCAAGTGCCGGAAGCACTGATGACATATAGCCTTCATATATATCACAATGGAGAACTTCGTTTCTACCTTCTCTTATTGCATCAATAAAATTACCATAGTGGCCTCCGCCTCCCGGAGGAGCCATGAAGTCGGTAGGTCTTTCACCTATATCTGAACCTGCAAAAGGTTTTGTTTCGCGTCGTCTGAAAGCTTTCCACTCACTTCCGTTTATTTCGAGATATCCTTCTGTTCCGTAAAAAATATTACCTATTCTTATATCCAATTCTCCTTCTGCATTTGTATATCTGCCTCTTGTTTCAAATTCGAGCACTTTTCCGTCTTTGTATTTGAATAAAGAAGACTGGGTATTCGGAGTTTCCTGTGAACACTCTTTAGGGTCTATGCCAAAAAGGCCTCCGGTTGAATAGATATACACTGGATGTTCATTTTTGTTAAGTCCCCAGCGGGCGATATCGAACTGATGAGGACCTTGATTGGCTGTGTCGCCACCGCCGGTTGCCCAGTGCCAATGCCAGTTATAGTGTACTTTCTTTTCATTATATGGCTGCCACTGGCATGGCCCAAGCCACATATCATAATGCAGTGATGTGGGCGGTTCGCTGTCGTTAGCAATTCCGAACGAATCGCGAGGTTTATAGCAAAGGCCTTTTGCCATAAAAACGTCACCTATTCCGCCGTCGTGCAGAAACTTGATAGCCTGCATCACGTTGGGGATAGAACGGTTCTGAAATCCGGTTTGTACTCTAACATTGTATTTGCGTGCTGCTTCTACCATTTTCCTGCCTTCCCATACGCAATGGGTTGCAGGCTTTTCAACATACACGTGCTTACCTGCCTGGCAAGCCCATATAGTCCCAAGTGCATGCCAGAAATTAGGAGTGGCAAATGAAACCGCATCAATCTCTTTATCATCGAATACTCTCCGCATATCCCATTCAGTCTTTGGATTTTCACCTGTCCTTGAGACTATTGTTTTGATGCGCTGCTCCCACGTTGTCTCATCAACGTCGCAGATAGTTTTTAATCTTATATTTTTACTATCTTTCATTCCCAGAAAACTATTTATATGGGTTCCTCCCTGTCCGCGAATACCAATTACAGCAACAGTAATACGATCATTGGCTCCGACAATAGAATTATAGGAACTACGGCTGAAACCTAATCCTCCTATGGCTATGCCGGCTGTTCCCAGTACACTCTTTTTAATAAAATCTCTCCGTTTTGTCATTTTGAAATTATTTTTGGTTAGTATTATAGTTTGGAATATTTGAAAGATAATTTACATATAATTTTTCAGAAAAAATACTATTGAATGAATTCCAACCATGTTTTTGCCATTAGCTGAGCACCGGCTATTGAAGGATGAACTCCGTCGCCTGTCCAATACGAACCTGGTGCCCGTTTCTGAGCTTCATCGTATGTCTTTTGGAAAGGCACAAAAACAGCATTGTATTTATAAGCTATCTCTTTTGCTGTTCTCTGGTAATCGTAAAACTCAGGATACCATTTTTCATTGACAGCTTTTACACCTGGAACGGCGAATGGCTCGCATATTATCAGCTTAACATCAGGCAGAGCATTTTTAGTTCTTTGGAGAAGCTCATCGTAGTCGTTTCTATATTTTTCAACGGTTCCGTTATAGTTTCCGTTAAGTGTATGCCAGATGTCATTCACTCCTATAAGAATACTCAAAACAGATGGTTTTATCTCGAGACAGTCTTTGTCCCATCTTTCAGCAAGTTGAAAAACTTTATTACCCGAAATTCCACGGTTATAGATTTTTAAGTCAAGTGTAGCATATCTTTCGAGCAAATCAGCTCCTGCCAGAAAGACATAACCTGAACCAAGTGATGAAGGATTATTGAAACCTTCATTTTGCTTGTTTCTTCCTGCATCGGTTATTGAATCTCCCTGAAAAAGTATAACATCACCTTTTTTTAACTGTACTTTTTTAGGCCTGATTTCTGCCATAGTGGCAGATAAAATTTCCGGAATACAGGTTGCCATAAAGCTTCCTGCTACTGCTTTTTTTATAAAATTGCGCCTGCTGTTCGTGTTCATAAATTATTACACTTTTTCTATTATTAAACTTTATCTTTTAATATACCGTCCGATTTTTTCAAACCATTACAATAAAACAGGAATAATACAAGAGCTGCGAGTGAAGTCAGACAGCCGACAGGGTAAGCCACAGAACCTGGAAGTGAAAAACCTTCAGGTGCAAAGAGTATATATGTTACTGAAACGGCTGTCATAAATACTGCAGGTATAAGAGTGATCCAGTAAAGTTTATTCTCCCTGACAAGATATATTGTCTCAGCCCAAAGAACTATCATTGCAAGGGTCTGGTTTGACCATGCAAAATATCGCCATATAACGCCGAAATCAAATCTTGTAATAAGAAAACCGACAGCGAATAACGGTAAGCTTATTAGAAGCCGGTTTTTAATCGGGCTTTGCCTGATTTTAAGGAAATCGGCTACAATGAGTCGGGCACTTCTGAAAGCTGTATCACCTGAAGTAATAGGCGCAGCCACAACACCTAAAAGAGCGATAATACCACCGAATTTTCCAAGAAGAGAATGTGAAACCTGGTTTACCAGTACAGCCGCATTGCCTTTATTTGCGGTCATCACATCATTTAGTACGTTAACTCCTCCCCAGAAGCTCATTCCGATAGTTGCCCATATCATTGCAACAACAGCTTCTATGATCATTGCACCGTAAAAGACTCTTCTTCCGAGTTTTTCATTTGTAATGCACCGGGCCATCAACGGCGACTGTGTTGAGTGAAACCCTGAGATGGCGCCACATGCAATAGTTATGAACATCATCGGAAATATCGGAAATTTTTCAGGGTTCACATGAAAATTGCGCAGATTTGCAGGAGTAAGTTCAGGGATATGATAACCATTTACGAAAAGTGCTGTAATCAATCCCACTGCCATAAAAACGAGGACAAATCCGAAAAATGGATAAATCTTTCCGATTATTTTATCAATTGGAAGTAGAGTTGCAAGTACATAGTAAGCGAACACAACACAGACCCAGAAAGTCATAGAGAAAAATTCGGGCGTCATTCCGGCAAGTATTTCCGCAGGGCCCATGATAAAGACTGCACCAACGAGAACCATCAGTATTACCGTAAAAACGCGCATGAACTGTTTAACGCTGTTACCAAGATATATTCCTACAATCTCAGTGATACTAAGTCCGTTATGATATATTGAAAGCATTCCTGATAGATAATCGTGAACGGCGCCGGCGAAAACTGAACCAAAAATAATCCATAAATATGCAACCGGCCCCCACATTGCACCGGTAATAGCTCCAAATATGGGACCAAGTCCGGCAATATTCAGAAATTGTATGAGAAGAGCTTTCCACCACGGCATAGGAATGTAATCTACGCTATCGTTCATCTTATATGCAGGTGTCGTCCGCGATGAATCTGCTCCGAAAATCTTTTCAATAAACTTTGAATAACAAAAATATCCTAAAAGAAGAATTGTAATACCACAAATAAATGTAATCATTTAATAAGTAAATATATTTTCTAATTGTTTATTAATTTATCTAAATATTTAATTATTTACACCTTTTGTTTGCTCACTAAATCCATGCCTTTTGTTTGCCCCCTAAGTCTCTGCCTGTTTATTTGCCCCCTAAATCCCTGCCTCCGCTAGTGCTTCGGCCTTGCTCCGCCAAGGCTTCACGAAGGTAATGCAGGCAGGCCCCAAATGGGGGACTTGTCACAGCAGGACTTAATATCTCCTCCCCACTTTGGGGAGGTCGGGAGGGGCAATTTTAGGAGGTTTGGAGTTATAGTTTAAAATTATTTTCATTCTTTTTTGTGTTTTTAATCATAGGTTTTTTATAAATTAAATTTATACCATTTAATGGCATTTTGATAATATATTTTGTCAACAACTTTACGTGGGAGTTTAAGCCCTGCAAATTTGCCTCTGAATTTATCTGATGTCATTTCGAAGCTTGTAGTAAAATACCTCCAATCGTCGGTCCATGTTTTATGTATTCTCTCTTTAAAAGCCCCGGGATCGCTGCTTCCATTGTAACCGATATCGGTTCCATATAAAAGCCTGTCCTGATATTTTATACAGAAGTCACGGACTTTCTTTCTATCGTTAAGGGATTGATATTGCAAATGACATATTCGTGCCGACATATCAACCGCCATATTAGGATATTTATCGAGCCGTTTTGCAAGTGAGTCAACATTCCATTCAAGGCTCCCGAGATGGCATCCGATAAATGTCAGATCAGGATTTTTCTCGAGGAAATGATCGCGTGCGTTAATCTGGTCTTCATACGACGGGTAATCGGGATGAAGGTACATGTGATATTGAGGATTCCGGGCAAAGTAGCTGCTGTCGCTCGAAACTGTCATCTTGTCGAGTGGTAGCCAGCAGTTTCTTGGTTCACCTAAATGGCCTGTGATTGGAAGATTTTTTGATTTAATAAAATTCACAACCGGGTCGAGACCAGGATCATCAATCATTATAAATCTTCCGGTTCTGTCGCGAAGAGTCATCCCTATATTTTTCCATATTTTAACTGTTACGGCTCCTTCAGAGATATCCCTGTCGAGTTGTTTAATAATTTTCCTGCTCCATTCCCCTGTTCCCCATCCGGCAGTGTCGAAGAAAAATGAAACGCCGAAGAAGACTTTCCCTGGGTGATTTTTGAAACTGTTCACAGCATAATTTAATTGTTTCCTGAGGTCTGCAGAATCGGAATGGTCAACATTCAATGTCAAAAGAATGAAATTGTCTGCTTCGGCTTGTTCCTCAAAAACCCCATCATCAGAGTTAATATGGACATGAGCATCAACCTTCGGAATGCTGTTGAAATCGTCTTCGAAATAAAAATTTGTCTTACACCCTGCTATAATAAACGCTGCAAATAAAATTATAAAGAATAATTTTTTCATGACTAGAAATCTTATTCGGGTAATAAAAATAATAATTTGCATTAAAAAAATAGAATATTTCTTAATTTGACAATAATTACATGTAATTCGTAAATTGTTTACATATCATTTATTTATCAAACCCTTGTGTTAGCCTGCCATCGAAATCTTTTCTGTTTTCCGGCAATATAGGCCACTTTACAGGTTTATTATCTCTTGTTGAACGGTAGATGGCTGTAAAAATTTCGACCGTCACCCTTCCTTCTTCACCGGTAACAAGTGGTTTTTTATTGTTAAATATTGCACGCAGAAAATCCTCCATCTGGCGCTCATGATAGTATTCCATTGGGTTTGACAGGGAAAGAAAAAATTCACTGTCTTCCTTAACCATTTCTCCGAGCATATTTTCTTCGCCAGGAATAGTCCAGAGGTCTATCACGGGCGGTTCGAGAATATTGGACATTCCGGCTATAAACATTGCACCGCCGTCGGTCTGAACGCCTGCAGAAGCACCGTTTTTACCGTGAACATGCACTTTCCCGTATATCCCGGGTTTTTGTGAATTGGAGACAACGATATTACCCAGAGCACCGTTTTTGAATCTTATTATTGCAAGAGCAGTATCTTCAACTTCGATGTATGGGTGATTTAAATTTGACCAGATGCCATACAGTTCCACAGGCTGACCCATAAACCATTGGAGAAGGTCGAGTTGATGAGGAGCCTGATTAACGAGCACTCCTCCTCCCTCGCCTAGCCATGAACCTCTCCATGAATCGCTTTTGTAATAATTTTCATCCCTCCATCCAAGCATCATTACTGTACCCAGAACAGGTTTATCCAATTTGCCACAATCAATTGCATTTTTAACTCTTTGGACCGGAAGGTACCATCGGCGTTGTGAAACCACACCTATTTGTTTATTGCATTTTTTTGCTGTTGCAAGCATTGCATCACAATCATCAACAGATGAAGCCATAGGTTTTTCAATCAGGACATGTGCGCCTGCTTCCATTGCTTCTATAGCAGGCTTTTTATGAAAAGGATGAGGAGTGCATATCACAGCCACGTCTATTTTCTCCTTAATAACCATTTCACTTACATCTGTATATCCCTTTGCGCCATACCGTGCAGCGAAATCATCAGCTTTTTCCTTTTTGGAACTGCTAACGGCCGTGAAATGTGATTCTGGCAGTCTCGATAGTGCAGTAGCATGTAACGTAGTAACCTTGCCCACACCTATAACTGCTGTTTTAAGTTTTTCTTTCATATCAACCGGCTTTTGTTTATGGTTTCAAAATAACTTTCAATAATTGTGATTCCCTGTTATATAACTTTTTGAACCATTCGGCACCTTCTGAAAGAGGAGCTTCGGCTGAAACAAGTGATTCAACATTTACTTCTCCTCTTGCCATCATGTCGAGCACTGACGAATATTCGCCGCATAGCGCACAGCTTCCCTGAATCTTGACCTGGCGGGTAACTACTGACTGTAAAGGAATTTGCACAACCGGAGAAATATTTCCAACAAGAACAACAGTCCCACCTTTCCTGACCGAATCAATTGATATACTTACTGTTTCCTGAAGACCTGCTGCCTCAAATACAATGTCAGCACCTCTTCCTGATGTTAGCTCCATTATCCTTTCAGGGGCGTTTTCGGAAAGAGAATTGATTACAAAATCGGTCCCAAAATTTTTAGCTTTTTCAAGTTTGAAATCATCAATATCTATTGCGAAAATATTTCCGCATCCGCGCGACCTTGCTATCTGTATAATAAAAAGACCTATTATTCCAGTTCCTGCAACAACAACGCTATCGTTCCAGTTGATGCAAGACAGGTTAACAGCATGTGCTGCCACAGCAGCAGGTTCAACCATAGCTGCCTGAGTGAAAGATACATTATTAGGTATTCTGTAAAGAATATGCTGAGGGATGTTTACAAATTCTGCAAAAGTTCCATGCCGTCTGTATTCGTTCGTAGCAACACCCAGAACCATTCTGTTATCGCTCAGGTTGTACAAACCTTTGAGAGTGTACCAGTCGTCGAGCGGATAAATCGTCGAATCGAAAGTTACTCTGTCGCCCTCTTTCCACTTTGTTACTGTCGAACCTTTTCCAACAATTACGCCTGCAGCCTCGTGTCCCATTATCAACGGTGGAATTCTTCGACCTGTACTACCGTCTATTCCGTGTACATCACTCCCACATATACCGGTAGCATGAACTTTAACAAGTACCTCGTCGGGTCCGGTTTCAGGATCAGGCCAGTCGCGATATACTAGTTTATTATATTCCTCAAGAACAAGTGCCTTCATTTCCAATTAATATCATTTTATCACCGAAAAATACTGATTTTAAAGTTTCTTATTTTGATTTTATAATAAATTTTCTAAGTGAAAACATAAAAAATATTATTGAGACATTTAATGGAACGCTGATTAGGAGAATTGCAAGTGCTGATTTTATCGGACAAATCGACGTTAATCCGCAGTAATCAAGATGCGGCAATATGTGTGCTATAAAAATATTGTTTTTATTAAATAAAGTGGCCCGGCAAAAAAGACCGGACCACTTTATTTATTCCATATCTATTTACTTAATAACCTATTGAGGCATTACCACATATTCGGCATTATTAAGAAAGTCGAGGCTTTTCTGGCAACTTGTAAACTGATCGTAATTATATCTTTCAACCTCCACTATACCATATTTCATACCTGAAATGGCAGAGGCGGCCCATATTTTAGCAAAATCCATTTTGCCGCTTGCTCCAACCTCTGCTTCATCTTTGATATGCCATAACTCAAACCGGCCGGGATATTTATTGAAATATTCTACAGGATCGGCGCCTCCTTCAACACACCAGTAAAGGTCAATCTCGAATAAGACTTTTGATGGGTCAGTATTCTGCAACATATAGTCATACAGGACGATTGTGCTGTCGAATACCGTTTTGAATTCTCCGCTATGGTTGTGATATCCAAACTTTAAACCGGCTTGGTTACATTTTTCACCCACCGCATTAAAATAATCACAATACCTTTTTAATCCTTCAAGACTTTCATAAGCTTCGCGGCCCATTGAGGGCTGAACAATGTAACTGGCTCCAACAGCCACATGAGCGGCAATGCAGGTATCCCACCATGCCATAGTACTCTCCATATTCGCTGAATCAGGTGCTGGCCGGCCTGTATGAGAACTCAGAACATAAATTCCATTTTTTTCACAGATAGACTTAAACTCTTCAGGAGACAAACCATAAAATTTTCCGTTCGCATAACCTGCAGGTTCGACAAATTTATATCCCATCTCTGCTACTTTTTTAATAGCACCGGGCACGTCCCTTATAATCGAATCACGTATCGAGTATAACTGTAATCCAATATTTTTACCTTTAGGCTTTTTAGTACATGAATTAAATAACAATGTTGCAGTTAATAATAAAACTGGCAACATTAGTAAAGCAATGGCATTTTTTGTTTTCATATTAACAGGTTTAATGATTAATTAGCAATTGTATGAAATTCAATTAAAAATATATAAATAATAAAATTGATGCAAAAATAAAAGTTTATGAAAAAGAAATTATTAATTTTTATTTCACGATCTCAATTGTAAATGTCAGGCTGTTAAGACCTTCACCTGAAATTTTTACATTTGCTTTTCCCTGAATATCTGAAGATTGAAGATAAATGAGTAGTTTGCCATGAAAAGCATTTTGAATATTATCCTTATAATCTTCAGTGTTTCGAGGGTTTGCATCCTCCATACCGAGGAGTTTAAGAGGCCCTGTAATTTCACATGTTATCTTGTTTGAAGCATCATAAACAGGATTTCCTTTATCATCGGTTATAGTTATATATATTCTCGAAATATCAGTTCTGTTTGCTTTAATAGTCATAGCATCGCACAAAGCCTTTATCATTTCCGGTTTTCCGTATGTATAAAGAGTAAAGGTTGAAGTAATTAACCCTTTATTTTTTGCTACTGCTTTAAGTTCTCCAGGTTCGAAAGCTACATCCCATGAGATGGTGCGGTTTACAAAATCTGCCAGCTTTTTTACGCCGAGCGATTTATCATTCAGATAAAGTTCCACTTCCTCGCAGTTTGTAAATGCATTCACGCTAATTATCTGACCTTCTTTATAATTCCATACTGGTTCTACTCTTTTATGTGCCCACAGGTTGTCCGATTCAGTGGTAGTATTCCTGTCTGTTGTCCCCAACCATACCATCGGTTGTTTATTCCATAGGCTTTGCCTGAAAAAGAACTCAGGTTTTTTATTACCGGCAAGGTCAATCAGTCCTGAAGTACTATGCCGTGAAGGGTACTGCCCTGCTTCTCCTAGGTATTCAATCCCTGTCCACAAAAATTGACCGGCAACATAATCATTCTGTTCAACGGCATTCCATGCCTCGAGACTCATTCCATTTTCACTGCCGTAAAGTGGTCTGGCTGGATATTTCTTATGATCGCTTTCATATCTGAATTCCTGATAGTTATAGCCTACCACGTCAAGGGCATCGGCATAACCTACTTCATTCGACATCAGTGCAGATGCAAGCCCTGCTGTGACAGGCCGGGTTTTATCAAATTTCTTAATTGTTGCCACAAGTTCCGTCGCTATTTCGCCAAGACGTTCCGCACGAGGTAGTCTTTCATCAAACTTTGCCCACGTTTGAGGATTTGCCTCGGTATTAAGTATCGGATGAGTATATGGGTCGTTCGGATAATCAATTTCGTTTCCAATGCTCCACATAATAACAGAAGGATGGTTGCAGTCGCGCAAAACAAAATCGGTAAGGTCTTTTATAGCCCATGCTTTAAAGTATTCTGCATAACCATCTTTACCTGGAACCCCTCTGTTCCAGCCTTCTATCCATTTCTTTTTTGGTAGTTCCCATTCATCGAACGCTTCATTTATCACAAGAAAACCAATACTATCACAAAGATCCAAAAAATCAGGAGAATAAGGATTATGACTTGTTCTTATAGCATTAGAACCCATTTCCTTAAGCAGAAGCAAGCGTCGTTCGATCTCGCTTTTCGGGACGGCTGAACCCAGCGCTCCAGCGTCGTGATGCAGGCAGACACCTTTTAGTTTCATATTTATACCATTGAGACTGAATCCTTTATCGGGATCAAAATTAAAATATCTTATTCCTGTCTTAGTAACAATCTTATCACTAAATCTCCTGCCTTTAACCGTTGTGACAAGTGTATAAAGATGAGGATTGTCAACGCTCCAAAGTATTGGCTCGGGCACAACAAGCTTCTGCTCTACCAGTGTTTCGCCGGCCGTCTGGAGAGTCAGAGGCGATGAAACCTGGTCAATAATTTCATTTCCGTCATATAAAACAGAGATCAACTCAACATTCGCCTTATTGTTTTTTTCATTCACCACTTTTACCTTAATGTCCATCTCTGCTCTATTATTATCAATTACTCTGGTTGTGTAGTTTATACCCCACAATCCTATATGTATCTCCGGAGTAAAAATGAGTTTAACATTCCGATAAATTCCCGAGCCTGTATACCAACGCGAATCGGCATATTTACTGTGGTCTATCTTCACAGACATTATATTCGTTTTGCCGTATTTAAGGAAAGGAGTTATATCATTTTGAAATGATATATATCCATTTGGCCTTTTCCCAAGATAGTTGCCATTAATCCAAATTTCACTGTTATTATAAATTCCTTCAAACATTACAAATACCTTTCCTTTTTTCCACGAGCGTGGTACATCAAACGTCTTTCTGTACCATCCAATGCCCCCGGGAAGATATCCCGTGCAACTTGCCCATTTTGGGCTGAATGGGCCTTCAATGCTCCAGTCGTGAGGAATATCGAGGGTTCTCCAACCCGAATCATCAAATTCAGGAGTTCGGGCATCCGGAAAATCACCCTTCATAAACTTCCAGCCGAAATTGAAATTAACTACTTCACGATCTATATTCTGTGCATTAAGTGAAATAGTCGTTAAAGCAAGGACGACAACCATGCTGAAACTAATACTTAAATAAAATTTTTTCATTCTTACTTCAGATATTATGTGATTAAACGATTAAAATTAAATATTACCTGTGAATGTGAATAAGTATACTTTAAATTGTAATTCTTTATTTTTATTAATCAATGATATTGTTAAAGAATATTAAGTAGTTAAAAGAAAAGAGAAACAGTTACAGGAAATAATTTTAAAAATTATCTTTGAAAGAAAATTAATCATTTAGCATTAAAACGATAAACGATAAACGATAAACGAAATAACCTAAAATAACTTTTATATGAGCAGACCAGTTACACTTTTTACCGGACAATGGGCCGATATTAAACTCGAAGAACTTTGCAAGAAAGCGAAGGCCTTCGGATACGAAGGCCTGGAACTTGCATGCTGGGGCGACCATTTCGAAGTCAACAAAGCCGATGCTGCATACTGTAAAGCAAAGAAAGATTTGCTTGCAAAATATGGATTAAAAGTATATGCCATATCAAACCATCTGGTAGGGCAGGCAGTATGTGACAGGATTGACCAGAGGCATAAAAGTATTTTACCCGATTATATCTGGAGCGACGGCTATCCTGAAAGAATTAATCAGAGAGCTGCACAGGAGATAATGAAAACTGCTGAGGCTGCTGCCCGACTGGGTGTGGAAGTTGTAAACGGCTTTACAGGGAGTCCAATATGGCATC
The DNA here is from genome assembly GCA_018056245.1 of Bacteroidales bacterium. GTDB lineage: Bacteria > Bacteroidota > Bacteroidia > Bacteroidales > VadinHA17 > LD21. The sequence goes on from JAGPFZ010000009.1 coordinate 19,628, forward strand.
TGTTATACTCATTTCCGGCAGTTTCACCCTCGATGATTGATGAAGGTTATAATGAATTTGCCTCAAAATGGATACCTATTCTTGACAGATTCAAACAGCTCGGAATAAAATTTGCCCTTGAAGCTCACCCTACGGAAGTTGCTTTTGATATAGCATCAGCCCAGCGAACACTTAAGGCAGTAAATAATCATCCGGCTTTCGGTTTCAACTACGATCCTTCACATTTCGGATATCAGGGGGTTGATTATGTAAAATTTATCTATACGTTTGCCGACAGGATTTTCCATGTACACATGAAAGATGTTTACTGGTCGGATGTACCGACTGATGCCGGAGTATTTGGAGGACACACTGAATTTGGAGCCAAAGGAAGATACTGGGATTTTCGCAGCCTTGGAAGAGGTAAAATAAAATTCGAAGAAATTATAAGAGCTCTTAACAGAATAGGCTACAACGGACCATTATCTGTTGAATGGGAAGATAGCGGTATGGATCGTGAGTTTGGTGCAAAAGAGGCAGCCGCTTTCGTAAAGAAAATAGATTTTCCGCCCTCTGCGGTGGCATTCGATGCTGCATTTGAAAAAAGATAATTTCTCAAAATATCCCGAAATGACTATGCTTTTGGTTTTTCCTGGTTTAGGGTACTTTACTATAAAACTTATTGTATTGATGAATTAATGTTATTATGAAAATATTTAGAGCGGAATTTTTTTAATTATTTTTTCAACATAAAAAATTCATTGATATAATTTTATAGAATAATTAATTACAATTGTTCGGAAAGTAAAAGTTATTCAATAAATTAAACTAAAAAGCATTTGAAATGAAGAAAATAAAACTTGGGATGATAGGAGGCGGTATAGGAGCCTTTATTGGAGATGCCCATCGTCGTGCTGCCCGTCTATCCAACGATTTCGAACTTATTGGAGGAGTTTTTGATGCCAACTATGAGAGGGGCAAAGAGTTTGCAGCAAAAGAAGGCATATCCCTCGATAGATGTTACGAAAACGTTGATACTATGATCAAGAGCGAAAAGGCAAGGCCTGAGGGGGAAAGGATAGAAGCTGTTTCGATAGTAACACCAAACTACCTGCATTATCCCTTTGCAAGTTTGCTTCTGAAAAATGGATTCCATGTAATGTGTGAAAAACCAATGACGATGACTGTTGAGGAAGCAATAGAACTGGATAGGCTTGTGAAAGAAACCGGACTTACCTTTGCACTTACTCATACATACACCGGCTACCCTATGGTAAGGCAGATGCGTGAAATGATTAAATCAGGTGCTCTGGGCGATATCCAGAGAATTGATGCCCAGTATTATCAGGGATGGGTTAATTCTATTATTCACGGTTCGGAAAGCCGTATTACCGGCGTATGGAGATTTGACCCCGAACAGTCGGGTGTAAGCAGTTGCATGGGCGATATTGGCGTTCATGCATTCAACCTTATCGAATATACTACAGGGCTCGAGATAAAACAAGTACTTTCCGACTTAAATCCTGTTAAGGAAGGCTTTAAACTCGACCTTGACGGAACCGTACTTCTGCGGTTCGAAAATCCAAAACTTAAAGGTGTAATAAGATCATGCCAGGTAGCAACAGGAGAAGAAAACAACCTGACCATTGCTGTTTATGGTTCAAAAGCAAGTCTTAAATGGGGACAGGAGAATCCTAACTACTTATTTCTTCTAAGCGACACAGAGCCTGTGAAAGTGTTTAAACCGGCTCATGGATATAACAGCGAATTTGCCGAAAAAAGCCATACAATGCCCTGTGGACATCCAGAAGGAATTTATGAAGCAATAGCCAATATTTACAAAGGCATGGCAAAATCAATAAGAGGAGAAAAATTTATCCAGGGAGAGTTTCCAACTGTTTACGATGGTGTTAGGGGAATGCGATTTATTCATGCAGTGGTAAACTCAAATAAAAAGGGTAATACATGGACAGTTATTTAGATAATTTAATTTTTAAATAGCTTCACATGTAATCTAAATTGAATAAAATGACGACAAACAGTAAAAATGGAAAAAGTTTATCCAGACGTAAGTTTCTGGGGACTACAGCTGTTGCAGCATCATCTGTCTTTTTTGTTCCATCATTATTCGGGCGTGAAGGATATACTGCACAGCAGAAAGTTTTAAAACCAAATTCAAAATTCGGAGGCGTTCAGATAGGTGCTATAACCTATAGCTGGCGTGATATGCCTGGCGGTGTTGAGAATATAATCAAATATTGTCAGGAAGCCGGTGTAAGTTCAGTTGAGTTAATGAGCAATGACCTTGAGATGTATCTCGGTGCACCTCAGAACCCTATGATGAGACAACCCATGCAGCGGCCTGCTGCTACTCCAAACCCTCCTGCTCCACCGGCAAATGTGCCTGCAGGCGCTCCATAGGCAGGAGGACAAAGACCTCAACGTACACCTGAACAGGAAGCCGCTATCGCAAAATATAATCAGGAGCTTAAGGCATGGAGAACATCTTTACCAATGTCTAAAGTTGAACAGGCCAAAAAATTATTCAACGATGCAGGTATTAGCGTACATATAGTCAAGTTCTCTCCGTCACGCTGGTCGGACGAGGAGATTGATTATGCATTCAGAGTTGCAAAAGCCATGGGTGCAAAAGGCGTTACCGAAGAAATCGGTGAAAAAGCAGTGAAAAGATTGGCTCCATTCGCCGAAAAAAACAAATCGTATGCAATCTTCCACAATCACATGCAGTTTGCAACACCCGGCTTTAGTTACGACCCCTTCCTTAAAGTATCACCTGCCGTAATGATGAATTTTGATGCCGGACACTTCTTCGGTTCAACAGGAATACATCCGAACGAAATTATAAAAAAATACCACGACCGCATTGCAAGTATTCACATTAAGGATAAGACAGGACCAAAAAGCAATCCACCAAACACAAATACCGAATGGGGAAAAGGCGAAACACCTATTGCCGATGTGCTTCTCCTTCTTAAAAAGGAAAAATGGCCTATTAATGTTGATATTGAACTTGAATATCGAATACCTCAGGGTTCAGACTCAGTAAAAGAAGTAAAAAAATGTATTGAATTCTGCAGAAATATTCTGGCTTAAAAGCAGAGAATATACCTTATTTAAAAATAATATCCCTATGCCGGAAAATTAAGATAGCTAACCGGCATAGATTTTTTTAGCTAATGCGAATATGAAAGGTTATTGCTATTTCTTCTTTGTAAGTGAAATTACAATACCGCCTACAATAATTAATGCAGCAACTATAACAATAATCGTGCTTGCAGATACTCCTTTACTACCTTTACTTCCGGCTGTTTCGTCTTCAACCGCATAATAATAAGTCGGCTTTATTATCGTATCCATGTTAACAGAATCTTTTTTGGGCTGTGGTTCTTGTTGTGCTTTCAAAAAAGATGCACTGCCAAATATAAGAATAGAGACAAGTGCTAATTTCAATAATGTTTTTTTCATAACAATTTCCTTCTTTTTCCAATTTGTTAAATTAGTTATACCTATTATTATTTAATTCTGATTACAATTTCATCATATTTTCGCGCCATATCAGGATTTGAGATTCGGTAAGAATCAGCCAGTGCCATAAGTGCCGGTTTATATGCAGGATTAATTTCCAGACATTGTCTTAATATTTTTCTTGCCTGCTCTACATCCTTTCTGCCCGTTACTTCAGCCAGTTTCACGTAAGCCTCAAAGTATTTCCGGTTAAAATTAATTAGCTTTTCGAAATATCCCTCAGCTTTATCGAATTCACCTTTTGAAACTGAAATAATTCCTGCATACATCAATGCCGGTTCAAAGAACGGATTAATTTCCAAACATTTATTAAGCACTGAATCTGCCTTAACCGAATCTCTCAATCTGTTAAGCGCAACTGCAAAATTATAAAAAATCATTTCATCACAACTGTCTTCTAATAGAGCTTTAGAGAAAAGTTTTACTGCATCTCCGGGTCTGTTTTCCTGTAAAGCCCTAAATGCCTTATAATCAGCTTTCGATTTTCTTTTAATTACCGTGCATATCGGTGCCTCACCGGCATAAACTACTTTAAGAGCACCGGCAGGAGGCCATAATCCTTCCTTTAACCTGAAAGGCAATATATATCTATTTGTTGAAATATAATAATCCCAGTCGTAAGTACTCCTTTCTTCATTTCTGATATAAATATTTTTAATAAACGGTTGATTACGGAAATACCATTCAGCTGAAAAATTTGAAGCGACTATTATGCTGTCTTGAATTCCTTTGTCTTCGAGATATTCAGTCAACCATTCCGAAGCTTCACGTTGCCCTATAAAATAATAATCCATTTCATAATTCCCATTTGCCCCTTTAACACCGCCAACAAGCTGATTAAAATATAAATATGCATACCTGTAATTGACAGCCAGAAATTTAACTACATGAAATGATGAGGCAAAGAGTAAAAGTATACAAAACCATTTAACGTATTTTTTTGTTTGTAATTTAAATATAACTGAAATACCTACAGCCGAAAGTATTACTATTCCCGGATATAAAAACATGAATTGTCTCCACCCGCTATAAATATTCGGTCGGGATAATATGGTGTAGAATAAAGGAAAAAATATGCTGAAAATAAGGAAGAAATATGGCAGACACTTTCCGTTACGAAAAATCTTTGGCGAAAAGAATATAAACAGAAGCAAACCGGCAGTAACCGTAACAGGTATTGTAATCAACATATATTTGGGCAGATAGTGCCACGGCATATAATCGGTCCATTCCACTCTGCCTTCAAATATTTCTCTGAAAGTGAGTGGAAATCTGCTCATGAAAAGATGGGCTTTAACCGGATTGATTACAGGGTTCTGTAATCCATAAGGCCATAAAACAACACTCAGAAACCATCCTGCTGCCGAAATTATTGCAATCAGAAAAAATTTTCCAGCTAACGCATTGATATTACTCCCTTTCCCATTAATATATTTTATAAGTTCATCTATAAAAAAGAAAAAGAAAAGATAACAAATCAGAATCATACCACTTGATCTTATACTCATACAGAAAGCTATGCTAAGTGCAAGCAAAACACCGTGTACAACTGGAATTTTCTTTTCAGATGATAAAAACCTTATGATAAAAAATACGCCTGAGATATAGCCTAGTGCAAAGGGGATATCCTTAAGATTATTCTGAGAATGGCCAAGAAATGTGGAAGATATTGCAAACAGCAGAATTACTATTATCCCCGCTTCATACCCTGAAAGCTTAACCGCAAAAAATACAGTTATAATAATTGTGAGCCATCCGGCCAGAGTGGCCATAATATGACGGAAACCATAAATATCTTCAACGCCGAACAGCTTGATAAGAAAGGTTGTGATATTGTCGTATGACTGTCCGTAATATTTAAGGTGAGTGCCGGGAGTATAGAGACATGATCTGTCCTGACCATGTGTTACAAAATAGTTATAAACCGATACTGACTGGTTATAATGAAGCACTTCGTCACAGCTAACGCCTGCCTTCTTGCTTCCATAGAGCATAGCGACAAGAAGGGCAAAAGAAAGAACCGGGAGAACAAACTTATACCGTATTGTGCTCATCATGCATCGAATGTACCTCCATAAAAATTCTTTACGAAATACACCGGTCTATTTTGCGATTCCTTATAACCCCGGTAAACATATTCTCCAATTATTCCCAGGAAAATAAGTTGAACCGAACCGAGAAAATATATACTGAGAAGTGTTGATGACCAACCCGGCATAGCCAGATGTGCAGCTTGTCCCACAAGTACAATTATTCCAGCAACCATGAAAACTATTACTCCGATAATTCCAAGAAAATAGCATACCTGCAATGGAAATTTCGAGAATGAGAAAATTGCATCACATGCCAGTCTTAATAGTTTCTTTATAGTCATTTTAGACTTACCGGTAAATCGTTCATCCCTAATGTAATCAACATATCCCTGTTTGAAACCAATATAAGAGCGTATTCCCGGTAAATAACGCATATTTTCTCCGAATGAAATTATAGCATTTACTGCGCATCGCTTCATCATTGAAAAATTACCTGCATTCTCAACATTTTTTAATCCGGTAATTTTCTTAAAAAGAAAATGAAATATGGACATACAAACCTTCCTCTGCAGCTTTTCTTTTCTGGCTTTTTTCCGGCCATTAACTACATCATATCCTTCAGTACAGATTCTTTTGTACATCTCGGGCAGGATTTCGGGGGGGTCTTGAAGATCTCCGTCCATCATTGCCACAATATCCCCGGATGCATGTTCGAGACCAGCAGTATAGGCTATCTGATGGCCGAAATTTCTCGATAAAGAGAGGATTTTAATTCGCGGGTTTTTATTCCGGAATGAGAGAAGTGTATCCAGACTTTTGTCGGTACTCCCGTCGTCAACAAATATTATTTCATAATTATCTATAAATGATTCTATTGCAGGGACAGTTCTTTTAATAAGCTCTTCCAGAACCTCTTCTTCATTATATATTGGAATAACAACAGATAACATAAAGCAAAATAAAATTAGTTTCTGTGCACTTTGTGTCTTTTCTATTATGTTTTTGATATTTAATCAGTTAAGCTGAGCGACACAAAGTTGACACGTAGTTACATAGAGAAGTGATAATTATTTAATTCCCAGTCGCTCAAGCGCAAAACTAACTTCATCTTTTAATTCAGGCACCGATTGCAGATTTCTGATAGCAGGAATACAATAATCGGTTCCCATCCAGCTCAGCTCACGCAAAACAAGTTTCTTTGCCTCAAATGTAGCCGAACTGTTATTAAGAACACCGGTCATCAATTTCTCTATTTCAAGGAGTTTTTCCTTATCGCCTGCCGCCCGCCTAATATATTCCTGAAGGCCAGTATAGTATTTTGTACTTTTCCCTATATCATAATTCACAAGGCCAGCAATATCCTCCTCAAGAGAAAGATATTTATAATCTTTTCTAATAGAAACACCTGCAGCGCTTGGGAAATCGGGAGGGATGCTCTGTGTCACATTCCCTGATGCAGCCCATTCAGTACCTCGTTGAAAAGTAGTAATAAAACCTGCGCATTTCAAGGAGGGGCTTTCTTCTCCTTCCGGATACCCGAGTGTTGTATGAAACACTCTTCCCTTCCCGTAATTAATAGTCATCATAACAGGTTCGTGTCTTCCTGTGCCATTTCCGGTAGTGTCGCAGAAAGCTGTGGCCAGTACCTCGAGATTCTTTGCCGGCCCCCTCATTTTTGCATAAAGAAGATCGCTACCATGCATCCATCTTACTGGTAAGCCTTTCATTACAGGATGTTCCATATTACGCGTTCTTACTTCAAATTCCCTGACTTTGCCATACCATCCAGCCTTGACCGGGGTAGTGTCGGTAACCATCCGGCCATCCTTGAAATAAACGTATGGTCTGTTCAATTCTGATCTCCCTCCCCAGCCGGTTAAACCGCATATTTCTTCATATTCTTTCCAGCCAGGAAATGCTGATGAGGCTGAATGATAAACAACTACTCCACCTCCGTCAGATACGTAATTAACAAAAGCCTTTTTTGTATCCTCTGACCATGAATCACCGGAGTAATTAAGTACTACTACATTGTATTTGCTAAAAGAAGGCTTAAAACCCTTCATATCACCTCCTTTTTCCGGTGATATTGCTATGTCAACTCTGAAAAGGCCGGTTTGTTCCAGTATCTGTCTAAGGACCGGTGTGCTAACTTTCCAATTGGTCGTATTTTGTCCGGTTACAATTAAAGCTCTATATGGCATACTTTTCTGGCATGCTATCAATATTAACATTACTATGCATGCTATTATTGCGAAAAATTTCGTTTTTTTCATTGATTTGTGGTTTAAACTATTGGTAATGTCCATGGTTTTCTGAGTGGGCGGCCCATTAAACGACTTGCTTCCTGATTGTCAATTATTTCTTCCTTTTCGGGGTCCCATTTTATTTTTTGGCCGGTTGTCATTGCAATTTCTCCTAGCAAAGCTACAGATATTGCCCGGTAAGCAGGTTCAATCGGGCAAATAGTCTCTTTGCGTGAGCGTATGCAATCTATGAAATTATGGTAATGATTATTACTTTTATAAAGATGTATCTCATCACCTTTTATCTTTTCCTCAAGTATTTTCGGGTTGGAAGCACTAATTTTGTTTCTGCGGTCTACATGTATCCATCCAAGGTCGCCATACCAGCATGTCCCCATGCCCTTTGGAAGCCGTGAAGCATTGGCTACTCTCATTTCCATTCCATCAGCATATTTGCACAATATATCATATTCAACAGGAGCATTATAAATTCCTTCAACAGGGTAAACTCCGTTCCCCTCTATTTCAATCGGGCCAGTGTGCTCCAGACCTGCTCCCCAGTTTGCAATATCAATATGATGTCCGGCCCAGTCGGTGAGTTGTCCGCCCGAATAATCGAGTATCCATCTCCAATTCCAGTGACATACTCCGCGATATGGTACCCAAAGAGCAGGGCCGAGCCACATGTCCCAGTTTAGTTCTTTCGGAACTTCCTGTAACGGTGGAGTTCCTATCCCTCTTTCACCGTCGGGAAGCCCTACTTCAATATATTTTATCTTTCCTATTCTTCCATTTGCAACCAGTTCGGCCCCATGATGGAAATTCTCCTGCGACCGCTGCCAGCTTCCAGTCTGCCAAATAATTCCATTCTTCTTAACTGCACTGACAATAACCTTTCCTTCATTGATTGTACGGCATATTGGTTTTTCGCCATATACATCCCATTTTTTCATTGCTGCTTCTGTATAGATAATACCATGCCAATGATCGGGAAGAGCTATAAGCACTGCATCAAGATTTTCTTTGTCTATAAACTCCCTGAAGTCGGCATAAATCCTGCAGTCCCTGCTTCTATTGACCTTATCTACCGTTTCCTTTGCTGCTGCAAGCCTTGAAGCATCAACATCACATAGCGCTACGAAACGGGTCTGATCTTTTAGCCTCATAAAGTCTCTCATATCGCTCATGCCCTGTGAACCTGTTCCTATAACACCCATAACTATACGATCGGAAGGAGGTATTTCACCTCCACGTCCCAAAGATGAAGCCGGTACAATATAAGGAACGACAAAAGTTCCGGCTATTGCAGAAGCAGATTTTTTTAAGAAATCCCTTCTTGATGTTTTCGTTTCCATTTTTATACTTTTTTAATTATCAGTAAATCAAATTTCATATTTGAACAGGCAGGCCGGGCACAGGGACCTCAAATTTCATATCAACCGGCCCGAATTCTATTTTTGACGGGCCGAGGTTCATGTCAGATTTAAGTATTTCGTCCCATGTTATCATCCTGCCAGTATATGCAGCAGTTCTTCCCATTATTGCGGTCAGTGTAGAAATTGCGGTTTGTTCCGCTTCATTAACGTAATTACCGGTTCGGATAGCCCATACCAGATGCATGTGTTCCTGCACATAGGCAGGAATTTTCAAGGAATTTGTGGGATTATTGTTCTCATCTTTTGGGTATTCGAATTTCCATTTAATATTTCCGTCGAGGTCCCAGATAATATTCTGGCAGTTAGTATATCCTTCGGTTCCAACCACTATTTCGCCTGTGCCGTTTGCACATCCGTCTATCTGCCTGCACATGCTGTGACTACTAAGGCCGTTGCCATAACTAAAATCAATACTGAAAAAATCATACTGGTCGCCTGTAACACGTCGGTGTCTTCCTCCGTAACCTATTGCACTTTCAGGATGTTTTCCCGTGAACCAGTTTATTACATCAATATTATGTACATGGGTATCAAGAATATGGTCGCCTGAAAGCCAGCAGAAATTATTCCAGTTACGTATCATATATTCCATGTCGTTCCATCCGGGCTCTCTTAGCCGGAACCAGACATGTTCCTGGTTCCAGTAAGCTTTTGCAGATGTAATACGTCCGATAGCACCTGCTGTTACCTGCTTGTATGTTTCGATATAATCTTCCTGATGGCGTCTTTGTGTGCCGGTAACCACATTGAGGCCTATTGCTTCGGCTTTCTTTGCTGTAGTAAGTATTGACCTTATTCCTGTAGAATCCACTGCAACAGGTTTTTCCATGAAGACGTGTTTGTTTCTGGTCACTGCTTCAAGGAAATGTTCAGGTCGGAATTTCGGAGGTGTTGCTAGTAGTACAACATCAATATCCTCGATAGCCATGAGTTTTTTATAAGCATCGAATCCTACGAAACAGTTTTCTGCTGGAATAGGTAATCCGAAGGAAGCAAAGCGTTCTCTGCATGCATCAATTTTATCCTGGAAAACATCGGCCAGTGCAATAATCTCAAGGTCTGGACCTGCGCTGATAAAATTTATTGCAGCACCTGTTCCGCGGCCTCCAGCTCCTACCAGGCCAGCTCTGAGTTTTTTGCCCGGAGGTGCTCCGTTAAGAATAGGAGGCAGTACAGTAGGTTCTGCTATCCTCTTTCGTCCGCATCCGGTCATTATTGCACCTGCACCAGCCAGACCAATACTTGCTGCAGCAGCTTTTTTGATGAATTTTCTTCTATCGAAATTTTCCATTATGATTTTATTTCTTAGATATTATTAAACTGTCAGGCTGACATACTACTCTAAATCCCACATCAATACAATCGGAGTACCACCAGATACTTTTAGGCATTTGCGGGTCAGTTATTAACCATATATCGGTTTTTGTAAAATCACGTGCAGCACTTCTCACATCTTTTGCGTCACTCTTGAATGAACCTCCTCTAATAACTCTTTCCTTTCCTTCTGCAGGCCCTCGTGGGTTTATATAAACAGTATCATTTTTATAAGCATCAGCAGAATAATAGTCAGAGCAGAACTCTGCAACGTTTCCTGACATATTTTTTATTCCAAACGGATTGGCTTTGACTGCCGAAGGCTCAGCCGTTCTGTAATTGCTATTTTCCTTATATATAACATAAGAAGCAATAACGGTAGTATCCGGCTTTAAAATTTTCTTCATAAATCCTTCTGAAGAAAACTTTTCTGGATTGCCCTCAAAGAAATATGGAGTGGAAGTACCGCCTCTGCATGCATATTCCCATTCTGCTTCTGTTGGCAGGCGGTAATATTTACCTGTTTTTTGCGAAAGCCATTTGCAGTAAACATTCGCAGCATTCCATGTCATTGTTATTGCCGGACGTGAGCCTTTACCCCAGCCCTGGTCGGGAGCTCCCCATGGAGGAGTCGGACCTGTAATGGCATCAACGTTTTTTGTTGTAACTACCTGTCCTTCCGTCCTCCCCTGAGAAGAAGTAGCCTGGAAAAAAGCAAGATATTCATCCCATGTAACCTCTACTTCGCCTATCCAGAAAGGAGATACCGTAACTTCCCTTACAGGGCCTTCATCATCCTCGCGCAGAGGTTCATCGTCAGGACTGCCCATATCAAATTTTCCGCCCGGAACCGCTATCATATTAAATGTAACTCCTGTGCCGGGAATACGCTCGATAAAATTTTCAAATTTTTCAACTTTTGCAGGCTCGGTGTAAACAATCGCAGTTTCAGTTTTAATAACTCCAAAAGTTGTGTCTTTCGCATGTTTAATATTTTTATCAAAATGGCCTACTTCAATATGACAGTTAATACATTGCAAAGATTCTTTGTTTAAGGTATAAAACAGATGGGCATTCCCTCCGTCTTCGGATAATGTTACAGGAAACAGGTTAGTATGACATTCAAGGCATGATTCCTCATAAACAATTTTTTTTGCATTTTCAGGAAGTCTTTTTGCCTCCCAGTTAAAATCAGAACTATCCTTAAACCAGTATCCATAAATATCCTTTATTCCATGCTTCACTTTGGTTAAAAGATATCCTTTGCCTTTTGGAGCGAGATGACATTCAATACAATGTGTTTTTACGCCCGAATTATTGTTATAATGAGTTGATAGTTTCCACGTCTGTTCAGCGTGTGGATGAATATGGCATGACATACAATATTCATCGGTCGAAGTATAAGAGATTGCCTTATCTCCAACTATTATAAATATTATACAAACAATAGCTCCTGCAAAAAAAATCCAGACAGATGATTTATTTTTTTTTGATTGTCTGGTTATTTTGATTTTATTCATTATATTTTATTCCGGTTGTTTTTCAAATATAGCTAATTTTTATCTGGTATTTTTAATGAATTATTTCTTTTTTAAAATAATCTATAGTCATTTTTAGCCCTTCCTGCAGATTAACTTCGGGGCTCCAGTTAAGGACAAATTTTGCAAGTGAGATGTCGGGTTGTCGTTGTCTGGGATCGTCTTCCGGAAGAGGACAGAATTTTATCTTTGACCTTGAACCTGTCATTTTTATAATTGTCTGTGCCAGGTCAATTATTTTTATTTCAGCAGGGTTACCTATATTTACCGGTCCTGTAAAAGAATCGGGCGATTCCATAGTTAAAAGAAATCCTTTTATCAGATCATCAATATATTGAAAACTTCTAGTCTGGGAACCGTCACCAAAAATTGTAATTTCATTTCCTTTCAAGGCCTGGACAATAAAGTTAGATATCACTCTACCGTCGTCAGCTCTCATCTTTGGCCCATAAGTATTGAATATTCTGACAATTTTGATATTGACTTTCTCCTGTCGGTGGTAGTTCATAAAAATTGTTTCGGCACATCTTTTACCCTCGTTGTAGCATGATCGGGCTCCAAGCATGTTTACATAACCCCTGTATCCTTCGTGCTGTGGGTGAATCTGAGGGTCACCATAGATTTCACTTGTTGAAGCCTGTAGAATCTTTGCACCTGTTTTTATCGCAAGTTCAAGAGTATTTATTGCACCAAGTACTATTGTTTTTATAGTTTTTATACCATCTTTTTGATAAAATACAGGAGATGCAGGACATGCAAGGTTATATATCTCATCGCAACTGATATGTATTTTATCAATAATATCCTGTTCAATTACTCTGAAATATCTGTTATTCCTTAGATGTCGGATATTTTTTTCTCTTCCGCTAAAAAAATTATCGAGACATATAACGTAGTGCCCCGATTCAAGAAGTTTTTCACAAAGGTGCGACCCAATAAAACCCGCCCCGCCTGTGACCAATATTTTTTTCATCAAATAAACTTGTTAAAAGAATTCCTACAAATATAATTTTTTATAAATATCATTCTATTAGTATAGTTCAAGTTCATAAATTTCATCTTTAATGTAATGATTATTTGATGTTAATAGTTGTGTGCCAAATAAACGTTTACCATAAATGGTAGACAAAGATGGCAAAAATTAATAATGATTTATCTTGTATTTTTGATATTAATTGTGAAGAAAAAAAGATTTTTTAACCACATTTTCGACATTTACAGAGAAGATAATTCGTAAGTCTTTTTGTTTATTATTTTAGCTCCACATTCATTAATAAAAAAATCCAAAATGAAAACAAAATTTATAACATTTCTTTTTTGCTTTTTATCCATTTTCATAATGCCGATAAAAGGTCAGGAAATTTCTGTTCAAAGTAAAAACATAAAGTTTTACCTCGATTGTAATGAATGTGATTTCACGTATGTACGTCAAAATCTTGATTTTATTTCTTTTGTACGCGATCCTAATCTTGCCGATGTACATATTTTAGTAACCAGCAGCAATACAGGAGGCGGCGGTCATAAATATTTTATAAATTTTATTGGAAGGGAAGCTTTTGAAAGTATTAATTTTAACTACGAAACAACGACAAATCAATCATATACCGATGATGATACCAGAAAAGCCCTTCTGACCGTAATTCAAACAGGTATTCTTCAATATTATTCAAAGGCAGACCTTTTGAACAATCTGAGTATCAGAATAACTGAAACAAGTAATAGAAAGGCCGATGAGATGATATTCGACCCATGGAAAAACTGGGTCTTCAGTATTGAAGCCGGCGCCGAATTACAGAAAGAAGAAAGTCAGAACGAATATTCAATTGCCGGAGAAATTGATATACGAAAAGTAACTGAAAAATGGAAGACAAATATTGAGGGCGGATATGAAATTAACCGTGAAAATTATTTCGATAAAGACAAACGAATAACTGATGAACAAGATACACGGGAGGTATCTGCTGAATTAATTATAAGCCTTGATAAGAAATGGTCGGCTGGTTTTTTCACAGATTATCTATCGCGTAATTATTTGAACATCAATCATAGATTTAGCGCCTCAACGGGAATCGAGTATAACTTCTTTCCATGGAGTGAAAGTAACAGGCATATTTTTGCTGTAAGATATATTGCAGATATAAATTATTTCGATTATATCCAGGAAACAATTTATGAAAAAATGAAAGAGACACTCTTTGGAGAGCAGCTTGAAGTTATTATGAACTTTGTTCAACCATGGGGTGAAATTATGCTCGAACTTCAGGGAAGACATTATTTTAACGACTTTTCAAAAAACAGCATTACCCTTGAATCTGATTTTTCAATACGACTTTCAAGCAATTTTTCAGTCTTTTTCAACCTTGAAACCAATATGATTCACGACCAGGTTTATCTTCCCAAGGGAGATGCCTCTCTTGAAGATATTCTGCTCAGAAGAAGAAAACTTGCTTCCACCTATGAAATAAACGGACAGTTAGGATTGAGATTTACGTTTGGTTCTATTTATAATAATATTGTAAATGAAAGGTTTTAGAATCTGCTATTGTAATGATAATCTATTGTAATGATAATATTGTATTCCAGACATCTTCCGGATTTTTCAAAGCATTCTCAGCCATCTTCCCGTTCTTTCCGAAGACCAGAAGTTTATCATATTTTTCTATAGTAACCTTCGACTCATCAACTTTACCGCTTTTATCCATCACCGCATTGATGTTAAGGCCGAGATGTCTGGCCATAAAATCGTACATTGCAATACGTTTCGAATAACCATAATCGTGCTTTTCATTTGCAAGGTGCACATTCTCGACATTATCCTGTTTTCCATATAAGGAATATATTTTTTTAAGATATGGAAACTCTATTTCTGGCACATGTTTCGTCCAGTCGTCGCCGTCGGAAATAACCAGCATAGGACGTGGTGATGCCATAGCAGCAATTTCAGCATTATAGGTTAAAAATTCAGTGCATGATTGCAGGGGCATTCCGCTTTCACACGGACAACCACCGTAATAATATGAAGAAACCATAACAACCGGTACACTTACTTTTATTCTGTCGTCGAGTGCGGTGGCAAGCATTGCCTGTGTAGCTCCTCCCGAGGCACCTGTAATCGCAATTCTTGTGCTGTCCACAAAAGGCAAAGTAGTAAGATAATCTATCGCCCGTATAGAATTGAGTGTCTGCATTGTATGCGCCAGTCCCGTTTTGTGCAGTTCACTGAAAATATATTATATATTAAAAGGTATGATTCAATATATTTTCTTAAGTTTATTACAACATTTTTTTCATTAAATAATATTTTATAAAAATTTTTATTATATTCTTTGATTTTAAAAAATTATAATTATCTTTGCTTTTCAATTGTGATAAAAATGAATAATTATTTATTACCTGTTATTTCCATTATTATCCTTCTTCTTAACGGCCGAAGATGACCCGGAAATAATTTGTAATAAATTTTGATATACAGAACTTTCCGGGTCTAATCCGGAAAGTTCTTTTTTTATAAAAACGATTATGAAAATAAAACTTAGAAGTTCTATCTCGACACAGGGAAGGATTATGGCCGGAGCAAGAAGCCTCTGGCGGGCAAATGGAATGAAGGAAGAGCAATTTGGAAAACCCATATTTGCCGTTGTTAATTCTTTCTCTCAATTAGCTCCAGGTCATGTGCATCTGCAGAAAGCCGGCGAAATAATAAGAAATCATATCAGAAATCAGGGTTTTTTTGCTGCGGAATTCAATACCATTGCAATTGATGACGGCATTGCAATGGGGCATAATGGAATGCTCTACTCTCTCCCGTCTCGTGAACTAATCGCCGACAGTATTGAATATATGATAAATGCTCACATGGTCGATGCCATGATATGTATCACTAACTGCGATAAAATCACACCCGGTATGCTGATGGCTGCAATGAGGCTAAATATCCCTACTGTTATTGTATCGGGAGGCCCGATGGAAGCAGGCTTACATAACAACACATATATAGATCTTATAGATGCAATGGTTGCCGCTGCCGATAATAATGTAAGCGAAATGGAACTTCTTCAGATTGAAAAATCTGCGTGTCCTACTTGCGGCTCATGTTCAGGGATGTTTACAGCAAACTCCATGAACTGCCTCTCCGAAGCAATTGGTCTTGCTCTCCCTGGTAACGGAACGGTGCTCGCTACTCATAAAAACAGACACTTGCTTTTTGAAAAAGCTGCTGATACAATCATAAAAAATACAATAAAATATTATTACGATGGAGACGAATCTGTATTACCACGTTCAATAGCAACAAAAGAAGCGTTTATGAATGCTATGGCACTTGATATTGCTATGGGCGGGTCAACAAACACTGTATTACATCTTCTCGCAATAGCCCGTGAAGCAGAAGTTGATTTTACCATGAATGACATTGACGGTCTCTCGCGCAAAATACCCAATATCTGTAAAGTGGCACCAAGTTCAAGTTACCATGTACAGGATGTAAACCGCGCAGGTGGGATACTTTCTATAATGGGAGAACTTGAAAGAAACAACCTTATAAACTCTACCGTAAAAAGAGTTGATTACCCTTCTCTGCATGATGCAATATCTGAATGGGATATCTTGAGTGAAAAAGTGATTCCGCTGGCAATTCAGTTTTATAAAAGTGCCCCTTCGACAGAAAAAAGTTCGGAAGGTGGTTTCAGTAATTCAATCTATAAAGAATTGGATACAAATCGTCATTCCGGTTGTATCAGAGACATAAATCATGCATACACAAGCGATGGAGGCCTTGCTGTTTTGTACGGAAATATTGCATCAAAAGGCTGTATTGTAAAAACAGCCGGAGTGGATCAGTCACTTTTTACATTCAGAGGTCAGGCAATAATTTTTGATTCGCAGGAAGAAGCTGTATCAGGAATACTTGAAGGAAAAGTCAAACCTGGCGATGTTGTGGTGATAAGGTTCGAAGGACCTAAAGGAGGACCAGGAATGCAGGAAATGCTCTATCCTACTTCTTACCTCAAATCGAAAGGACTTGGTACAAAATGTGCACTGATAACCGACGGACGTTTCTCAGGCGGAACAGCAGGATTATCAATAGGTCATATTTCTCCTGAAGCCGCCTCAGGCGGCGAAATCGCTCTTCTGCATCAGGGAGATATTATCGACATCAATATCCCTGAAAGAACAATAAATGTTTTACTCGATAATGCCGAAATCGAAAGACGCCGGAAACAAGAAGAAGAGAAAGGGCCCGAGGCATGGAAACCGATTTCGAGGGAAAGAAAAATACCTGCTTCGCTCAGGGCTTATGCAGCACATGTATCCTCAGCCGATATGGGAGCGGTAAGAATAATATAAGACAAAAGATATAAGACAAAAGATAAAAGATAAACATTTTATGTCTGATAAAGAGAAAAAATATTTCGATGGGAATGGTTCTGACCAGATCGCAGGAGCAGAAGCGGTTCTCAGGAGCCTGATAGCTGAAGGTGTAGATACCATTTTCGGCTATCCGGGCGGTGCAATAATACCAATTTACGACTACCTGTTGAATTTTCAGGATAAAATAAGACATATACTTGCACGCCACGAGCAGGGAGCAGCACATGCTGCGCAGGCTTACGCAATGGTAACAGGAAAGCCGGGTGTTTGCTTTACAACTTCAGGACCAGGCGCGACAAACCTTATAACAGGAATTGCCAATGCATATCTCGATTCTGTACCGGTTATTTTCATAACAGCACAGGTCGTTTCCAACCTTATCGGTACCGATGCATTCCAGGAAACAGATATAATTGGTATTTCAATGCCAATAACCAAATGGAATTGCCAGGTAAAAAGAGCCGATGATATTCCTTCAGCAATTGCCAGGGCATTTTATATTGCAACTACAGGCAGGCCAGGTCCTGTTTTGCTCGATATTACAAAAGATGCCCAGACTGAGAAATTGAATTTCAATTACAAAAAATGTACTTACATCAGAAGTTACCATCCACACAAGCCTTTGAAAACAAAAGAAATTGAATCGGCTGCAATACTTATAAATCATGCTGAAAGACCATTGATTATGGCAGGCCACGGAGTACTAATCTCTAAAGCTGAAAAAGAGCTCAGAGAGTTTGCTGAAAAAGCAAATATTCCTGTTGCCGTAACACTTCTCGGCCTTTCATGCTTCCCTACTAATCACAAACTTTATGTCGGGCTGCTCGGGATGCATGGAAATGTAGGCCCAAATAAGCTCACTAACGAGGCAGATTTGATAATAGCTATAGGCATGCGATTCGACGACCGTGTTACCGGCGATTTAATGAGATATGCACCACAGGCAAAAATTATCCACATAGAAATTGACGAAGCTGAAATAAACAAAAACGTTAATGTAGATATCGAAATAAACAATGATGCCGCTGAAGTTCTGAGATATCTTATCCCTCTCGTAAATCAGAATTCACACGAACGATGGATAAGAGAATTCAGGGTGTGCGACAAAATAGAATATGACACGGTAATAAAGCCGGAAATTAAACCCACATCGGGACCTATTAAAATGGGAGAAGTAGTAAATGCTATATCAGAACTTACACAGGGAAATTCAATAATTGTGACAGATGTGGGACAAAACCAGATGTCGGTAGCTCGTTATTACAAATTCACAGAACCAAACACCTTTGTCACATCAGGAGGCATGGGAACAATGGGTTTCGGACTGCCCGCTTCAATAGGAGCAAAAATAGGAAAACCCGATAAACAGGTGATTGCCTTTCTTGGCGATGGCGGTTTCCAGATGACAATACAGGAACTTGGTACTATATTACATTATAAGATACCGGTCAAATTAATAATTCTCAACAACTTTTTCCTCGGCATGGTAAGGCAATGGCAGGATATGTTCTTCAACAAAAGATATGCATCAACCGAACTTGTAAACCCTGATTTCATTAAAGTCGCCGAAGGATACAACATTTCAGGGAAACGAGTATCAACAAGAGAAGAACTTATACCGGCAATAAATACGATGCTCAATTGCGAAGGTGCCTATCTGCTCGAAGTAATGGTAGAAAAGGAAGGCACTGTTCTGCCGATGGTGGAACCTGGAGATTCAGTATCGGAAGTAAAAATTACAAAATAATGAAAAAAGAATTCACGCTTTCAATTTTTTCAGAGAATCGAATTGGAATTCTCAATCAGATAACGATCATTCTGACACGCAGGCAGATTAACATCGAGAGTGTCACCTCTTCAGAATCTGCAGTAAAAGGAATCCAGCTTATAACCCTTGTCGTCAGAACAACAGACGATATGATAAGAAAAGTCGCACGACAAATAGAAAAAATAATAGATGTAATAAAAGTCTTCGTTCATAACCCTGAAGAAATAGTCTATCAAGAAATTGCACTATTCAAGGTATCAACAAAATCTCTTCTTACGGGAGACATAATTGACCACCTTGTCAGATCGCATAATATTAGATTTCTTGATATTACTTCCGAATACATGGTCATTGAAAAAACCGGACATAAAAATGAAATAATTCGACTTCTTAACGAACTCGAACCTTTCGGCATTCTGCAATATGCCCGATCGGGCAGGGTGGCAATCACAAAACAGGTAAAAGAGCTGAATGCTTATCTTAAAGAAATAGATGAAATCATTAACAATGAAAATGAAAAAGAAGAATTTGAAATGATTAAATAACTAACAAATAATTCCCGGTGTTCAATTTCCCATATTAAAACAGGCTTTTTGACCTGTCGGGAGGTTGAATCAGACCGAGTAATGTAAAACCAATAAAACTAATAAATATGGCAAAAATTGATTTTGGTGGTGTTATCGAAGATGTAGTTACAAGAGAAGAGTTTCCTCTCTCGAAAGCACGCGAAGTGCTTAAAAATGAACTTATTGCAGTAATAGGCTATGGAGTTCAGGGTCCTGCGCAAGCCCTTAATATGAAAGATAATGGCTTGAATGTTATTGTAGGTCAAGCACCTGAGTTCAAAAATGACTGGGACAGAGCAGTCTCTGATGGATTTGTTCCTGGAAAAACTCTTTTTCCTATTAACGAAGCTGCTTCCAAAGGAACAATTATCATGTACCTCGTTTCCGATGCGGCACAGAGAATACTCTGGCCCGAACTGAAAAAATGCCTCAAAAAGGGTGATGCTCTATATTTCTCACACGGCTTTTCAATAACTTACAAGGAGCAAACCGGAGTTATACCTCCTCCGGATATTGATGTTATTCTTGTCGCTCCTAAAGGCTCAGGAACAAGCGTGCGTCGCAATTTCCTTGCCGGAACAGGTATAAACTCGAGTTATTCTGTTTACCAGGATTATACGGGGAAAGCCACTGAAAGAGTGCTGGCACTCGGTATTGCCATAGGCTCGGGTTATCTTTTCCCAACAACTTTCGAAAAAGAAGTCTATAGTGACCTTACCGGAGAACGCGGCGTACTTATGGGCGCACTTGCAGGAATTATGGATGCACAATATCAAGTACTTAGAGAGAACGGACACTCACCTTCAGAAGCTTTCAATGAAACAGTGGAAGAGCTTACACAAAGTCTAATCCGACTTGTTGATGAAAAAGGTATGGATTATATGTATGCAAACTGTAGTGCAACTGCTCAGCGGGGTGCTCTCGACTGGAGGCCAAGATTCAGGGACGCTGTCCTGCCTGTGTTCAAAGAGCTGTATGAAAAGGTGAAAACAGGAAAAGAAACGGAAAGAGTTATACAGGCACTGAGTAATTCGAATTATAAAGATATTCTCGATGCCGAACTGAAAGAACTACGGGATTCCGAAATGTGGAAAGCAGGAGCTGCCGTAAGGAAATTAAGACCCGGTAATAAATAAATATAAAAGATAATGGAAGAGAAAATAATTATTTTCGATACCACACTGCGCGATGGTGAGCAAGTTCCTGGTTGCCAGCTCAATACTATAGAAAAAATTCAGGTGGCAAAAGCTCTTGAAGAACTTGGCGTTGATGTTATCGAAGCCGGCTTTCCTGTTTCCAGCCCGGGTGATTTTAACTCAGTGGTCGAAATATCCAAGTCAATATCAGAACCAATTATCTGTGCACTTACCCGAGCAGTGAAAAAAGACATTGAGGTGGCTGCTGAATCCCTTCAGTATGCAAAACGCAAAAGAATTCATACCGGAATCGGAGTCTCTCCTTATCATATCGAATACAAACTTAAAACAACACCCGATGAAATAATCAAAAGAGCATCAGATGCTGTCAGATATGCAAGGAAATTCGTTGATGATGTCGAATTCTATGCTGAAGATGCAGGAAGGACTGATAACGAATATCTTGCGAAAGTGATCGAAACAGTAATAGATGCAGGTGCCACTGTAGTAAATATACCGGATACAACGGGATATTGCCTCCCTGTTGAATACAGCGAAAAAATCAAATATCTAAAGGACAATGTCCCAAACATAGATAAGGCCGTCATTTCCACCCACTGTCATAACGACCTCGGAATGGCAACTGCAAATACAATCATGGGAATCCTGAACGGAGCACGTCAAGTTGAAGTTACAATAAACGGCGTGGGCGAAAGAGCAGGCAATACATCCCTCGAAGAGGTTGTAATGACGTTGAAAAGCCACAAAAATCTAAACTTTGTGACCGGCATCAACACCCAGCTTATCTACAAAACCAGCCGTCTTATCTCAACCCTGATGAATATGCCCATCCAGGCAAACAAGGCAATTGTCGGACGTAATGCATTCGCACACTCTTCGGGAATTCACCAGGACGGCGTACTGAAGAAAAGAGAAAATTACGAAATTATCAATCCTGTTGAGGTCGGTGTGAGAGAATCGTCTATCATCCTTTCGGCACGCAGCGGACGGGCAGCTCTTAACCACAGACTCGAACTTCTCGGATACAAATTCAACAAGGAAGAGCTTGATAATATATATTACCGTTTCCTTAAACTGGCCGACAGGAAGAAAATAGTAAATGACGATGATATTAGAATACTTGTCGGTGAGGTGGCCCAGGGTGAAAAACCTCTCCGACTCGAACATCTTCAAGTATCATGTGGTAAATCATTAATCCCTGTTGCTGTCGTTGGCCTCTGGATAAATGGAGAAATTCACACTGCAACTGCAACTGGAAATGGTCCCATAGATTCTGCATTTACTGCGGTACGACAGCTTATTAATAAAACGATACATCTCGAAGAATTTCTTATTCAGGCAATTACAAGAGGTAGCGACGATATCGGAAAAGTACATATACAAATTGAACATCAAGGGAAAATATATTACGGATTCTCTGCTAACACCGATATCATTACAGCCTCGGTTGAAGCTTTAATTGATGCAATAGCTAAAATTAAGTAAAATATTTTCATTTATGAGTTCAAGAACTCTTTTTGACAAAATATGGGATAATCACATCGTCTATTCAATCGAAGGTGGACCCGATGTCCTCTATATCGATACGCATTACATTCACGAAGTGACCAGCCCACAGGCTTTTAACGGACTGAGAAATAGAGGTATAAAAGTGTTTCGACCTGAAAGAACTATCGCAACTGTCGATCATAATATTCCTACAAAAGATCAGCACCTGCCAATACGAGATGAAATTTCAAGAAACCAGGTCGAAACTCTCGAGAAAAACTGCAGGGAGTTCGGGATAACGTTTTTCGGAATGCAACATCCCAATAATGGAATCGTCCATGTTATTGGTCCAGAACTTGGTTTTACTCGACCAGGTATGACGATAGTATGCGGCGACAGCCACACATCAACCCATGGCGCTTTCGGTTCAATTGCTTTCGGAATCGGCACTTCAGAAGTGGAAATGGTGCTTGCTTCCCAATGCATCCTCCAAAACCGACCTCGTGTGATGAGAATAAGTGTAAATGGTACACTTCCACATGGAGTCACTGCTAAAGACATAATAATGTTTATCATCTCCCGCCTTTCCTCCGGCGGAGCCACAGGCTATTTTATAGAATATGCCGGGTCGGCTATAGAAAGCCTCAGTATGGAAGGCAGAATGACTGTGTGTAATATGAGTATCGAAATGGGAGCACGTGGAGGTCTTATCGCACCCGATAAAAAAACGATCGAATACATTAAAAAAAGTTCAAAAATATCAGGTATTGAAACCACAGAAAATGAAATCAGAAATTGGGAAAATCTTAAATCAGACCATGAAGCCAATTTTGATAGGGAAGTGGAATTTGACGCAGGCGAAATAAAACCTATGATTACATTTGGAACAAACCCAGGAATGGCAATATCAGTTGATGCTATTATCCCTGAACCTCCCGAAAATGAAAAAGAAGCAATATCATTCATGAAAGCTCTTGAATATATGGGCTTTAAACCAGGCATGAAACTCGAAGGTCATAAGATAGATTATGTTTTCCTCGGTAGTTGTACCAATGGACGTATTGAGGATTTCAGAGCATTTGCCTCGATTATCAAAGGAAGAAAAAAATCTCCCGATGTAACTGCATTGATAGTCCCGGGTTCAAAAAGAGTTGAAGCTCAAATTTTCGAAGAAGGCCTTGATAAAATATACAGAGAAGCCGGTTTTGAAATACGCCAACCCGGATGTTCATCATGCCTTGCGATGAACGATGATAAAATACCTGCAGGAAAATATTCTGTTTCAACTTCAAACAGAAATTTTGAGGGCAGGCAGGGCCCGGGCGCCAGAACAATACTTGCAAGCCCTCTTACTGCAGCCGCATGCGCCATAACCGGTGAAATAACCGATCCACGAAATTTCTTATAACAATTTTAATCAGAAAACAATGCCAGGAGTAAAATTTACAACACTCGAATCAACATGCGTGCCTCTTCCGGTTGAAAACATTGATACAGACCAGATAATTCCAGCAAGATATCTGAGCGCCACTTCCAGAGAAGGTTTCGGTGAAAAACTATTCTACGACTGGCGCTACGACAGAGATGGAAAACCTGTAATGAGCTTCGTCCTTAATAACCCTCTTTATTCAGGTTCCATTCTTGTGGCAGGAAGGAATTTCGGATGCGGTTCAAGTCGTGAACATGCCGTATGGGCATTATACGATTACGGCTTCAGAACAGTAATATCGAGTTTTTTTGCCGATATCTTCAAAAACAATGCCCTTAACAACGGACTCCTTCCAATTGTCATTCCAAATGAAGATCTCGAAAATCTCTTTATGCTCATTCAAAAAGACCCGGGTATGAAAGTGAAAATAAGTCTAGATCATCAACTACTCGAGATACCGAAAATTGGAAAGGCAATCAGATTCGACATAAATCCTTATAAGAAAGAGTGCCTGCTAAAAGGCCTCGACGATATTGACTACCTGCTCAGATTAAAAGATAAGATTGAAGAATTTGAAAGAAATCGGCTACGAAAATGAAAATAGAAATCATGGATACTACCCTGCGCGATGGGGAGCAAATGCAGGGTGTATCTTATACGCCGTTTGAAAAGCTACATATTGCCTCTCTCCTTCTGAAGGACTTGCAAGTCGATCGCATTGAAATTGCATCGGCACGGGTCTCAAAGGGCGAATTCGAAGCTGCCTGTAAAATTGCAGAATGGGCAGCACAAAACGACATGTTACAGAAAGTGGAAGTGCTCGGCTTTGTTGACGGTGATATTTCTCTCAAATGGATAAAAAAAGCCGGCTTAAAAGTGGTAAACCTCCTCTCCAAAGGTTCATTGAGACATCTCAAAGAGCAACTCCGCAAAACACCTGAGCAGCATGTCGAAGATATCAGACAGGTTATTAAAATAGCCGGGGAAATGGGTATCTCGGTTAATATTTATTTTGAAGACTGGTCAAACGGAATGATTCATTCACCCGACTACGTCCATTTTATAATGCAATCGCTCAAAAATGAAAATGTGCTCAGATTCATGCTTCCCGACACCCTGGGAATACTGAATCCTGACCAGACTTACGAGTTTTGTTCAATAATGATAAAAAAGTATCCAGGCCTCCATTTTGATTTCCACCCGCACAACGACTACGACCTTGCAGTTGCAAATGTCTTTGCTGCCCTTAAGGCCGGCATAAAAGGAATACATACCACTGTGAACGGACTTGGAGAACGCGCCGGTAATGCACCTCTTTCAAGCATCGTTGCAATTATTAAAGACCAGCTTGGACTCGAAACAAATATTAACGAATCAGCTATCACAAAAGTGAGCCAGGTAGTCGAATCATATAGCGGAATAAGAATCCCTGAGAATAAACCCGTGATCGGTGAAAACGTATTCACGCAAACTTCCGGCATTCATGCCGACGGCGATAGCAAGGCAAATCTCTATTATAATAACATTCTGCCAGAACGCTTCGGAAGAAAAAGAAAATACGCTCTCGGAAAGCTCTCAGGAAAAGCAACTATAAGAAAGAACCTCGAAGAACTCGGATTTAACCTTCCACCTGAATCAATCGAACGCGTAACACGACGAGTTATAGAACTTGGCGACAAAAAGGAAAGCGTAACAATAGAAGACCTTCCTTTTATCATTTCTGATGCACTCGGTGATGATAAAATAAATAATTACAAAGTAAGGATAATAAACTATTCACTTGCAACTTCCCATGGCATCAGGCCTGCAGCAGGAGTTTTGATAGAAATTGAGGGACAGCCTTATGAAGAAACATCTTTCGGCGATGGCCAGTACGATGCCTTCATGAAAGCCTTGAGGAAAATATATGAACGGATAGGAAAAGAGCTGCCAATACTTACTGATTATAAAGTTTCAATACCTCCCGGCGGCAGAACCGACGCTCTGGTTGAAACAATTATTTCATGGAATTACAGAGGAATGGGATTCAGAACAAAAGGCCTCGATGCCGATCAGGTTGCATCTGCAATAAAGGCTACGGAAAAAATGCTTAACATTATCGAAAATCCCGAATCAAACAAAAAATTCATGATTCCTTTTTTCGATAAATAATAATAAGGGAAAAATCATTTCTTTTAAACAATAAAATCAAATAATAATAAATTCATGAATAAATCATATAATATCGCTTTAATACCTGGCGATGGCACAGGCCCTGAAGTTGTGAGAGAAGGGAAAAAAGTGATTGATGCTGCTGCTTTAAAATTTAATTTTCGTCTTAATTATCATGAATATGATTTCGGAGGCAATCGCTACCTTAGGACAGGAGAATTATTGCCTGATTCGGCAATAGAGGAACTAAAAACATACGACGCAATCCTTCTCGGTGCAATTGGCCATCCCGACGTTAAACCAGGTATTCTCGAAAAAGGAATATTACTCAGGCTTAGATTCGAACTTGACCAGTACATCAATCTTCGTCCAGTAAAACTCTATCCCGGTGTTAATACACCCTTGAAAGACAAAGGCCCCGAACATATTGATTACGTTGTTATAAGAGAAAATACAGGCGACGTATATACCGGCGCAGGCGGTATAATGATGAAAGGCACTTCTGCTGAAGTTGCAGTACAAAATATGATTTACACCAGAATGCAGGTGGACCGTTGCCTCAAATATGCATTTGAATATACCAGAAAAAGAAATAGAAAGAAAACTCTTGCTCTTTGCGGTAAAACTAATGTCCTTACTTATGTTTTCGACCTGTGGGAAAGAGCTTTTCATGAAATGGGAAATGCAAAATATCCCGATATAAAACGGGAATACTATCATGTTGATGCAACATGTATGTGGATGATAAAAAATCCTGAATGGTTCGATGTCATAGTAACCAGTAATATGTTCGGAGATATAATAACCGACCTCGGGGCTATAACACAGGGAGGCATGGGTATTGCAGCCGGAGGTAACATTAATCCCGAAAGTGTATCAATGTTTGAACCAATAGGCGGCTCAGCTCCAAAATATACAGGGAAAAATGTGATAAACCCTCTGGCTGCCATAGCAAGTGGCGCCATGATGCTCGAACATCTCGGAGAGGAAGAAGCAGCAACTGCAATCGAAAATGCAATAATGTACGTGACAGCAAACAAAATAAAAGATCTGAGCGCAGGCAAAATGGGCTATTCTACAACCGAAGTCGGAGATATGGTGGCTGAAAGAGTATAATTAGAGTATAATTGGAATAATGATTTATGACAGAAAATGGTTTTACGCTATATTATAAAATTTCTTTATTTAATTATCCTTACACCTGCAGTTATATTTTCCTTATCCGGACAGGAAATCTCCAAACAAACCAGAGAACTCGCAAGATTTACAGTGCCTGAAGCGAAACAGGCGGTGGCAGTTGATAAAAATTATTTCTATGTTATTAATAATAGTACAATTACAAAACACGAAAAAAAGAATGGCGTTCTGACGACTGAATGGAACGGAGCCGAAGAAGGAATTTCCCATCTTAACAGCGGCGTGGTGATAAGAGGAAGATTGTACTGCGCTTCTTCAAATTATCCTGCTTCACCTATGGCAAGCTCAATAGAAATATTCGATGCAAAAACTCTCAAACATTTAGCTAACCATAGCTTTGGCATCTATGCAGGATCTGCAACTTGGATAGACAAGCACGACGGCTGCTGGTATGTCGGTTTTGCGCACTATACTGGCACCGGCTCAAGTGAGGGCAAAGATACGCGCTGGACATCGGTCATTAAATTCAATAAAAAATGGCAGCAAATAGAAGCATGGATTTTTCCTGATAATATAATTGAACTCTTTAAACCCAAAAGCAATTCAGGCGCTGCATGGGGATACGACGACAGATTATACTGCACAGGACACGACCGGCCAGAAATATATGTTATGGAAACCCCGGTCACAGGATTTACACTTAAACATGTAGAAACTCTTATCGTACCAGTTCACGGACAAGGAATAGCTTTCGATCACTCGGTGAAAGATAAAATGATTATTTACGGCATAGACAGAAATAATAATCAGGTGATTTCATTCGAAATTAAGTGAGGTTTTTTAAATCTAATAAGTTTTAAATAAGTTTTATTCCACATTTTTTTCAGCGGATAAAGGCCCCACCTTTTCTAATCCATTTCAAAAACGAAGCAACTATTTTTATATATTTTTTAAGAATTTATATATTTGTATCATGGCTTAATTTTTTGCTTAAAAGTATTTTATTTTTTAATCGTAACATTTTTAACAAGCGTTCTTAAAACGAATTTAAGGTTTATAGTAAACATACGGTTGAATAAGGAGATTAAAAATACAATTATGGAAACTACTATTAGCAAAAAAAATTTGAAGAGGATCCTGATGTTAGCTTCAAAATTCTCTGACAAAAATTTAGTTCGAATCGTTAATCTTGCAGAAAAAACTATTTCTGACGATAATCTGATAAGAGCCCAAATTGAAGCAATTAAGAAACTTATACAGGAAAAACACCCTTCTGTTGAATTAATGAGAAAAATTCATAAAGAACTTTCTAAAAACAGTAAAAATAAATTGATAGAAAACTTTTTTTTCAATGCTGAAATATATGGCAGGCAAAGTCAAAAAGAATTAAAAAGCAAACTTGGATTCAGGCCTCCCTGGTTTATGGTTATCAGCCCTACCGCAAGATGCAACCTGAATTGCAGCGGCTGTTATGCAGGTAATTATGTAAAAGATGAAGGCCTGTCTTTTGAAATTGTAGACAGAGTATTAACCGAAGCAAAAGAACTTAGCATTTATTTTGTTACCATTTCAGGCGGAGAACCATACATGTGGCCTCATTTATTGAAAATATTCGAAAAACATAACGACATGTATTTTCAAACTTATACAAATGGCACTTTACTGAATAAGGAAATGGTGAAAAAAATAGCAAAATTAGGAAATGTTGCACCAGCTATCTCAATTGAAGGCCTTGAAAAAGAAACAGACGAAAGAAGAGGGAAAGGAACATTCAATAAGGTGATGCAGGCGATGGATAATCTGAAAAATGCCGGAGTTCTGTTCGGCTTTTCTGCCACTCCTACAAAATTCAATATTGATATTTTAATGTCAGATGAATTTATTGACTTAATGATAGAAAAAGGATGTTATTTTGGCTGGTATTTCCAATATGTACCAATAGGCAGAAAACCGGATATAAATTTGATGTCAACTCCAGAGCAGAGAAATAAGCTCAGAGAAAGAATCCATGAGATAAGACGAACCAAACCTATCTTTATCGGCGATTTCTGGAACGACGGACCATTTGTGGGTGGTTGTATTTCTGGTGCAAGGCCTGGAGGATATTTCCATATTAATTGCAATGGAGATGTCGAACCTTGCGTATTCCTGCAATTTTCAACGGACAATATTAAAGACAAAAAATTAATTGATGTCATCCAGTCACCATTCTTTAAAGCTTTACAAGAAGCACAACCTTATTGCAAAAATAAAAACCTCCTTGCACCATGTGCCTTAATTGACCATCCTGAGGTTCTAAGAGATATCGTTAAGAAATATAACGCTAAACCGTCATACAACGGAAGCGACGATGTTATTAATAATCCGGAAATATGCGAATTCCTCAACAAATATTCCAAAGCATTCATAAATTTAACCGATCCTGTCTGGGAAAAGGAATACGATCCTTCAAAACATAAACACTGGAAGGAATTTGATTCGAACTTTGTGTAATTTTTAAATAATCGAACATAATTGACTAACTTTAAGATATAGAGCTACAGAATGGAAATGCATATAACACCCGGGTTCTTTGACCTTAAGACCGGAATAGCCGGAGAAATCCTGCTTCAGCTTCTAAAAAATAATTTCTTGAACCAGAAAGCTACATTGACTAAACCAATCATAACGGGAACTTCAACCAGTGGACCGATAACGGCTGCAAAGGCTTCGCCTGAATTAATTCCGAAAACTGCTATTGCTACAGCAATCGCAAGTTCGAAATTATTGCTTGCAGCGGTAAACGATAGGGTTGTAGATTGTTCATAAGTTGCACCAACTTTCTTGCTCATTACAAACGATACTACAAACATGATTACAAAATAGATAATCAACGGAATTGCTATACGAATCACATCCAGCGGGATTTTAACAATATATTCACCTTTTAGTGAGAACATCACGATGATTGTAAACAACAAGGCGATTAATGTTAACGGACTGATTTTAGGTACAAATCTTAAGTGATACCATTCCTTGCTTTTTACACGGATTAAAACATAGCGAGTCAAAAACCCTGCAATAAATGGTATTCCAAGGTAAATAAATACGCTTTCTGCAATCTGTCCTATTGTTATCTGCGACACCACATCATTGACAGGCAACCCAAACCATCCGGGAAGGATAGCAATAAAAACATAAGCGTACACCGAGAAAAACAACAACTGAAAGACTGAGTTAAACGCAACCAACCCCGCAGCATACTGTGTATCTCCTTTAGCAAGCTCGTTCCACACGATAACCATTGCAATGCAACGGGCAAGACCAATTAAGATCAGCCCATACATGTATTCAATATTGAAACGGACAAATATAATTGCCAGGATAAACATAAATATTGGCCCGATAATCCAGTTTTGCACCAGCGACAGAACTAAAATCTTGGTATTTCGAAATACATCACTTAATTCTTCATATTTCACCTTTGCCAGTGGAGGGTACATCATAACAATCAGCCCGATTGCAATAGGTATATTGGTTGTTCCCGATGACATACTACTCCAGAATTTGGCAACATCCGGACTAAACCAACCTAATAAGATACCTATGGACATTGCAAGAAATATCCACAGAGTTAAATAACGGTCTAAGAATTTCAAACGTTTTTGCGACGGCATAATTCTTTGCCTTATAGTTGCTTGTATCCTGACACGGTAATGCTAAAAATTCCAATTTCACTATTTTTAAAGCTTTGTATTTCATCGCTCGTCAAATAGTTTAGTAAAACTTCGTCAGGTATTACAATTTCTTTCTGCTTGTGGATAGTGATGTTTTTAAACCCTTGTTTCTCAATGATACTGAGATACTCATTAATATCGATTGCCCCGGCAACACAACCAGCATACATTTCAGCATCTTTCTGTAACTTCTCGGGCAAACTGCCTTTAATTACTACATCCGAAACGCAGAAATGTCCTCCGGACTTTAAGACCCGTATTATTTCAGAAAAGGCTTTGTTTTTGTCGGGAACAAGGTTTAAAACACAATTCGAAACTACAACGTCAAACGTATTATCAGGTAAAGGCATTTCTTCGATATCTCCTTTTATAAATTCAACATTGGTGAATCCCAGTTTTTTGTTATTCTCAATAGCCTTTACAAGCATGGCATCAGTAAAGTCTATCCCGGTAACCTTTCCGTTTTCACCAACAATGGCACGAACAACAAAACAATCATTCCCGGCACCGCTACCGAGATCAAGAACATGGTCACCTTTATTGATTCCAGCAAATAAGGTTGGTATTCCACAGCCTAAACCTAAGTCAGCATCGGGATTATAACCTTTAAGTTTTTCGTAATTTTCGCTAAATACGGTGTAATCGACAGACGAACAGCAACCTGTAGCGCCACAGCATGAAGTTTCGTTCTGCTTTTTCGATTGATTTGCTATTGTTCCGTATTTTTCTTTTACCACAAGTTTTAAATCATTCGCATTCATAATTAAGGTTTTATTTGTTCAACATAAATATTATAGAAGTTATCTTTTATTTCATCTCTGACTCTTCGAAACTCGCTCCAGATGAACCCCTTGGTTCCGGTAACATTCGATAGGTCATCGAAACCAATATGCAAACGGCATTTCACTTTTCCAAAGAAAGCAGTACAAGTTTCTTTTGTATTGTCGTATACTGTTATAACATAATCCCGCTCCTCTTTCAGATATTGATCCAACAATTTCTGGTTATAATGGCTTATATCAACACCGATTTCTTTCATAGCTTTTATAATTGCTTTCATTTCGGAAAAAACCGAAACATCTGCTTAAAATTTTTACCTGTTAAAAAAGTTAGTAAACATAACTTTGGCTTCTTCCCAGTTTTCGGGATTAATGCAGTATCGGATATATGGCGGATTGATTTCGCCATGTATTAAGCCGGCTTTTTTAAGTTCAGCCAGATGTTCCGATAAGGTAGAGCGGGCAATGGGCAATTCTTCAGCCATATCGCCGCTGTAGCAGCATTTGTGCAAATTATTTACCAGATAGTCCAGAATAAATACACGAATAGGGTTCGATAAAGCCTTACCATACCGAGCAAGTTTTTCCTGATTCTCAGTAATTTTGTTTTCTTTATTCGTCATATTAAAATTCATTTCGGATTTTCCCGAAACAAAATTATATCATTTTTGGATTGAAAAGATATGATTTAACATTTTTTTTAGTAAAATAAACCTGTGCACAAGTTCAAACATATCCCGCTTTCACACAAAGACCTCCCCTCGGGGCTAAAAAGCATTAAGAGCTTATACTTTTGCCTCACCCTTGACATTCTCACTATTTGAGGCCTGTTGTGCTCATATAATTCAATAAGATTAGAAAATGCATCCTTTCTGCCCGGTGTCTCCATCATGGAACCTCTTTCCAGTACTCTGGCAATTTTCCGGCTGTCAACAGGATCACGTTTCTGTAGTTTGTCCTTCTGGTTAGTGGGTATATCAGCAGCGTTTATCACCATGTTTTCGATGCCCAATGACTTTAATCTGCGATGAATGCCATAACTGCAGAAACCTGCTATGTGACAGGTAATGCCACGCTATACAAGGAAAAAGAATTCTTAAGAAATTTTCATTTTCTTTAAGAAAATTTGTCTAATACGACTAAAATTTCCGATTTAAAACTCAGGATTTTCCGCCAGATAGATTCGCTTGACAAAAGAAAGATTGAAGAGTTTTACGGACTTCTATTGAATTATATAAATGGACAGAAAGATATTTCGGATTGGGACAGGTTATCGGTAAATCAAAAGAAAGGGATTTTCGATGCAATGGACCAAATTGAATCTCGTAAAGAAATTCCAAATAAAACTGTCATAGACAAATTCCGTAAGAAATACAGCAATGAATAAGCCAATTATCTGATCTCCTTTATCAGAAAGTGACTTTGCAAACATCCTTGACTACCTCGAAAGAAAATGGAACCCAGTTGTTGCATTAAATTTCATCGAACTTACAGAACATACATTAAATCAGACTTCTATTAATCCAAAACAATTCTCTATTTCTATAAAAGAAAAAAGATAAGAAAATGTGTCCTGACAAAACACAATTTTCTTTTCTACAGAGAAAAGAAAACCAGTATCGAGATTTTAAGAATTTATGACACGAGACAAGATTCTGATACCTTGTCATTCAAATAATACTATTACCCTACACGGATAGTCCTATAAAAACCTGTCCGATACAACGCAAGCATGCAAAGAAGCAAGAAAAGGAAAAAGGAAAAAGGAAAAAGAAAAAGTCGAATCCATCAGTAAGCGGTAGAGATCCAGACCATAAGCGTCGTAGAAAAATAAAAATAATCCAATATACTATTCACCAAAAAATATTTCTTAACTTTGCTGCATAATTGAGCAATTGTTCAATTATGAATATAAAATGAAAACAAAAAAAACACTTTCCACCGGGAATTCCTTTGTGGAAAAAGAAAAGGTCAATAAGGTGAAGGAAATGATGAAATCTGAAAAATTCTTTCACTACCTGGCTGAAACATTCAAGGCAATGAGCGACCCCACAAGAACAAAAATCATCTATGCCTTATGTCAGGAAAATGAACTGTGCGTACGCGATATTGCTGCTATCATCGGAACTACAAATTCCGCCGTCTCTCATCAACTGAGAACATTGCGCAATATGAAACTGGTAAAATATAACAGGGTCGGAAAAATAACCTACTACTCCCTCGACGATATTCATATTAATAACCTTTTCGCAGAAGGTCTACGACACGTGGAAGAAAAATAATTTTTTTAATCAATCAATTGAATATATGTTCATATATCAATATAATGAATAATAACGATACAAAAAAAGAAATAAGATTAACTGACATGAAAGAAGGTCAGACAGGAATAATTTTTGAAATAGCCGGCGGCCGAATGGCAACAAAAAGAGTCGCTGACATGGGATTGACACCGGGAACAGAGATAAAAGTCATTAGAAAAACATTGTTCTCAGGTCCGGTTCAAATCGAAGCTAATGGCTCAAAGTTGGTGCTGGGCAATGGATTGGCATCAAAAATAATGATAACACCAAAATGAACAAAGAAAAAAAGATCAACATAGTTCTTGCAGGACAGGGAAACGTCGGAAAATCTACCATATTCAATTACCTTACAGGACTGCATCAACACATTGCAAACTGGCCCGGCACAACAATCGAAAAAAAAGAGGGGACACTGTTTTATAACGGTTATACAGTCGAGGTGCTCGACCTCCCGGGCATTTATTCACTCACTACATTTTCAGAAGAAGAAGCAATATCGCGTGAACATATTATTAATCAGCACCCCGACTTTGTAGTTAATATCGTTGATTCTACAAATCTCGAAAGAAATCTTATTTTCACTCTTCAGCTTATGGAACTCGGATGTCCGGTTATTCTGGTTTTGAATATGATTGACCTTGCCAAAAAGAAAGGACTCATCATTGACGCTAAAAAACTTCAGAATATGTTGAATATCCCGGTAATACAGGCAATTGCATCACAAGGCTCGGGATTGACCGATATTATTGATAAAGCAATTGAACTGAAAGGAACAAAACCGGATTACATGATTCCAGTTTACGGAAAGGAGATCGAGAATTGTATTAGTCAAATTTCAGAATCAATAAAGGATATTGACCTGCCTTACCCAAAAAGATGGGTGGCAATCAAACTTCTTGAAAAAGATAACGATATAACAAAAATAATCAGCCAAAAGAAACCAGAAGTTTTGGAAAATGTGATGCAGCTTTGCAGGGAACTCGAAGAAATTCACGGACACGATTCTTCTATAGTTATCGCAGATGAAAGATGGCATCTTGCAGCCCAAATAACCAGAGAAGTAATGAAAATCGGCTCAAAAAAACAGACCACTTCAAGCGACAGGCTCGACGCCGTTACAACAAATAAATTCACTGGCTATCTTATAATGATAATTATTCTGGGCGGGATGTTCCTCACAGTATTCAAATTCGGAAACTGGCTTTCGGCACAACTCGATATGCTTTTCAAAGACTGGCAGACTTCATGGTACGAATTTGCAGGAAATTCATCCCTCTCCTCTCTCCTATGGTCGGCAATAGAAAGCGTCCTCGCACTGTTTCAGATAGCACTGCCATATATATTTCCATTCTATATCTTGTTGTATATCCTGGAAGACTGGGGATATATAGCACGCATCTCTTTCCTGATGGACAGCTTGATGCATAAGATGGGTATTCATGGCAAAGCATGTATTCCGTTCATACTGGGATTCGGCTGCAATGTTCCCGGATGCCTTTCATGCCGTATCATGGAATCGAAACGCGAAAGATTCATTACTGCCGTGCTGGTAACGCTTATACCATGTTCGGCCGTGTCTGTGATTATTTTCGGACTCGTTGGAAAATATGTCGGCATCTCATGGGCATTCGGATTATATCTTCTGGCTTTGATCATTATATTTATTACAGGAAAAATATCTTCAAAACTTATGGTTGGAGAACCTGTTGAACTGATTATGCAGATGCCTGATTATAAAACGCCCCATTTTAAAACAATAATTCTTCAGACCTGGTTCTCCCTTAAGGAATTTATTTTCATAGCGGCCCCGCTGGTAATAATTTCCGGAGTTGTCATCCATGCAATCAATCTCGCAGGATGGATGCCGTATATTGCCTCTTTTCTAAGTCCGGTTACCGTTCAGTGGCTCGGGCTGCCTTCAATCACAGGTATCCTTCTTATTTTCGGAATTTTGAGAAAAGAATTGATACTTGTCATGCTTGCGGCTTTTATGGGAACAGCCAACTTCTCCGATATTTTGTCTGCCCAGCAAATGATTACGCTGGCTGTCGTGAGTATGTTTTATATTCCCTGTGTTGCAACAATATCCGTTCTGTGGAAAGAATTCGGGTGGAAAAAAGCATTGACTATCTGCATTCTCGAAATTTTATTTGCCATCCTTCTGGGAGGAATTATTAACCGGATACTGG
This sequence comes from Bacteroidales bacterium, assembly GCA_018056245.1. Lineage (GTDB taxonomy): Bacteria > Bacteroidota > Bacteroidia > Bacteroidales > VadinHA17 > LD21. The sequence continues at coordinate 55,773 of JAGPFZ010000009.1, forward strand.
ATTATGTTTTTTAACAATAGACATATAACATTAAAAATCAATGATTTTTAAAGCTACTCTTTATTTTTATTCCAGCATCGGACGGTAATATAAAAAATAATGAACATATACTCTCTATTTTTGTATTACATAAATGAACTAAGTTTCAGAAATTTTTAAATTTGAAAATATGAAACATCCTATTTCATTGGATATGCTTCATATATAATAATTTATAAAATATCTTTTAAACAACGAACAGTTATGAGTAATGTTTTTGAAAAAATCCCCATGGAAGGGGTAAAACACATTATCGTGGTTGCATCCGGGAAAGGCGGTGTCGGCAAATCAACCGTTGCGGCAAACCTGGCAATCGCGCTCGCCGCAAAAGGGCTTAATACAGCACTTGTTGATGCCGATATTTTTGGACCTTCTATCCCAAGAATGTTTGGTATTGAAGATGCACTGCCCGAAGTGTCAGGAGTCGGAGATAAGCAGATCATCTTCCCTGTAAAAAAGTATGGAGTAAGTATTATTTCGATAGGTTTTTTCATTGACCGCAGTCAGTCGCTGATATGGAGAGGGCCAATGGCAGGAAAAGCTCTCACACAGCTTTTCGAGGATACTCAGTGGGGTGATATTGATTATATGATTATTGATTTCCCTCCGGGAACAAGCGATATTCAGCTTACAACAGTTCAGAAACTCGATCTTACCGGCGCCATAATAGTGACTACGCCGCAGGAGATATCACTGAACGATGCCCGCAAAGCAGCCTCGATGTTTGCCAATCCCGACCTCAAAGTGCCCATTCTGGGGGTAATCGAGAATATGTCGTGGTTCACTCCTGAAAAACATCCCGATGAAGTTTATTATATCTTCGGCAAGGGAGGCGGGTTGAAACTCGCAAAAGAATTCAATACTATGTTGCTCGGACAGATACCGTTTGTACTCGAAGTTGGAGAAGCGGCAGAAAAAGGATTGAGTGTTTTCAGCCTGAATAACAAATCAGTAGCCGATGCTTTTGAGAAAACAGCCTCACTTATACTTCAGGAAACACAAAATATCAAACGGAAAGTCGAATAAAAACTGAGTTACCGCTTTCAGCGGAAACAAAAAGCCCGATTCAATATTAGTACTCCATGACGGAATCGAACCGTCGTTTACAGACTGAGAATCTGTCGTCCTAACCCCTAGACGAATGGAGCAGTTTCAAGTCGCAAATGTAAATCTTTTTTATAAAATTACCCTATTACGTCAGATTTATAAAAACCGGAAAAGTAGAGAATTTATTATCTTGCATGCCAGATTTGCCCTGACATTTTCAAATCGTTAAGCTATTATCTCTAGCAGGCGTAAAATATAAAATAGTATTTATGGAAAACTCATTAAAAGAATGGATTGACAATATTATACCATGGCTACTTAGGGTTTGGTGAAAAAGTTATAAACAATTGATTGTTAATAAAAAACGGATATATTTTGATTAAATATTGCATATATTTTGTATCTTTCTTTCAGAAAACCATGCAATTATGATCAGATATATTTC
>JAGPFZ010000040.1 GCA_018056245.1 Bacteroidales bacterium
TTTGTTTTCGAATCTTTTACTCATAGCTTATCTCCATTCTTTTGATTCGTTTGTTGCGGTTCATTTGCCATCTAATAATTCCATAAGCGATGATGATGACTATGGGTGCCAGGAAATTAAACCATTTAAGGAATGCTCTTCTGGAGTCGGGCATTTCATTTATAGGGCGGGAAGTGACTTCTTTTGTACGAAGTTCCATAAGACCTGTTTCGTCGGAGAGCCAGTCGATAGAGTTAACAAGAAGGCTTATATTGTCCTCAGGAAGCTGATTGCCCGAACGGGGGCCATTTACTGCAAAATCTCCATCGCTGATTATTATCATTTTCGAGTCAACATTACCGGCTAATTTTCCTTCCAGAATACCTGCTACCGGAAGGTTTGAAGCTGAAAAGTCAGCCTCGCTCCATTGCCGCTGGATATCAAAGTATAATGGCGCCCTCAAAGTGCCTGATTTTTCCGAAGAAAATGCTATAGGTGTGAATTTTTTAGTCGAATCGCCTGAAAAAGTTATCGGACTTGCAAACTGAAGGCTGACCGATTCGAGCCCCTTTGAAACAGGGTTATCTGCAAACTTTGTAATTACTGGCAGATATGGGAACTGAATCTGGGTGCTCATTATGAAGTTTCCCTGTTGTTGCTGAAGGGTAACGTAACCACAGCTTGCGTCAACAATGAAGTTTTCGGATACGATTATTCCTTTTCTTTGAAGCCATTCTTCGAGTCCGCAGCTTACAACATGTCCGGTAACGGTCGAGAAATCACCTTCGACGCGGTCGAAGGCAAGGAATATATTTCCGCCCTTTGCCAGATATTCATCGAGCCTTTTCAGGTCTTTATCCGGGATGGTGTCTTTTGGCCGGATAATGGCTACGGTTTTGAATCTTGAAGGTATTTCTGCAGTGTCGTTAATAACGTAAGGTTCGACATTATATAAAACAATTAGTTCGTTATATGCCTGAATTATTTCGTTCAGGGGCGGTTCTCCATGTCCCTGCACCAGAGCGACAGAGGGTTTTTCAGTCACCGACAGCTTTTTTATTGCCGATGAGAGAGAATATTCCATTCCAGCGCCTGGCTGAAAGAAGGGGATAACTTCTTTTTCTTCGCCCATTGATACAACAGCACCGAGATAAGCTTTCTGCTGTTTAACCTGGTCTTTCTCACGTACATTTATCATAACCGGCTGAATACCGTTTTTAACAGCTTCCTGTTCGAGTTGTTCATTTTCATTCGGATTGACGAACTTGTAAACAACCATTCCTTTCGACCGGTTGTTATATTCAACAAGAATATCTTTCAGATTTGTTGAAATGTTACTAATGTAAGGAGGCAGGTCTTTCGAGAAATAAACCGTCACTGTTACAGGTCTGTCGAGGTTTTTCAGGATATTGTGTGTTGCCTTGCTCAGAGTATATTCCTTGTTCTCGGTAAGGTCGAGGCGGAAAGTATAAAGATGTGCAAGCAAGTTTATGATAATAACTATCAGTATTACAAGTCCTATTGTTGTTGAAATTTTTGCTGTTTTCACCATAATAGTTTTTAATCTTTATTCTTTCTAATTATAGGCATTTCGTTTAGCGAGAGAAACTTCGGTAAGGAACAGCCCCAGAAATGCTATAGAGGCGAAATAGACAATATCTTTTAGGTCGACCACGCCTCTCGAGAGGCTGTCGAAATGAACGGTCATGCTAAGAGTGTTTAATATCTGTCCTGCAAGGCCTTTCATGCTTGCGGAGATTATCTGGAAGATGATATGAAAGAAGAGTCCGATAAAAAGGGCTGAAAGGAAAGCCACAATCTGGTTATTGGTTATGCTGCTTGTAAAGAGCCCTATTCCTGCGTATGCAGCGCTAATAAGCAAAAGTGCGAGATAACCACAAAAAACTGCGCCTCCGTCAATATTTCCAATTTTTGATACGGTTATAACATAAGGAAATGTAAGGGCGAGGGCAATAGCTATCAAGATCAGTGTGGCAAGGTATTTCCCCATAATGACCTGTCTGTCGGTAACAGGTTTGGTAAGCAGCATCTCGATAGTTCCGGTTTTATTCTCTTCAGCCAGCAACCTCATTGTGAGTGCCGGGATGAAAAAGAAAAGAGTCCAGTAGGCAATTGAGAAGAATGGTCTCAGGCTTGCCTGGCCCGACATGAATATATCTGAGCCAGATATCCATGTAAAGAATCCACTGAAGCCCAGAAAAAGAACAATCATTATATAGGCTATCAGCGAATCAAAGAAAGAGTTTAGCTCACGTTTTGTTATTGTCCAGATCTTGTCCATAGTTTTTTTAGTTCATTGTAAGTTCTCTGAATACATCTTCAAGCTTGGTTTCGAACGGTGTCATTTCAGTAAGCACCCAGTTATTCCTAACACAGAGATGGAAGATTTCCCTTTTTACCTCTTCCGATTTGCAATGGACATCAAAACGGTTGAGGTTACGATCGGCAAATTCGACCATACTTACTGATTTCAAGTTTTTAAGTGATTTATATATCTCATCAGGGTTACCGTCTTCGATTCTTACCCTCACGATGTCGCTTCCCTGAGCTTTTTTTCTTAATGTTTCGGCTGTACCTTCAGCAACAAGTTTGCCTTTATTTATAATAATTATCCTGTCGCAGGTTGCTTCCACTTCGGGGAGGATATGTGTGCTGAGAATAACAGTTTTTTCGCGTCCGAGGTCACGGATGAGTTTTCTGATTTCGACAATCTGATTCGGGTCGAGTCCGGATGTAGGTTCATCGAGGATCAATATTTTCGGGTCGTGAATCATTGCCTGTGCTAAGCCCACACGCTGGCGGAAACCTTTGGAAAGCTCGCCTATTTTTTTGTGTTTCTCACTGTTAAGCCCTGTAATTCTTATCATATCCACAACACGGTTTGGCACCCGGCTTTTTTCGATTCCATGTAGCCGGGCGCAGAATTCCAGATAGTCAATCACCGGCATCTCATAATAAAGCGGGTTGTTTTCAGGAAGATAGCCGATATATTTCTTTAATTCCACCGGATTATCGCGAACTGATTTTCCGCCAATAAACACATCTCCTTCGTCGGCGGCAAGGTAACAGGTGATTATTTTCATGGTTGTTGTTTTTCCTGCTCCGTTTGGGCCGAGGAATCCTACTATTTCTCCGGTTGGAACTTTCATCGAAATATTGTCAACAGCCTTCTGGTTGCCATATTTCTTCGTGAGATTTTCAACAACTATATCCATATAGCATTAATTTATTGAAATATGCAAAAACAGCCCGAAATTATTTCAATCGGTTTAAAAATAAAAACAATTATTAGTTAAAAATTTGTTAAAAGGCGGCAAATAGAAGTGTTCCAGATGTTTTTGAAACATTTCAGGAAGAAAATTCGTAAAATATATTAATGTATTTTTGAATTACGTAAGAGATCTCTTTCAAGTGTTTTCCGTTTTTTGGTTCATTTTTTCCTGGACTAATTTTGTTACAGTGGTGAAATCAATTTTTCCGGTACCCATTACGGGAAGGTTATTTATAACTATAAATTGGCGTGGTAGAGCGATACTGGGAAGATCGTACATCATTTTCCTGAGTATTTCTGTTTTGTTTACCTGTTCCGACACTGCGGCTACAATATAAGAGCCTTTCTTTTCGTCGGAAATTTCGACTACGCAACAAGATACTCCTTCTGGTATATATTTTTCGAGTATGTTTTCGACTTTCACAAGTGATACCATTTCGCCTCCGACTTTAGTAAACCTTCTGAAGCGTCCGGCATGCCACAGAAATCCGTCTTCGTCAAGGAATCCCATATCGCCTGTGTCGTACCATCCGTCTTTTAAAACTTTTGCCGTCAGTTCAGGATCACCATAATAACCTTTCATTACCGAATCTCCTTTTACCATAATCTTTCCGACCTCGCCAGGTTTACATTCCTCTCCTGTGTCAATATTTATAATCTTCACCTGCATATTAGGTATTACTTTTCCGATGCTTCCAGGTTTGTTATAACCGGGAATATTTGTAGAGACGACAGGTGATGTTTCGGTAGTGCCGTAACCTTCGTAAAGAGTTACACCATGTTTTTTCAGGTATCCTTCTCTTAGGGCTTCAGGGCATTTATCGGAGCCTGCAACCATTATCCTGAGAGATTTAAAATCGCCTGGTTCTGATTTATTAAGGTACCCCCAGAAGAAGGCTGGAGTACCGACCATCACAGTCGGCTTTTCTTCCCTGGCGATTGTAGATATAGCTTGGAAATCGAGTGGATTAGCATAAGTAACCATTGTCATTCCATAGTATAAAGGAGTCCAAAGGTCAACTGTTAAACCGAACACATGAAAAAAGACAAGGTTGGCCAGTATTTTATCCGATTCACTAAGCTTTGCATAAATACCAAAATTTTCAACATTAGATGAAATATTCCGGTGAGTAAGCTCCACTGCCTTGGGCTCATTTTCACTTCCGCTCGTAAATAATATTGCAGAAGTGTCATCTTCATTTCCTTTATGGATAGAATTAAGCAACATATTTACTGGAAGCTTAGATTTTAGAGCAGCTTTTAATTTTTCTCCTAAAGTAACATCCGACATAATATCCTCAATCATAACCATACCGTCAACTAAAGGACAGTTTATTTTTTCGAGCAGTGATTTTGAAGTAATAATGGTTTTAAAATTGCATTTCTTCTGAGCGTATTTAGCATTTGCCTCAGCGCCTGTTGAATAGTTTATCATAACCGGTATTCTGCCACTCATCAATGCTCCGAGAACTGACAGGGCACACCCGGCCGAAGTAGGTATCATTATGCCTATAAAACCCCTGTCGTACTTATTGAATTTTGAGCTCAGTATAAGTGCTCCTATCAGGGCTGTGGAATAAGTGAATTTATCTCCAGTTGATCTGTCAATAATTGCAAGCTTTCCTGCATGTTTTTTTGCCATACGGACAAACTGCTGGTGAAGTAACATAGATGTCGGATTTAAATAATTGTTGTTTTTCTTTTCGTAATTAGAGAGCTAATATAAAAAATTAGTTTTATTTTATACGGTTCCTTAAAAATATTCTAAAAACATGTTTCTGGCAGTGCGGGTCTATATTGTTGTTTCATATTTATTTATAGTTTGTTAATGAATATAATAAATTGGATTTTTTGTTTTGGTCGAAAATCATTATACAAATTTAAATCGGGAAAGAATACAAACAGTCAAAATGACGTTTTTACAACAATTTATTTTTGCAATAAAAATGTCAGTGAATTATAATTGTATAAATTTTAAAGTGTAGTTTAATAAAGATTAATTTTGCGATGGACAGGATGGCCCTGAAATGAAAATAAGGGAAAAGATTTTCAAATTATTATTTATTGCCGGCGACAAATACAAGACTTTTGTTCTCTGGTTCAACGGAGTATGTCGTTTTTTTCTCATAACTGCACTTTTTTTGTTTGTTTTAAGCTTCATTTTTTATATAGGATTTCATTATTCTCCGGAGACCCATGAAGGATTAAAAACAGTTTTCCGAATACTGTTTTTTATTCTTTTTTTGTCAAAATATCTTCCTGAAATATTGTATTTCAAAAAGGCCACACATATTTCATTCATATTCAAATTATTATTATTTGTTTTTGTTTTATGTGTTTTTCTCTCGAATTTCAATATTGTAAATCATGAAAAGCCACCATGGAAGTTGTTTTATGGCAACAGTTTAGTAATAACTTCCATTTTTCTTATTGGAATCTCTGAGATATCCGGGTTGTTAAATATATTGAACAGCATAAAAATTCAGCCAGCATTGATATTTTCTTCCAGTTTTTTGCTAATTATTCTTATTGGGTCAGGACTTTTGATGTTGCCACGAGCTCATTACGGGCAATTATCATATCTCGATTCATTGTTCACATCTGTTAGTGCTGTGTGTGTTACGGGGCTTGTTGTTGTTGACACAGCGATGGCCTTTACAACTCTAGGTAAAATTATCATATTATGTCTTATACAGATTGGTGGTTTAGGAATAATGACATTTACTGTGTTTTTTGGGTATATTTTTACATCATCCGGTTTATCGTTCCGCGACAGATTATTGCTGAAAGATATATTCTCGTCTGAATCGTTGAATAACCTGTTTAAATTACTTGCCAAGATAATATTGATTACATTTTTAACGGAGGCTGCAGGTGCTCTGGTAATTTATGCCTCTCTTGATCATGAGGCAGAAGACAGAATAATGTTTTCGATTTTCCATGCTGTTTCGGCTTTTTGCAATGCAGGATTTTCAACTTTATCGGAAGGGTTGTATACTCCGGCTGTCAGATACAATAATTATATTCATATCTCGGTTGCATTGCTCGTTATTCTTGGCGGTATAGGATTCCCGGTGCTTGTAAATGTATATTCGTCTTTCAAACGCATGTTAATTATTGTAGTAAGAAAAATTAAACGATCGGGACTTCCTGTAAAACCGGAAAAGAGTAATATTTCGACACGACTGGTTCTTTATACGACTATAACACTGATATTGTTCGGTGCGGGGTTATATTATTATTTTGAATTTACTGGAAGTCTTAGAGAGGTTGACAATAATCAGAAAATCATTGCTTCATTTTTTGCAAGTGTTAGTGCAAGAACGGCAGGATTTAACATGGTGGATATTTCATTATGGAGTTATCCGACCATTTTTCTTATGATACTTTTGATGTGGATCGGTGCTTCGCCCAGCTCGACGGGAGGAGGAATTAAGACCACTACTTTTGCTCTTGCCTGCTTTTCAGCATGGAACAATATACGTGGAAGAGACCAATTGAAATTAGATAACAGGGAAATCGGCAGTAAAACCATTTCAAGGGTATTAACAATAATATTTCTTTCGATAGCTGTCATTACAACGGGTTTCTTTTGCCTGTTGCTTGCAGAACCCGAGAAAAATCCGATACATCTTCTGTTCGAATGTGTTTCAGCATTTGGCACGGTTGGCCTCAGCCTTGCGAATACAGGTAGCTTTTGTGACGCCGGGAAAATCATTATAATTTTTTTGATGTTCATTGGAAGAATAGGTCCGCTCACTCTTTTTTCAGGACTTATGGTTTCTTATCGCAAAAGATATTCGCGTTATCCTGAATTGGAAATTATTATCAATTAAAAATAATTGTCAAAGAGATGAAATATATAGTAATTGGATTGGGAAGGTTCGGTTCGAAGCTGGCTTCAACTCTTATGGATAGGGGCCACGAAGTGATTGGAATTGATCATGATAATGAAAAATTAGAAGAATTAAAGGATTCATTTACAACAGTAATAAAAATGGATACGACAAATGTAAATGCCGTTAAGTCGCTTCCGCTGGATGATGTTGATGCAGTCATTGTGGCTATAGGTGAAGATATTGGTTCGTCCATACTAACTATGGCGATTTTAAAAAACCTGAATGTTAAACGGATTATAGGCAGAGCCATAAACCAGATACATTATGACATACTGAAGCAAATTGGAATTGAAGAAGTTACTTTACCGCTCGAAGAAGCTGCATTGCATGTCTCGTCAATGCTGCAGTTCAGGAATATATTGAAACTAACTGAGATAAATAGTGATTTTGTTGTTGCTGAAGTGAATATTCCTGCCAAATATGCCGGTCATTGCCTTGATGCTATAAACATCGGAAAAAGATTCGACCTGAAGCTGATCGCAGTTAAAATACCTCCCGAAAAAAATATTTTGACTTCGATTTTCAGAAAAGATTACAAGGTTTTTCCCGACTATGATATCAATAAGCCTTTGAGCGAAAATGATATACTTGTTATTGCAGGTAATATAGCTGATATTAAAAGATTTATTGAAAGTTAGCCTGAGAGTTCAAATAAATTCTGCTAACAAATAAGAGTGGGCATATTTTGTTCTTCTTTGTCGTTCCTTTTTATATAAGAACGATGGGCAGTGAAAGGTTTTATCTAAAAAGGCAAATTAATGAATAATAGAATGTTACCTAACTTTTGAAATTAAATTGAAAATAATGATTTTTGCTCTTTATACCAGCATCGTTATCATATTATTCTAAAATAATGTTGATTATGGATAAGATAAAAAATTGGTTTATTAATGTAACCCGTATGTTTTAAAACGGACACTTGAATTCCTTGCAGAAGCATTGGCGAAGACAGTGATTTAGGGGGCAAGTAATGAATAAATGGATTATATTCCTGCAATGCGGGTTAATAAAAAGTAGTATGAGTGTGAGAGCGGGAGCGAGAAAAAAGAGCAATTGTGGGAGCGAGAGTGAACACAATTGCTCTTTTTTATGTGGTGCCACGTGGAATCGAACCACGGACACACGGATTTTCAGTCCGTTGCTCTACCATCTGAGCTATGGCACCATTTTCGAGATTGCAAATATAAGATGCAAATCGTGTTTAACAAGTAGTTTCAAATGAAATTTTTCATTTTGAAACATTTTTGCGATATAATACCTTTATCCTCAAATTTTAATAAATGGATATTATTTCTTATACCCTGCGCAATGGGATACGTGTTGTACATTATCCGGTTAAAAATATGGTGACATATTGCGGGTTAATTATCGGAACAGGTTCTAAAAACGAATCCGATTCGGAACAAGGCCTTGCGCATTTTACTGAGCACATGCTTTTTAAAGGCACTTATAAGAGAAAGGCATACCATATCTTAAGTAGACTTGAAGACGTTGGCGGCGAATTGAATGCCTATACAACTAAAGAGGAAACTGCAGTACATGCATCGGTGCTTAGTTGCTATTTTGAAAGAGCAGTAGAATTGATTTGCGATATTGTATTCAACTCGGTTTTCCCGCTTAAAGAAATTGAAAAAGAAAAAGATGTAATTATAGAGGAGATAAATTCATGTAGAGATAATCCGTCAGAACTTATTTTTGATGATTTTGAGGATATAATATTTAAAAATCAGCCTTTGGGGCACAACATACTTGGTACGAAAGAAACTATCAGGTCGTTCGAAAGGAAAGATATCCAATCATTCGTAAGTAAGAACTATTGCACCGATAAAATGGTATTCTGTTCAGTGGGAAACATTAGTGCAAAAGAAGTAATAAGACTTACGGAAAAATATCTTGGAGAAATACAGGGACAAACGTCTGGAGAAAATAAATATAATTTGCCGGATTATACTCCGGTTAATATACAACGTAATATTGATACGTGGCAAACCCACTGTATTATAGGCAATATTGCATATAATATATTCGATAAAAGGAGAATCGGCATGTATATGCTGAATAATATTTTGGGAGGTCAGGGATTAAATTCGCGGTTAAATATTTCTCTTCGCGAAAAAAATGGTTTTGCCTATAACATTGAATCGGCATATAATCCATACTATGAAACAGGAGTTTTCTTGATTTACTTTGGAACAGACAATGGCCATCTTGATAAAAGCATTGCAATAGCGCACAAGGAACTCAACAAGCTTAGGTCGGTAAGATTGGGCTCTCTTCAATTAAGGAAAGCAAAAAATCAGATAAAAGGTTATCTGGCCCGAGGATATGAGAACTATGAGGGTTTAATGTTAAGCCTTGGTAAAAGCATGCTTGTTTTTGACAGAATTGAAATGCCAGATGAAATATACGAAAAAGTTGACAATGTAACTGCAGAAGAGTTACTCGAAATTGCCTGTGAAATGTTTAGCGAAAGCCGTCTTTCCACATTAATTTACAAATAATAATGGATGATGATACATTGAAATATATTTATGACCACATCACGCCGGAAGATCCTGCTCTGGAAGAGCTTTACCGTCAGACACATATACGTTTTGTCAATCCGAACATGGTTTCAGGGCATGTCCAGGGTAGAATACTCGAAATAATATCAAAGATGATTTCACCAAGCAAAATATTAGAGATAGGAACATTTACCGGATATTCTGCAATCTGCCTTGCAAAAGGTTTGAAACCAGGTGGAAAATTGATTACTATAGAGCTTAATGATGAAATTTATGATTTCAGCAAGCAATATTTCGAAAAAACCGGTTTATCGAGCAGCATAGTGCAGATGACAGGTAAAGCTCAGGATATCGTACCTTCTCTCGACGGCTTATTCGACCTTGTTTATATTGACGGGGACAAGAGAGAATATTGTGATTATTTCAGATTGGTGAAGGATAAAGTGAAAAAATACGGATATATTCTGGCCGATAATGTCTTATGGGGAGGAAAAGTAATGAAAAAGAAGAACAGAGATGCTCAAACACGCGAAATAATGGAATTCAATAATTTGATAATCAGAGAATCAGGTTTTGAAAATGCAATTCTGCCGATAAGAGACGGGCTTATGATTATAAGAAAATTATGACAATAAGAAAAACATTTATTATTATACCATTTTAAACTAAAAAGGTTTTACGGTATAGTTTTTGTGCACTTCCATAAAAACCCTAAGATGAAGAAGACGATTTTCTTTTTTATTACGTTTTTTGTTATATTAAATATCTGTGCACAATCAGATAAGATTGAAGTTTTGAAAAGACTTGAAACTGAAAGCTATTCAGATCAGGATAAGGTGATTATTGCAACGCTGAAGCAGGCCAGCAGACTTTTTGCCACCAAAGATGACCTTACTTCGGTTATTATGGTTTTGCCTGCAGGAACAAAAGTAACTGTAACAGAAAGTGACAGTGCTTATTATAAGGTAGTTTTCGACGGAGATGAAGGATACATATTTAAGCATCATGCAGATATAGAACTGACTGCTGAACAGGAACAGGCTGGCAGGGAAGAAAAAGAGGATGTTGTTCAAAACCGCATGGAAGAACCGGAAAGGGAGATGACGAGGTTTGAATATCTTGAAAAGAAGTATGGAACAAATGTGGCAACCCAGATAAATGCAGGCAAGATATGGAAAGGTATGACTGCACAGATGGTTCGTGATAGTTGGGGTGAACCGCAGAAAATAAATCGGTCAATTACCGGAAATAGCGTAAAGGAAGAATGGATTTACAGGAACACGTGGTTATTTATTGAAAATAATACTCTTGTTGACTGGGGGCCGATTAAGAGATAAAAAAACCCGTCTTCGCTAATGCTTCGGCGGGTGAGAGCGGGAAACGGGACTCGAACCCGCGACCCTAACCTTGGCAAGGTTATGCTCTACCAACTGAGCTATTCCCGCAGATACGTTGCAAAAATAAGAAATTTTTTTATCCGCAAAAAAATGCTTTCCAAAAACTAAATAACCAAAGTAGAAAATATAGAGAAATAAATAATGAATTATTAATAGTTTTATCATAAATTTACAAATTAAATTATTTCTAAACCATATCTTTAATTGCATGAATCGTTTTATATCTTTTACATTAATTTTTGTAACACTGTCTCTTTTTGCGTGTAAAAAGCAGACTGCCGATTCAACGTTAACAATACCTGTTGAGAAATACACTATGCCTAATGGACTCACAGTAGTGCTTCACCAGGATAAATCAGACCCGATTGTTTCAGTTGCTATCTATTATCATGTAGGTTCGAGTCGTGAAACTGAAGGTAAAACGGGTTTCGCCCATCTTTTCGAACACATGATGTTTCAGAAATCCGAGAACGTTGGAGAAGATGAATTTTTCCGGAAAATTCAGGAAGTAGGCGGCACGTTAAATGGAAGCACCAGCCAGGACAGAACAAACTATTATGAGGTGATACCGAAAAACGCACTTGAAATGGCGCTATGGATGGAGTCGGACAGAATGGGTTATCTGGAAAATACCGTAACCCGGAAATCACTGGTGAATCAGCAAAATGTTGTTCAGAATGAAAAACGAGAAAGTGTTGATAATGCTCCGTATGGGTTTAACAATGAACTTATACTGAAATATCTCTATCCAACAGGGCACCCTTATAGTTGGCCTGTTATAGGTAAAATGGAAGACCTTACTAATGCAACGGTTGAGGATGTGATTGCTTTCCATCAGAAATATTATGTACCTAATAATGCTTTCATGGCAATATCGGGAGATTTTGACCCTGCACAGGTGAAGGAGCTGGTAGAAAAATATTTCGGTGAGATACCAGCCGGTCCTCCTGTTGATAAAAGGTCACCAATGAATGTTTCTCTTGATTCTACCGTCAAACTTTATCATGAGGACAATTTTGCAAAAGCTCCCAGACTTACGATGGTTTTCCCGACTGTAGAGCGATATTCAAAAGATTCGTATGCTCTTAACTTCCTTGGAGAAATTCTTTCAGGCAGCCGCAAATCGCCGATGTATAAAGTACTTGTAAAAGATAAAAAACTCACTTCGTCGGTAATGGCAAGAAACGGTTCACAGGAACTTGCCGGCAGTTTCACTGTTTCTATCACGGCAAATCCGGGAGTTAACCTTACTGAAGTTGAAAAAGCAATATTTGAGAGTTTTGACAAATTTGAAAAAGAGGGCTTTACTGAAGATGATCTTACAAGAATTAAAGCAAGAAATGAAACAAACTTTGTTTCAAGGTTTTCGAGCGTACTGAGTAAGTCTTTCGCATTAGCTGAATATGTGATGAATACAGGAGATCCCGAGTTTTATAAGAAAGACCTTGCAAATATTCTGGCCGTTAATATGGACGACATAAAAAGAGTTTATGAAAAATACATTAAAGGCAGGAATTTTGTCGAAACAAGCTTTGTGCCCAAAGGTCAGTTGAATCTGATTTCAGAAGGTTCGGTAAATGCAGGTATAACAGAAGAAGATGTGACAAAAGCGGCAGAAGTAAAGATTGAGGAAATTGAGGAAGAACCTATTGCCAAAACTCCAACCAGGATCGACCGCAGTAAGATGCCTCCAATAGGCCCGGATCCTGAGGTTACGATACCTGAACCATGGACAGATAGTTTATCTAACGGTATAAAAATCTGGGGAATTAAGCATAGTGAGCTTCCACTTGTTCAGTATACACTTGTGATAGAAGGAGGACGTTTGCTCGATACTCCGGAAAAAGCAGGACTGGCGAATATGGTAGCGGTAATGATGAATGAAGGGACAAAAAACAAAACTCCTGAGGAACTTGAAGACGCCATAGGATTAATAGGTGCTTCAATATATGTAAGAGCAGGGAATGAAGATATTTCTATAAGTGCAAGTTCACTTACAAAAAATTTTGAGAAATCTATAAGCCTTGTTGAAGAGATGCTTCTTGAACCCAGATGGGATAAAGAACAATTCGAGCTTGCAAAGAGCCGTATAATAAATAACCTCAAACGCAATGCGGCAAGCCCTGATTATCTGGCATCGCGCACCCTTAATAAGCTTATTTTCGGGAACAGCATTTTAGCTTATGACCTTACAGGAACAGAGGAATCAGTAGCTTCAATAACTATTGATGATTTAACAAATTTCTATAACGATTATTTTTCTCCTTCTGTCGCACGATTTATTGTTGTTGGCGATGTTGACCATGAAAGAGTGGAAAAGGCACTGACGACTATTAATATAAGATGGCAGCCTAAAGAGGTTTCCCTGCCTGAATTCGAGTTACCAGGACCACCGAAAAAATCGTTAATTTACCTTGTTGATATACCTGGCGCAAAACAATCAGTCATATCAATTGGTGCACCTGCCATACCAAGGAGCAATCCCGATTTCTACCCTGCAACGGTTGCCAACTATAAGCTTGGCGGTTCTTTTAATGGTATTTTTAACCTGATACTTAGAGAAGAAAAAGGATTTACTTATGGAGCACGCTCATCATTTTCAGGAGGAAAAAATTACGGCGTTTTTAATGCATCATCAAGAGTGCGGACAAATGCAACACTCGAGTCGGTGACAATTTTCAAAAATGAGATGGAGAAATACAGGCAGGACATTCCTCAGGAGTATGTTGATTTCACTAAATCGGCTCTTATGAAAGGCAATGCTCTAAGGTTCGAAACACTTGGAAGTCTGGCCGACATGTTGAATACAATGAGCGCATATAATCTGCCTAAGAATTATATAAAACTGGAGGAAGCCTTTGTCAAAGAACTGACATCAGATAAGATACTCGAGTATGCAAAGAAATATATCGATCCTTCACGGATGTATTATGTTGTTGTGGGCGATGCCAAAACGCAGGCTAAGGAACTCGAAAAAGTAGGCTTCGACAAACCAATACTCGTGAAATATTAAAGTATTTTTCGGGATTTTAACTAATTTTGCATTGTCTCATTATCGAAAAATATTTTAGCCCGGATGGTGGAATGGTAGACACGCAGGACTTAAAATCCTGTGGGCAGTAATGCCTGTACGGGTTCAAGTCCCGTTCCGGGTACTAATTTACAGGTTTCCTGTCTGAACAACTGAAGTCATTAGGGCAGCCTGGAAAATGGTTCATTTCACCGTTATATTTTTAACATTTTCCAATCAATTGTATATAATACATAATAAGCTCGATGCAGTTATCCAATCCTATTTTCGCCGTATCAATCGTAATATTATATTGTGTCATATCCATCCAGTCTTTACCTGTAAATTTTCGGTAATAAAGAGCTCTTTCTTTATCACATCGTTCGATCATTTTTTCTGCTGCTTTTTCCGAAATATTATATATATTTTTAATACGTTCTTTCCGGAAGTTTTTATCACTATGTAAAAATATGCTTATATGATTTGGATGATCACGAAGAATAAATGAGCCACATCGTCCGATAATAACGGATGAACGTTCTTCTGCGATGCGTTTTATTATCCCGGATTCGGTTTTGAATAACTCAAGATCCGTAGGGGCAAAATTTTTTTGTGGAATGTATACATCCGGTTCTACAAAAGCAAATGATTGGAAAAATGATTTCCAGAATGAACTTATTTTTTCATCTCTCGATTCCAGCTCTTCTTCTAGTAATGAAAGTTGGTTTGCAGCTTCCCTGATGATTTCACGATCAGCATAAAAAATGTTTAATCTCTGAGAAATCTGTTGACCGACATACGATCCTCCACTTCCCAGCTGACGGCTAATAGTAATTACAAATGGCAAATCCTGTTTCTAATCGCTTCAAACTTACATAAAAATACAATTTATACACAGACTACATAAAAATCGGACCGCTGCTGCAAGTTATCTTTACGTGATCATAGTCACAAATAATTATAGATATATGAAAACAGTCAGCGGTCTCGA
>JAGPFZ010000041.1 GCA_018056245.1 Bacteroidales bacterium
AGGGTAAAAAAATTTAAAACACATTCGGGTTGGCAATGAGTGTCGGGTTATTTGTCTGTCAGTTTTGTTTTTCATTTCAAGTTTAATTTTCCGTTTTCATTGTCAATTTGCTGTGTCGTTGTCTTTTCTCCGCTTGTGCATAACGGTTACATGTATGAGTAGTGGCGGATTGCGGAGTGGATTCCTGTCAAACTACCACAAAAGAAAATGCGAAACAGAACGCCCGATTACGCTACAACCCCCGCCATTACTTATACACGATGTTGGCAGCTGGTGTTTCTTGTTTGTCGTTTCGTTCTTCATTTTGTCAATACCATTTTTTCATTACAGAATACTTTCTCGTAATAAATAACTGTGTATAGAACCTCGTTCAATCATAAAGTCAAGTATTGGAATTACTTTGTTTTTCAACTTTATTTCTTCTTTGATTTTTTGTCTATTTATGAAAACAAACTTCCTTAGAAACTTTTCTAAGTAGTATAAAGTGTTTGATTCTAAATTTTCAAGATGTAATGATTTGTTGTTTGACACAATTGTATAAATCCAATCAATACCTTCGTCTTTAAAGTTTGTCCCTATTGAATTTAAAACTTTGACAACAGAATACAATACAGCGGGGATGTGCCCTATTTCTTTTGAAGCGTTTGTATAAAGTGATAAATTTTCCTTTTTTAAGCTATGCCACTCTTCAATTCCTTCACGCCACCAACGCCATGCAAGCAAGTAATTTATTATGATTTCATCTAAATGATAGCCACGTGGAGTTAAACATAGTTCTTTTATTTTGGGATATAGGTTGTTCCAAATATGCCAAAATTGCTCATACTTATTTAGGTAATCCTCTGCATTTACTAATTCTCCAATAAATGAAGCCGTTTCTTCGGTTGAAGAAAATGAATCAACAAATGGTTTTAGAAGATTATCAATTTCATTTTTTTCTCTTTGCAAAATGAAATAA
This sequence comes from Bacteroidales bacterium, assembly GCA_018056245.1. Lineage (GTDB taxonomy): Bacteria > Bacteroidota > Bacteroidia > Bacteroidales > VadinHA17 > LD21. The sequence continues at coordinate 959 of JAGPFZ010000041.1, forward strand.
GCAAAATTTCTGAAAATATGTAGGCGCAATAAGTATATGTTAGAGTCGTCTCCTGAATCATCTTTGTAACTTCTTCTGTCTTTTAATAACTGGGATGCTAATAAAGGCAAAGATTTTTCATAAATTTCTATGTGAATTTTATCCTTCGTGTCAGAAGGAATTAATTGAAGAACTATTTCCAAAGCATGAATGTCAAGTGCAGTAATGTCATTGATGTCAAATGATATATTTTCAAAACTGAAATCAACATTTATCTTGTTTAACTTCTCTAAAATCAAACTTTTAGAAATTCGTCCCCAACCTTGTTTTTTCCTTATTTCCGCAACAATATTTTTATAAATAGGCTTGAGTTTTATATAGCCGAATAAAATTGATTGAGCAATTTTTGGATTTTGTTCCCACAGTTTTGATTTGTGTATTGTTTCAATAACGTAATCACATATTCTTTTGTATGCACCAAGAGGTGTTTCATCGAACAAAGTCAGAACCATTATTAAAATATAATTTTCCGTTTCTTCTGGATATTCATCTAATAAAGCTGGAATCGCATGAACAGAGGCTTCAACACCATCAAAAGCTTGATAGTTGTAATCATCAGATTGAAGATTATACACAGTAGAAATAATTATTTCTTTGCAAAATAATTTATTTTCTTTTGATAATTGGTCTCTATTTTCAATCATTAATTTAGAACACGAAAACGCAGGTATGGAATAATCAAACATACCTATTCCGTTACGACCCGATTTTAGTTCTTCAACAAGTTGTTTTGTTTCTAATAATGCTACAAGAGGATTATTATCATATTCCTGATGTTTTGCTGTTTTTGTTTGAGTACTATCACTTCTAAGGAAATCAGCCCATAATCTAAGCGATGTATATTTGAACATTTCCTGGTATTGAACATATGCTTGCTCACTTTCCTTTCTATGCTCATCAGAAATTTCTCTGGGAGTAAATTCTATTAGTAAATTATTGTCATCGTGTTTTGATACTTTTGGTATTAAATTTCGGCTGTCCATTCTTGCCAACAAAATTCCATAAGATTCGCTTGTTGAAGCATTTGATTTATGTTGGTCAATTATATCATACAATTTTTCGATGAATTCAGAGTTTTGTTCTTCTGTAAAACCTTTTACGCCAAAAAGCTGATAATTCAAAAACAATGATTCTAAATTTAAGTTTCTATGTTTATCCTCGCAAGTTTTCAACCTTTCATCTGTATATAAAATGTCTTCAATTTTATTCATTCCATGTCCTATTGAATATAGCAATTTAGCTTTAAACTCATTTGTGCATCTAATTGCGTCCGAATGAAATAATTCTATCGTTTTAAATAAAATCAAAGCTATGTCGTAGAATTTGTCAGGATTTGCAAGCACAACGCTACAAACAACAGAAGTAAGAGAAGCGGATTTTGATTTAATAAGAATTGCGAGAAGTATTTTTTGAATTAATTCTGAATTTGGTATTTGTGCAAACTCTAAAAGAGTTTTCTCTAATGCCATATGCATTGACTGTAATACGTTGGGAACAACAGGGTTTCCGATGCCACGATACATACACCAAATTGCATCACTCAAATATTGTGTTACTTCTGTTTCATTGATGTGCAATGTAACTTGTACGACATCTTCTTTTCCATAATCAGATTTACTATAAGATTCAACAGCCCTATTCGTAAAATCTATAATAAAATCAAGTGTTTTGTAAAATTCTATTTGTAATAACCATTTTATTGGTGTTTGATTGGCACTTGGAGGATTATATTCGAATTCATGTTTATCTGCTAAGCCATATCGGCTTTCCATTGTGTCTCTATCATATCCAAATCTGTCTTGTTTTTTCGGCTGTTCTTGCCAAAACAAATCACACAATTGAATAACGGATAGCGGAAGTGTTTTTATTAATTCAGTTGCTATGTATGGTTTCTCTAAAATTTTAGAGCAAAGTCCTTTGTATGGATCACTGTGTTCAGTCCATTCATTAGAAACGACTTTGTCAAATATTTCTTTTAGTTCTGATTTTAGTTCATAGGCTGAATTGAAAACCACTTTCAAAATATTTTCTTCTGCAACTTCGTGCATATAGAAGTTTTCTTCGGTTTCAGTTTTTTGAATTACACTCAATGCTAAAAAGCCTGCGTATCTTGTTGTTTCACCTGTTTTGTTGAAGTCGCACCAATCAGTTAAAACTGGTAAAACAAGTTTTAAATTGCTATCGAAAAAGTCAGATTTATGTTTGTAAATAAGGGCAATTACTTCTTCCCAACCTTTGCCTTTAGGTTTTATAATTTCAATATTTTGAATTGCTGAAATATCAGTGCAGGCAATTCTTAGTAAGAACAGAATTCGTTTTAGTATTTTAAAATCATTTGCAATGCTTTCTTTCTCGAAAAAGTTAAAAAATGTCTCTGAATAATCTGATAATAAAACAGAAACTAAAATTTCATCTTTCCAAAATTGTGTTACCTCAACGTTAGTGAATGCACTCTGAATAAAATTTTCTATTTCTTTACTGTTTTCAGATAAATGGTCAGATAACCACAATCTAAATGCTCTGCGAATGGGTAATGAATTTCCTAAGTCGTCAAAAAATTCCTTTATGTTTGAATAATTTGAAAAACTACGGGAAACTATTTTGTCCAACGTCCATTCTTCATAAATGTCATGAGTAATGAAATATCCGTTATGCGTGTCATCATATCCAAGTATTTCGTCTTGCTTTAATTGAAACAATGCTGCTTGTGGCAAACTGTCTGCATTGATATAAAATCTTCCTGTTTCACATCTTTGTTTAGAAATACTAATAATGCATTTTTCTCGTTCAAGATGCAGGTTGTCCTTTTGAATAGCATTATTTTGTATTCGCTTTTTCCATAGCAAGTCAATAAATCCCTTGTAATTTCCTTGTTTATCAATGTTTGAATAGTGCTGAACATATTCTCTTAGATAAAACAAGTTTCTTAGTCGCTCTATGAATTTTTGATTATCTGGAAGTGAGAATTTGAATTCGTCTGCTATTGATTTTAACTCTTCAATACCAATCAGAGAAACATCATTCACATCAAACGGCAATTGATAATTCTCTTTTATGTGAAAAGTTAAATCGTTAAGATAAGCGTAGCGTGTTGTAAAGATGATATTCCAAGCATTCTCTTTTAATTTTTGTATTAATGTAGTAAGAATATCATTGTTAGAAATCTCTGCAAGTTTTTCTGCGGAATCTATTACAAATATTTTAAGTGGTTCGTCCTTGTAGGCATTGAGAAACTGTGCAAATGTAAATTTGTGGTCTATGTGAAATATGTCGTTAATGTGATTTACATTAAGTTCATTCGCTTTAAAAACACAAATGGGCATTTTCTTAAAATAAGAGTTATAAAACTCTTTGAAAATTGCTGTTTTACCGCAACCTCCTTCGCCTGAAATAATTATGTTTTTTCTCTTTTGAGAAGCATTTGCTATTGATTCAACAACAGAACTTCGATCAATTTTAATTTTTTTGTCTCCGAATGTTATTTCTGTCTGAATTGCTTGTAAAATATTCTCGTTGTGTTTAGAAATCTCATCAAGTAAATCTCCTTCGTTTGGGTCAAGGCTGAAAAAAATGTCATTGATGTATTTGTTTTCAGGCAAAGACAATTGTAATTCAAAATTACTTGGTACTCGCCATTGAATATTTACGCCAACTGCCTTCGCGGATTTCTCAATGTCTAATTGGTATTGAGGTTTCTTTTTATTTTTAGAGGTGCTTTCAGAAAGTTCTTGGTTGATGTATAGAAGTAATTCGTCTAATTGTTTGTTTTTGGATTTGGCTTTTTTGATTGAATCAATAATGTCGTCTTTGTTGTCAGCGATTAAGGTTGTGTAATATTTGGATTGAAAACCATAATATTTCCCATCTTTTTCGATTGGCTCTGTCTCAATTCCAGTTTGGTTTTTGTAGCGAAATAATCCAATTCGATTTTCAAACTCAGCACAGAAAAGCAAATAGGACATTTGTTCAAATGCCCAAGTCTCTCGCTTATCGTATTTTACACTAAAAACTTTCCAATTCATTTTTTGATATTCATTCTATTATTGAAACTCAACGTCTTAGTCGTCTTACACTTGCTGCCAACGTTCAGCCGGTATGACCTTTAAGGGAGGGGCGATATCTGTTCCTTTCAGTCGTTACCGATGGTTAAGCGAATGTAAAAAATTTTATTTAAAATCAAAAGCCTTATTGGTTATACCGGCTTGTTAGGGAGCGTTGATAGGTCTGGCCACATTGGCAGGCGATTGCATATCGCGCTCATGGGCCGGTTTTGTATATTTAATAAAACAAAACCGTGAATTGCAATATGCAAGTGCCGTAAGCGAAGGCTGCGGGCGCCCTTTTCTTTTCTTTCAGTCGGTCCGGAATAATCCCGATAACATAAAGAGCCTCAATAACAAGAATTACAAATTAAGGGCAGACAATGTGCCCTAACGGTCGGCGGTATGCGCAGTTGCCGATTCATGGGCGCTCGCTTGTCGTGTTACCCGAAAGATAGCCAAATGAACCAACATTAGCAACCCTTCGGTCCGGCAATTGCGTATGACCGCTTGTTGGCAAACGTTTATATTTTTCACCAATCTCTAAACTTTTTTGACATAAATGTACAAACAAGCATTTGACATTGATTGCTTTTATCAACTTTCAATTTTATCAATTTACAATTTGTCTCTCTATTAATTGATATCCCAGTCATATTTGCTATCCGGTCTATATAATCTATCCATCGATTGTCACCAATTGGAATTGGAAAAAGAACAAATGCTACTATTCCTTGTGTTGAGTTTAATTTTTTTGCATCATCAATAACTGACTGAATATTTTTTGTAATTGGTCTACCAGAATCATTTACTCCATTAATTTTCCAATTCGTATTCGGTGTTTTTAACTCAACACTATAGAAATGCTCATTATGCATAAAAGTTATGTCAATCCTATCCCTTCGATAATAAACTTTCGATTCCACTTCAATAGACTCCATCCCAATTTTATCAAGATAATGAGCTAATTCAAACTTTAACCAACCTTCAAATTTTGCTTTCTGTCTAATCGGAATCCTAAGTAAATCCTTATTTTTAGACAATATATCTGATATTGCATTATTTATTATTTTATCCACGTAGAAAGTCAGTTTTTTGAATTATCATCAATCCTTTATGGTGTCTGCCATCTTTTAAATGTTTGCTAACGTTCAACCGGTATGACCTGTAAGGGAGGGGCGATATCCGTTCCTTTCAGTCGTTACCGATGGTTAAGCGAATGTAAAAAATTTTATTTAAAATCAAAAGCCCTTATTGGTTATACCGGCTTGTTAGGGAGCGTTGATAGGACTGGCCACATTGGCAGGCGCTTGCATATCGCGCTCATGGGCCGGTTTTGTATATTTAATAAAACAAAACCGTGAATTGCAATATGCAAGTGCCGTAAGCGAAGGCTGCGGGCGCCCTTTTCTTTTCTTTCAGTCGGTCCGGAATAAAATCAGATAATTTCACAGAACATTATGAAACGATCATAAAAAATTAAAGGCGGACAATGTTACCTAACGGCCCGGCAATATGGGGAGGTTGTGTTACCCGACGCAGCATCCGGTCACGATCCTGATACTTTAGCCAGTAAGCTGTCACGGTGCAAGGAGGGTATGGCGTGGTTTTTGCAAATCCAGGTACAAGTTTTGTCGAAGCCGGGCGTGTCGCGGTACAAGTTTTATCGAAGCCGGTATACTGTCACGGTACTGAATGTTTCTTAGGGGCACTTGCGCAGTGTCGCGGTACAAGTTTGATCGGAGCCAGAAAACTGTCACGGTGCAGGATTTTAATTGCGGGTAGATGCGGGTGTCCGGGTGCAAGAACCATTACAAATTTGTCTTGAGTGCAGGAGCAAAAGCAAAAAGTGTGACAAACAACTTACCCATATTGTCCGTGTTAGTGCCTGTGCCAATTATTTCATTTATTTAATTGAGAGCGAGTTTTGTCAAGATTTAGATTTTTTTAATTCCTCGATTTTTAACTTAATGTTTTTTATATGGTTGAGTCTTCCTTCCTCAAGTTTTTTATTAAGGTTATTATAGTCGTTTTCCAGATGATATAATGCATCCATATAATGGTCAATGGCTTGGTCAACTTGTCCCTTAAATTCCGCTTTCTTCCCTAGTTCTTTATGCACTAAGAATTTATGCTCTTCAGAGATAGCTTTCTTGGTCTTTGACAATAATGTAATGACTAATCCAAGAAGTGGACTTAAAAGAACTGATAATAGAAATGCTCCTCCAAATCCGATTTTTCTGTTTTTGCCAATAACACCGACAAGGAGTGCAAATCCTAACCAAAATACAATTATAGTTGCTTCCATATTGGTTTATTTTGTAAAATTAGATATTGAGTTTTTTAAGAATAGGGGAATAAAGGTATTTTCTTCTCAATTCCCCTATTTGTAAGTTCATTTCTTGCCTCCTTTTGAACTTCCACCTTTTCCTCCACCAGGTTTTGGAGGATTATTTCCACGACCACCACCCGAAGGCTTTCCAGTTGTGCTGGGTGCATTTTTTAATCCACTAGATTTTGCCATCTCGTTTGAGTTTAATTTGTGCCTACTTCTGTTTTTAGTCTTTTTTCAGCTTATTCCGACTTTAGAAAGGTTATTCAGATAATTTGGTTGCTATCGTGCTGGGTGCCTGTGCATTGGCCCTAACTCGTTTATATCCGCTACATTTCCTCGTTTATACATTTATAATTGGTTGTATATGCGCTATTAAACCTCGCGTTGTTTCCTTAACAAAAATATAATTTTTTTCATAAATCATCAAAAGGACTCCGGATATTCTGAATACTTTGCGTGCTTACATGTGTATATATCTCCGTAGTCCGACTACTTTTATGCCCTAATAACGCCTGAATATACCTCAACATGCATAATTCATGTATAAGATAAAAGGTAAAAGGCTTAAAATTTCCACGCTCCCGCCCCGTCAGTCACACAAGAAAAACTAACACTCCTTGCTCAAACTCCCAAATTACCTGCACCTGACTAACAACCTGGCGAAAATCAGTACAAGTTAAAAAAATCAAATGAATTACAATATGCTGTATGAAAGAATTAATTTATCTTCTTAAATCTTTTCTTCCAAATAGCATAAATATTCAACCTGAATCCTTATTTAATACTTATTTGAAATGCCTTCAATGAAGACTAAAAGGCAGGAAATTAAAAATGTGACAAATCAGATACCTTCCCTGTTACAGGGAAGCGTTCGCTTTCTCCGCCATCTCATACCCTCACCCCTGTCGGCTTCCCTTACGGCAAGCTTTCCCCGCATCAGGCGGGGCGGGATAAGGGCTTACCAAATTCCGATTAAATAACAACTTGCGCATTTAGAACCCACCCATCTACCGGCAGCGCTTTGTCCGTGTAACCTTTACACATAGAAGATTATCCGGCTGCTCACCATTTTGGTTAAGGCTTGTCAACATCTTTAGCCTTTCATTTGTTACGATAGTGCAGTGATTCACATACGTTGTCCATACCGCAGAGCCTTACCCCTTAACCACCTGATGTTGGCAGTAGTTGTATCCCCTCACGGTTCGCTCTCCTGTTATCCACAGGGACTTTGTCAAGGAAGCTTCACACCACAAAATTACTCCTGTCGCATGTTCCTTTAGGCTACTATTAACGGAATTATTGAATTAAGCCAAATGGGCAGAGCCAAGCTTGCTTGAGCTCTGCCATGGCGAGCAATAGTAGAATAAAATTCAATAATAGGTTCAGTCGCGCTCGCTGAACAGTTATTTAATCAACTTCTTGTCGCTCTTAGGTTCGCAAATATTGAATTAACAACGTTAGAGGGTTATTCCACTGTCACCGATTTTGCCAGGTTGCGCGGCTGATCCACATCACATCCTTTTACCACGGCGATATGATAAGCCAGCAGTTGCAGGGGAATGACCGAAAGCAAAGGCGCCAGACAGGGTATGGTTTCCGGTACTTCAATACTGTAGGCGGAAAGATGCTTTATCACCTCATCGCCTTCTGTAACTACCGAAATGATCCTTCCTTTACGGGCTTTGATTTCCTGTATATTGCTGGTTATTTTTTCGTAGGTATCCGATTGAGTGGCAATCACGATGACCGGCATCTCGTTGCTGATGAGCGCTATCGGTCCATGCTTCATCTCAGCGGCAGGATATCCCTCGGCATGGATATAGGAGATCTCTTTCAATTTTAAAGCTCCCTCCAGCGCAACCGGGAAGTTATATCCCCGTCCCAGGTAGATACAGTTGCTTGCATAGGTAAAACTCTTGGCCAGTTCGGCAATCTGGTCATTCTTCTTCAGGACTTCTCTCACCTTATCGGGTATCAGGCTCAGCTCCCTGATCAATTTCAGATATTCCTCGTGGGAAATCGTTCCTTTCTCTTTTCCAATCAGTATGGCCAGCATGGTCAAAACCGTTACCTGTGCGGTAAAAGCCTTTGTAGACGCTACTCCGATCTCGGGACCCACATGGGTGTAACATCCCGAATGGGTATTCCTGGGGATGGAGGAACCCACTACATTGCAGATACCAAAAATAAAGGCACCATGCTTTTTGGCCAGCTCCACTGCTGCCAGTGTATCGGCTGTCTCCCCCGACTGAGAAATAGCAATGACAATATCATCCTTGTGAATAACCGGTTTTCTGTAACGGAATTCAGAAGAATATTCCACTTCCACCGGAATGCGGGCATATTCTTCGATGACATACATTCCGATCTGGGCAGCATGCCACGAAGTACCGCAGGCGGTAATGATGATTCGTTTGGCGTTCAGAAACTTCTCTTTGTTTTCGATAAAACCGGCCAGGGTGATATTGTTGGAATCAACGTTCACCCTGCCCCGCATACAGTCACTCAGCGTATGAGGCTGTTCGAAAATCTCCTTGAGCATAAAATGAGGATAACCTCCCTTTTCGAGCTGACTGAGTGTCATCTCAAGCTTGTGAATCCGGGCGCTCTTTTCTATGTTTCCGATGGTTTTGATCTTTAGCGGTTCATTCCGTCTGATCGTGACAATCTCTTCCTCACCCACGTAAATTACCTGATTGGTGTATTCAATGATGGGCGTTGGATCGGAACTGATAAAATATTCATCTTTACCAATACCGATTATCAGCGGGCTGCCTTTTCGGGCAGTGACAATCAAGTCGGGATTGTGCCGCTCCAAAACGGCAATGGCGTATGCACCCACAACATGATTCAGAGCCAGTTGTACAGCGGTTGGCAGATCGGTGTTGTTGGTTATTTTCATGTATTCGATCAACTGAACCAATACTTCGGTATCGGTCTGACTTTGGAACTGGTAACCCTCCTTCATCAAGCCGTCTTTCAGTACAGCATAGTTCTCGATGATTCCGTTATGAATGATCGCGATATCTTCCGATTGCGAATAATGAGGATGCGCATTGTTTTGAGTGGGTTCTCCGTGTGTGGCCCAGCGGGTATGTGCAATCCCGATTGTCCCTGAAATATCCTTTTGTTGCGCAAACTGTTCCAATTCGGCTACTTTCCCTTTCGTTTTGTATACTTTGAGACGATCATGATCAATCAAAGCAATGCCGGCACTGTCGTAGCCGCGGTATTCAAGTCTGTGAAGACCTTTGATTAAAATGGGATAAGCTTGCCTGTTGCCAATATATCCTACTATTCCACACATAAACACTATATTATTGTTTATGAGAGTGATTTTTTGAGAAGCGGTATTGTCCGCTCCGGAAAGAGCAGATAAGGAAGTGATAACCTGGAAAAATAGTATCGGATGCGTTCATCATTCCATTGATACAGTTTTTTTAAAAATGATTCACAAAAGTGCACTTTCTTTCCGACATATCAAAGAAAAATACCCAAAACATTATTTTTTGTTGGTAAGGGTTTGTTGTGGAATAAGTTGGACTGAATGATTCAGTTATTTCGTAACAAATCCTAAAATAACGGATAAAGGTTTTTCTTTTCTTATAACGTCTAATGTAACAAAAACTTAACTGAAAAGTAATGGTTTTGCAATGATAATTGTTTTTCTTTGTCGAAGTAAAATATTCATTGGTTCAGAAAATAGCAAAATCAATTTTTCATTAACTCTCTAGGGTCTTTAAGGAAGGTGTAGATGGGAATCTGTGCCTTTTTTTCTACCTTTAATTGATAAAATAATTAAACTGATGACAATCCAGTCAACCTTCTTTCTTTATTTTCACGGTAAAGAGCAACCATGTGGCAAGCAACATCATTATCGCTGCGGCCTGATAGATTAACGATAAACCAATATTCGCATCCTTTAATGCGCCACCTATATAAACCATTACTCCACTTACAATAGTGCTCAGGAAATTTAGAAAACCATAACCTGTCGCTATGTATTTGTTGTCAACAACCTGACATAATATAGGCATTATATTGGAATCGTTAAATCCTCTTGCAAGGCCGAAGACTATCATTGCAATGATTGCAATTGAAAATATAGTTGTCGAAGCCATAAGAAAAAGTATCGGAGCGCCGATTGTCATGCCGGCTATCACAACGTAAAGCCTGCCTTTAAGATTAACCCTCGACCACTTATCGGCAAGAACGCCGCCAAGCAATACACCGGCAAACGACCCTGCCTGTATGTAAAATGTGGCAGAGATTCCGGCTTTACCAAGACTCAGGCTGAAATCTTCCTTCAGGAAAGTGGGAAGCCAGCTGTAAACCAGCCAGTTCACAATGCCCATAGCACAAAAAAAGACCATTATTATTATAAAGGAACGCTCTTTGAAAAGTGCCTTTAAAGAGCCTTTAATGCTTATACTTTCTTTTACTGCCTTATTTGCGCTTATAGCTGCTTCATTATCTTCAGGCTTCCTGTCTTTGAGAAAGAATATTAAAACAAACGAATATAAGATGCCGAAGACTCCAAAAATCTGGAAACCATAACGCCATCCCCATAACTCGGCAATATATCCTCCGACACCGCCCAGAGCAAGTCCGGCATACAGACCACTCATATGAAGTCCGGTTGCAAGCGACCTTGTGCGCGACTTGTGATAATCAGTAATAAGTGCAAGAGCAGCCGGTATATAAAATGCTTCACTGATTCCCATAAAAGCCCGGGCTGTAAGTAACCCATAAAACGAAGATGCAAAGCCAGTCCATAATGTAACCGCCGACCATATAATAATACTACACACAATTACTTTTTTACGGCTGTACCTGTCGGCAAAATAACCGCCGAAAGGACTTAGAATTCCATACGACCATAAAAAGACAGAGGTGAGCAAACCAAACTGGGCATCATTGAGTGAGAAATTGGCAACAATGGGATCACGCATCGAAGTTATCAGCATCCGGTCGAGATAGTTCAGTAACGCCACTACCCACAGCATTGCCACAACAAACCATGAATAGGCAGGGACCGACTGTCTTGAATCTTTCATGTTAATAGAATATTTTATCTTTAATTACTGATGAAAACATTTATTATTTTTCGTTCTATCTTACCGGTAAATCTTTTCCTGAAGGATGCAGTCCTGGCCCACCTCCTCCTGTAAATCCTTCACTTTCGCCTGTGGCGTATTTACTTATCCAGAAAGAATATAACGATGCATTTTTGATGTAAAATTTAATTCTGACAGGAATCTCCGAATAATTTTTCAATGATTTTCTTCCCTGCCATTCGATGGCTATCTTCGTACCATCTGTCCGAACAGGTTTACATTGTTGTTTTGAAAAACCGTCTATTACTTTTCCATCCTCATTCAAAATCTCAGCATAAAGGTATCCTTGCGACGCATCGGCATTAACAAAAAGATACCGACCATCGAATGTCAATTTTCGTGTAAGCAAAGTCCTTTCAGCGCTATCGGCATCCATGGAAGCAAAACCGTCTCTTCTGAGTTTTGCCAGACCTGTGCCTGAACATGCATCCCAGAATGATTTGCAGGTTTTTCTTCCGCTCATATAAAAGTAAAGAGAATCACCAACTATTAAAGGAACACCGACGGCAGATTGAATATTTCCATTGTTCCACGCTCCTATAGTTTCATCTACAGGAAAGAATCTGTTCATATCGGGCCGATGCCAGTGAAAGCCGTCTCTGCTGAAACCAATTGCAACCTCATTCCTTTTTTGTATTCCGAGTTTCGTGCAAATTTCATTTTCAGGGCCTTGCCATACAGAGAAAAAGCCAAGGAGAATACTCTCGTAAGCTATCGCATCCAGATTATAAATTGCAGGCTTAACAGCAGAATAAGCCGGATCGGGATGCCTTAATTCATTTTCCCATGGCCCAAACCAGAAGACATTGTATTTGTCAATGAAGCCGAAAGCACGATGAAGCAAACTTACTCCGGCTTCGGCATCGGAATGTTCGAGATAGTTTCGCGACCGGCCCAGATGTGTCATCGCCCTGGCGCTGAATATCCATTTTCCTCTGAAAGGATTATAAAATACCGTTGTACGGTCATGGATATCTCCCGAATGAGCCTCACCTTCCGACCAGTGAATACCGTCGGGAGAATATTTGAGGACAAGACGCCATTGTAAGTCAGGCCAGTTTTTCTGGACATTGAAAAGTTTATATCGTTTTGTCGAATCCTGTTCATTCTTATCGAGCCACATGGTATTAGAATCTCTTATAAGAGTATCCACCATGTTTGTTCCGGATACGATATCCAGCGCCGGTTTCTCCCAGTTGAAACCGTCCGCCGAAACAGCAAAAGCCGTTACTGCAGCAAATCTACCGGTTTGCTTATTGTATTCACCTCCTCCTGTTGAATACCACATCTTGAACTTTTTGTCTCTCTCATCATACCAGACACCGTCGCTGAACGGAGCAGCATAAGGATAGCCTGTAAAAGTGTATTCCCATGGTCTGTCTGCTTTCAATACAGGATTACCTTTAAAATATTGAGGGTAATGGAATGTTCTTTTCATACTTGTTGTTTCAATCAAAAAATCATCCATAAGTAACTGTCGGCCGACATTTATTGATATGATTTCAGGAATTGACTCAAGATACGGAACAGGCATATTTTGCGGTTTGACCGGAACAGGATACCGCGGAGGCCATTTCTCAGGCAGAACTATTCCATTGTATAATATTCTTTCGTTCTGAATTTTATTTTTGTTTGCCTCACTGCAGCTAAACTCACAAAAAACAAAGAGACCAGACAGAAAGAGTAGCGGGAGGGTTCTTATATTTTCTTTTGACATATTCTAAATAACTAATAATAAAATAATTAATAACAGTTTATAACAAGAATTAATATCGAAAGAACAATTCTAATCTATTGCCCTTCTAAAGTAGTAAAAAGAAATTTTCCAGTGATGAATGATCTGTTGTTTATTACAAATTGAGATAAAATATTCGGAGAATAAAAAATTAATTAATTTTCACTTTATTTTTCTGTTAAATGTTACACATCGTTGCCGACAATAAAATACCTTTTCTCAAAGGTGTACTTGAACCGTATGCCCGTGTCGAATACTTTCCAGGAAGTAAAATCACAAGGGATGTAATAAAAGGAGCCGATGCATTGCTTATCCGTACCCGTACAAAGTGCACCCCGGAACTTCTTGAAGGGACGTCTGTAAAATTTATCGGTTCGGCTACAATAGGCTTCGACCATATAGATACGGTCTTCTGCAGAAAGAACGGCATCAGATGGACAAACGCACCAGGCTGTAATTCATTCTCCGTTCAGCAGTATATGATGGCAGCTCTTTTGAAGATCGCCTCCAGTTGCGGATTCAGCCTGAAGGACAAAACAATAGGAATAATAGGCGTAGGCAATGTGGGAACAAAGGTCGAAAAATTTGCAAAAGTGATGAGCATGAATGTCCTTCTTAACGACCCTCCGCG
>JAGPFZ010000042.1 GCA_018056245.1 Bacteroidales bacterium
TCCACGCCATTCTTCGAATATTTTATCGAGCAATTCACCTTGTTCCAGCATTGGTTTGGGAGCAAGTTCCACAAGGGTTTCTTTCAGTTTCCCCGACATAAATTTTTTTTGATAAGGCCCTCCGAACTGATCGGCATAACCATCTGAAAAAATATAGAAAGTATCTCCTTTCATAATATCAATTTTGTGAAGTGAAAAAGGCTGCATTTTGTAGTGGATAGCTACAGGCATTTTATCGGGTCTGTAGTGTATCAATTCTTTTCTCCTTACCAGGTAGAGAGGGATATTTGCACCTGAAAACCAAAGGATGTTATTGTTAAAGTCAAGTGTACATACTGCAGCATCCATTCCATCTTTAACCGAATCTTCATCAGCAACCTGTTTCAGGGAAACGATAACATTTTCTCTCAGTCTGTTAAGAATCTGATCGGGCATCAGAATGTTTTTTTCGTTCACTATTTCATTTAGAAGTGTTACGCCCAGCATACTCATAAATGCACCCGGAACACCATGTCCAGTACAATCAGCTACAATAATTACCTGAAAATTGTCTTTCGAGCTAATCCAGTAGAAGTCGCCGCTTACTATTGCCAGAGGCTTATAAAGAACAAAGTGTTCGAGCTTATCGCTGAACAGTTCAAGGGAGGGTATAAGTGCTGTCTGAATCCTTTTCGCATACATTATACTATCGGTGATATGTTTTTTCTGATAAGCTATCTGGTCGCGCTGTGCCGCGGCTATATCTCTCTGCTTCTCAATTTCATCTTTTTGTGCCGATATAAGCCTGTTTTTTTCTTCGAGGACAATATTAGCTTCTTTCTTTATCCTGTAAGCCCTCAATATAAAATAAGCAAGAGTGCCGACAAGCAAAAGTGCAATAAGTACAAAATAAAGAACAAGCTTTTGCTTTTCAAGCGTTGCGAGTTGAATCCTAATTTTGTTTTCTTGCTCTTCGATTTTAGACAGTTGTTCTTTTATCATTAATAACTGACTGTCAATTTTTGCTTTCTGTGCTAACAGAGTATCTTTTTGGGCCTTGATTTCATTTTGCTGCTGTATGATAATCTTCTGCTGATTATCCATCTCTCTTCTCTGCCTGGAAATTTGAGCCATCTGATCATTCAGGATTCTTTGTTTTTGTCCGAGCTCTCTTTCTTTGAGTAAAATTTGATTATTTAAGCTATCGAGAAGGTTTTTCTGTTTCAGAATTTCTTCTCTCTGTTGGTTAATTGTTTCAATTTGCCTGTTTATTGTTTCTTTCTGTACCTCAATTTCTTTACTTGCCTGATTATATAGACTTTCCCAGTCTTCTTTTGTTTTGATTGCCGTAAGAAGCAGACTCTGTGGAACAGACATACCTTCTTTCCTTATATACTCATCATTGATGTCGAATCTCGGCTTTCCATTAACTACAATAAAATTTATCATCGACTCCCTGAATTCGTATCCCTCCGTTATAAGCATAGTACGTTGGCCGGCAATTTTATCTTTCACTTTATTCAGGTCAAAACCTGCATTTTTATTTAAATAAAGAACCTGGACATGTGTGAGACTTTCGAGGTTTTTAAAGCCGAAGATTCTTACAGGCTTGTCCTGTATCCTGTTCCTGGTCTTTGAAAGATTCATCATTTCATCAATCAAATTGTAATCACCAAGCAGTACGCCTATTTTAAAAGAGGCCGAATCAGCAAATTCCGGACCAAAGTCAATATATCTGGCAAGGTCGAATATATAAAGCGCTCTTGTTGCATTGTCAAATCCATTTTGAGCTTCCAGACCTTCAAACTGCGAAATAATAAAGATTAGAAATGCAATTTTTTTCAGATTGAAATAAGTGCAGGCCATAAATTTATATTAATTACAACGAATTTGCTACATTTTATTTAAGATTCCAAATCAATTATAGATTAACTTAATATAGTTGTGTTGAAAAATTGTTAATAATTTTAAATAAAATAACTATTATTGAATTTTATTTGTCATAAATTTATTGCCTGAATTGAATTTTTCAGATGAGTGTCACATATAATAATTTGGATTTACGCGACAAGAAGATAGTGATCATAGAGGATGATATACCTTCAGTGAAATATTATAGAACTCTTCTTGAAAATTCAGGTGCAGTTGTGGAAGCTTTCGAAAACGGCAAAGATTTTACTGATTACATAAATAATTCCAACGATTCAATTGATGCAGTTATAGTTGATTTTCTTATACCTTTCATTAACGGCATTGATTGTATAAGAATAATGAGGAGAAAAAATCGTACGACGCCGGTAATTATGATTACTGCTTATTTTTCTGAACAGACAAGAAATGAAGCTTTAATAGCAGGCTGTGACGAATATGTCCTTAAACCTGTTTTTCCCGAGAAGCTCTTCTGTGTTCTCGGGAAATTTCTAAGGCCTGAATGGAGTTATTCACGTTCCTGATTTCAATAAATTTTTTTATTTTATTTCCGGTTGTAACAATCTTATATAATTTCCGTAATAACTCTCAAGTTTACCTTCAACTTCTTTAGCAAAATCGGCGAATTCATTGTCTTTAGCAGCAGTTGCCACTCGGGATAATGACTGAAGTGATAATTGAATTTCATAGTCGGTTGAAAGTAGAATATTTTGTGGTTGTTTGAAGTAGTAATCAAGCCTGTTAAAGTTGTACGAAGTGAAGCTCTTTGAAAGAGCAATAGCTTTCTCACTGCCACCTGCCTCATAGTAAGCCTCAATAATATCAGGAATAAACATATCGTGAGGAACTTTTTCTACAGGTATCATCTCCATGCAATAGTCAAGTACTTTTAATGCTTTTCCCTTTTGACCTTCAGCAACCAGTGATTTTGCAAGTCGGGCATAATTGTATCTCGCTTTTATAACTGTAAGGGTTCTCCTGTGATTGTAGTCAATATATACATCTTTTTCTTTTACACCACCCCAAACAAAACGATTCATCATATTTTCATAAAGTATGTCAGTATCCACTCTTCCATATTCGAGCCAATTTTTATTTTCCGACTTTATCGGAACCAGTCTGTAGGCAAGGCCTTCAAGTTGGAAATATTCCTCAAGGCCCATTGCGTCGCTATGATAACCGGTAACATAGTAAATCGGCCTTTCCCAGTTGTTATTTGCAAGAATATCGAGAACAATGAGCTGACTTTTCATAATTGAATTTCCCTTCAAAACGATATCAATGTAAGGCACTATCTTATCTGCATCTTTTCGTTTCACAGTTCCGGATGCAATAACTGCGGCCGAATCTACAGGAATACGTATTGTTCGTGAGGGAATGACATCGAGTTTTTCAGTTGCCGATATCTGAACTTTTGTTGCATCATTTTCACTCATCACCCAGTCAATAACAGTCTTAATATTTACAGGGTCTTTAGTTTTTTCCACGATAAATACCTGGTTGTTTACTCCGTCGTAATATTTATAGGTCGGCAGGGAAATAGGAAGAGGATCTGATTCATAAGTTTTGAATTTCATCTGGTCTATATACCAGTCGGTATTCAGCAGCATCAGATTACATACACGGACATCGGTTCGCATTCCTTCAACCTCCTGGGCATACCAAAGAGGAAAGGTGTCGTTATCACCGTTAGTGAAAAGAATTGCCTCGGGCGCACACGAATTCAGATAGTTAAAAGCAACATCCCGGGCAAGGTATCGTCCGGATCTGTCGTGATCATCCCAGTTTTGGGAGCCCATTATTAAAGGGACTGCAGCAAAGCACACAATACCTGACATAGAAGCTGAAAGTATTTCGTTTATTTTCTTTGAAAGTCCTTCAAAAAGTGCAAGAACACCTAATCCAATCCATACCGAAAAGAAATAGAATGAACCCACATAAGCATAATCGCGTTCTCTTGGCTGATTAGGATATTGATTCAGGTAAATCACAATAGCAACGCCGGTCATTATAAACAAAAGCATAATTATCCACCAGTTCTTATTATCTCTGCTGAAGTGGTAGAACAAACCTACAAGTCCAAGAATGAACGGCAGCATATAATAAACATTCCTTGAAGGATCATTTTTCATTTCTTCAGGCATATCTTTTATACTCCCAACTCTTGGAGCATCAAGAAAATTGATGCCGGTTATCCAGTTACCGTTAATTGGGCCTCCGTAACTCTGTGTATCGTTTTGCCTTCCTGAAAAGTTCCACATGAAGTAGCGTAAATACATAAAATCGAGCTGGTATGTAAACATGAATCGCAGGTTTTCGAAAAAAGTGGGTTTACGTATAATCTTTTTCTCTCCGTTCTGGTCGGTAACCTGAACAGGGACACCCTTCATACGTGACCATTCCTGATAAACCTGCTGGTGGTCGCTCTGGTCGCTCCACATACGCGGGAAAAAAGTAATAAACCTTTTGTCGTATTCCCTTACAATATCGTGACTTGTAACTTTATACTTTCCATTTACAACACTATATTTCGGTTTTCCTTCTTTGTAATTAATCACCGGCGCATTAAAATATGGACCTTTGAAAAGAGGTATCGAACCGTACTGTTCCCGGTTAAGAAAATATAACAAATTGAACGCATGTTCGGGATTATTTTCATCAATAGGCGGATTTGCCCATGAACGGATAACAATGATCGCATTTGCAGAATAACCTATCAGAATAACAGCAATGACAGTAAGTGTTGTATTTAAAAGTCGGATGTTCTTACCAGCCGAACGCCATATAAAAAATATCATACCCGCCAGCAGAATAATACTAAAAAAGAAAGAATCCGAAACAAGCCAGATTCCTGAAAAGAAAATTGCAGCAGAACTCAGCAGGATTATTTTTTTCTCTCTCGAACCGGTAATAGTTGCCCTTATAGCAAGAATAAAAAATATTGCAATAAGCAGGGCATGGACAATCATACCGCTGTTGATAGGTAAACCAAGGGTATTGACAAAGAAAAGATCAAATCTGGAAGAAAATTTTACAACTCCCGGGATTAAGCCGAAAAGAATCAGTGCAAGAAGAACAAACGAAAGAGCAGTGGATATTAAAAATCCTTTCCAGGTAAATTTATATTTCTTAAAATAATAAACCAGCACTATCCCAGGTAGTGTAAGGAGGTTAAGCAAATGAATACCTATTGACAAGCCGATCAAAAAAGCAATAAGAATAATCCATCTATCGGCATATTTTTCGTCAGCGCACTCTTCCCACTTGAGTATTGCCCAAAAAACTATTGCAGTAAAAAGGGAAGAACAGGCATAAACTTCACCTTCGACAGCAGAAAACCAGAACGAATCTGAGAAAGTGTATGCCAGTGAACCGACTATACCTGCTCCCATTATGGCGATTATCTTACCGGTTGTGCAATCCTGTTCGCCTTTTATCAAAATTTTCCTTGCCAGATGAGTGATGGTCCAGAAAAGAAAAAGAATGGTAAATGCGCTTGCCAGTGCCGACATGGAATTAATCATTGCAGCTACCTTCGATTCATCTCCTCCGGCAAAGAGTGAGAAAAACTTCCCCATTACCATAAAAACAGGATTTCCGGGAGGATGTCCTATCTCAAGCTTATACGCAGAGGCTATGAATTCGCCACAATCCCACAGACTTGTTGTAGGTTCTATGGTAAGGAGATAAGTAATTGCAGCAACCAGAAAAATTACCCATCCCGTAATATTATTTATCAGCCGGAATCGTTTCATCATTTCAGACTGTTATTCAAATCATAAAATTCAGTTGTCGAAAATACTGATTTTTCTTAAAGCTTACAAAAAAGCAATACTATTGAACGATTTAAATATAAATTTCCATAAATAAAAACCAAAAATATGATAAATGTTTCAATAGGATTTTTATTTCATAATTTTGGATAAATAGTTTTCATGTTGAAGAATTGTTTTCATACAATAGTAATTTTATTTTTTCTTTTCTCACCTCTCCATGCGCAGTATTATGATACGGGAGAAGACCCGGCTTCGATCATATGGCTTCAGATTAAAACAGATAAGTTCAGAGTTATATATCCCGAAAGCTATGGTAATGAAGGAATAAAGTTTGCCAATGCTCTCGAGGAATCGTACAGGAAACTATCCATTTTTTATCCTGATATTAAAGTTCGGATTCCGGTCATTATCCATAATTATACAATTAACTCGAATGGTTATGTTGCATGGGCTCCACGGAGGATGGAGATATATCCTACACCTGAGCAGAATACCATTCCGATTGATAACATAGAGCAGCTTACTTTGCACGAAATGGTTCATGTGATGCAGATGAGTGCCCTTAATAAAGGTTTCTCTAAAGCAATGGGAGTCCCATTCGGCGAACAATATTATGGTGCGCTGGCAGTCTATATACCAATGTGGTTTATGGAGGGCGATGCAGTTCTTATGGAAACTTTGCTTTCCGAATCAGGTCGCGGACGATCGCCTGATTTTCTAAAACAGCTTAAGGCTATTTCCGTTGAGAAAGGCAAAATATACAGTTATGATAAGATGCTCCATGGATCATTCAGGGATTACACACCTGACGAGTACAGATATGGATTCCACATGGTTGACTGGGTAAATGCCACTTTTTCACACAAAGCATGGAATAAAGCGCTGGATTATACTGCAAAATATCCTTATTCAGCAGTTCCATTTAATCTCGGACTCTCAAAAACAACATCCCTGACAAAAGAAAGAGTTTTCAGGCAAACCTTCAATAAACTCGGCGAACAATGGAAAAGTGAAGATTCTGAAATACCGCCCGAATCGCATAAATATAAAATTATTAGCCCACAAAAGGGCAAAGAATATATTAATTATTTTTCACCGGTAATAGTAGGACGCGACAGTATAATTGCCATAAAAGTAACGATGAATAACCCGCCTGAATTTGTGCTTATAAATATCGCTACTGGAAATGAAAAAAGAATACATACTCCCGGTGAAATATACCCATATTTTCTCTCAGGTTCTGCAGGAAAGATAGTCTGGGTTGAAAACCAATCCGACCCGCGATGGGCTAACAGAGGCTATTCTATAATCAAATTAATGAATATCAATAAAAGAACAGTTGTTCAGATGAGTCACCGGAGCAGATACATGGCTGCAGGATTATCAGCCGATGGGAGATATATATGTGCTGTTGAAAATACTCCTTCAAACGAAAACTCGGTTGTCATTATAGATGCTTTTAACGGGGAATTACTTGACAAAATAAAAGTACCAGGGAATGTTTATCCACAAAGGCCACAGTGGTCGGCTTCAGGTAAAGAAATAACATTTATCTCACTTTCTCCTGAAGGTGAAGGAATATTATGTCTTAAAGTAAAAGAAAGGAGCTGGACGACGCTTAAGAATCCGGGGAGGGACGACATTCAGGCAACATATCTAAGAAACGACTCTCTTTTCTTTCTTGGTTCAGCTTCTGCAAACAATGAAATCTGGCTTATTACTTCCGGAAGCACCGAAAAAAGACTTACATGTTCACGATTCGGACTTAATGATCTTTGCTTTTCAGGAAATTCTATATTTTCTTCCAGCTACACAGCTTCAGGTAATGAAATATGCCGGATGGATATCGGCGATATGCAGAACGAATTTCACGATATAACGAACAGAAAGACATTTTTCAGTGAAATTCCCGACTCTGTAAGAAAAAACCTTTCTGAAAAAGTCCCTGAAGTCAACTATGCGCCGGTCCCATACAGAAAATTGCTTCATCCTTTCAAGTTTCATAGCTGGATGCCGTTTTATGTCGATCTGGATGAATTTCAGAACGATCCTTCCGCTGTCAGATCCGGCTTAACTATTTTATCACAAAATGACCTCAGCACATTAATTTCCTCTATCGGTTATGAATATTCAAACCAAAAGAACATACTTCATGCCCGGCTCACATGGAAAGGATGGCTGCCTGTAATAGAATCGGAAATTGATTATGGAGGGAATTCAGAAGTTTATAAACTTGGCAGCCTGGTCAAAGAACCTTCTTTAGTTTCTCCTGCTTTTAAGTTTAACAATTCAATTTCGATACCACTTATCTTCCGGCATGGTAACTTCTCAACTTATCTGAGAGGTTATCTTTCTTCATCATATATTAACAATTATATATACCTGAAGGAAAAGAATGTTTACGATTATGGTCAGACCGAGATCACATCTCGTCTTTACTTGTCGCATTATTCACAATCGGGAATACGGAGAATTTATCCGAAATGGGCAACGACAGTGGATTATTTATATACTTATTTTCCATTTGACCGTTCAATTTACGGAACTATGTCAACATTACGAACAGCTCTTTACATACCAGGCATTTTACGAAATCATGGACTGAGATTAAGATACGAATCAGATTATCAACGGCCGGAAAAATTAATACTATATAACAGAGCAAATTTCCCACGCGGTTATGATAACATAATTTCAAAGAATTTAAAGTTTCTCTCAGGCGATTATGTAATGCCCTTAATATACCCAGATTTAAATATCCCCTCTTTTCTATATGTTAAACGTATCAGGGGAGGGTTCTTTTATGATTTTGCTAAAGGCAGGGATAATACCTATCTGGAATCCAATACTTTCAAAAAAGGTATGGAGACATTCAAATCGTTCGGTACTGAACTTCTTGCCGATTTTTTTATTTTACGGATTCCTTTTATGATTTCCGGCGGTGTTCAGATAAGCTGGAAAGATATAAATGAAGCACCGGCATTTAAACTTTTAATGGGTCTGGATATTTATGGGATGATGATTGGCAAGTACAGAATGCAATGATTTTAGGGTTTATACCTTCATTGTCCTTGCCGTGTTAATAATAAGATTCCATGCCTTTTCTACGTGTTCCATCGTCACATTTGTCTGGGCAGTCACCATCCTGAGGCAATATTTTTCTCCGATTTTCGTATGTGTCAGATAAATGCGTCCTGAGTCGTTAAGAAGATGATTGAGTTTTTCATTTATGATATTAGCTTCTTCATCCGATATTTCATAAGGTTTATATCTGAAACATACCGTATTAAGTGTTAGAGGTGCAAGAATTTCAAAGTCGCGTTCTCTGGAAATCATTTCGTAAAGCTTTTGTGCAATTTCGATATGGTTTCTGACCATATTTTGAAGACCTTCAACGCCATACATTCTTATCACACACCATAGTTTCAGGGCTCTGAATCTTCTGCCGAGAGGTACGCCCCAGTCGCGGTAATCATTGACCTGCCCTCTGGTACGAGTTTTAAGATATTCCGGAAGAATTTCAAAAGTTCGAATGAGTAATCCGGCGTCTCTCACGAAAAAAGCGCTACAGTCGAAATTTGTAAACATCCATTTATGTGGGTTGAATACGAAACTATCAATATACTCTTTACCGTCGAGCATCCATTGGTATTCGGGCAGGATAAGTGCTGTGCCGCCGAGAGCAGCATCAATATGGAGCCACAAGCCGTATTTCGAACATATTTCACCGATTTCCCTTATCGGGTCAATTGCAGTCACGCCTGTTGTACCGAGGGTAGCCACAACACAACATGGTGTATAACCTTTTTTAATATCTTCAGCTATTGCAACAGATAGTTTTTCGGGGTCGAGCGAAAAATCAGGTCTGGTATCAATTTTGACAAGGTTCTTTATTCCTATACCTGCTATTTTAACAGCTTTATCAACTGACGAATGTGCCTGATCGGAACAATAAATTCGAAGTTTTTTTTGTGTAAAAGCTCCTTCTTCATTTATTATGAATCGGGTTATTTTTTCCCGGGCGGTCAATATAGCTGCAAGCGTAGATGTAGAAGCTGTGTCCTGAATAACGCCTTCAAAATAATCGGGCAGGCCTATCATATTCCTTAGCCAGTTCATCATTTTTTCTTCGAGTTCTGTGGCAGCCGGCGACGTTTCCCATATCATACACTGAACTGCAAGAGTCGCAGTAAGCATTTCTGCCAATATTGAAGGCGGGCTGGTGTTTGCAGGGAAATACGCATAAAAATTCGGACTTTGCCAATGTGTGATGCCCGGAATGATAATTTCTAAAAAATCATTGAAAAATGCTTCGAATGGCTCTGCTTTTAAAGGAGGATGATCAGGTAGTTTATTAAATATCTCCCGTGGTTTAACTGATGATTTTACCGGATAATCTTCAACATTATCCATATAAGAAGCCATCCAGTCAACGAGCTGGTGGGCATACTTTCTGAAATCCTGTGATTTCATCTTATTGTGTCTGCACTGATTCGGCCAGAACGATTATGTTATTCATCTTAACTTCTATAACACCTCCGGATATTGAAAATCTTAATTCTTTTCCTTCATGGTCAATAATTATGACGGGACCGTTGTCGAGTGTCGAAACAATGGGAGCATGGTCTTTCAATACCTGAAATGAACCTTTACTGCCGGGCACTCTTACAGATTTTATCTGTCCCTCATATATTTTCTCGTCAGGTGTTATTATTTCGATTTTCATTTTTACACTGTTTGTGCAAGCAATTTTTCTCCTTTCTCGATAGCGTCTTCTATTGTTCCAACAAGCATGAATGCTGATTCAGGATATTGATCAACTTTGCCGTCGAGTATCATGTTAAATCCTTTGATAGTATCCTCAATAGAAACCAGGGTACCTGGGATTCCCGTAAATTGTGTAGCTACGTGGAAAGGCTGAGAAAGGAAACGCTGTACTCTTCTGGCTCTTTGCACAACCAGCTTATCTTCTTCCGACAATTCGTCCATACCGAGTATAGCTATTATATCCTGAAGTTCGTTATATCTCTGAAGTATCTCTTTAACTCTCTGAGCACAGTTATAGTGTTCGATACCTACCACTTCAGGTGTTAGTATTCTGGATGTTGATTCGAGTGGATCAACAGCCGGATAAATGCCGAGTTCAAATATTTTTCTGCTCAAAACCGTTGTTGCGTCGAGGTGTGCGAACGTGGTTGCAGGAGCAGGGTCGGTAAGGTCGTCGGCAGGCACATACACAGCCTGCACCGACGTTATTGAGCCATGTTTTGTTGAGCTTATTCTCTCCTGCATTATACCCATTTCGGTAGACAGGGTAGGCTGATATCCTACGGCCGATGGCATTCGTCCGAGTAAAGCCGATACTTCCGAACCTGCCTGAGTAAAACGGAACACATTATCCATAAAGAAAAGGATGTCCCTTCCGCCGCTCTTCTCGTCTCCGTCCCTGAAATGTTCGGCAATAGAAAGACCTGAAAGAGCCACGCGTGCACGTGCACCGGGAGGCTCATTCATCTGGCCGAATACCAGAGCAAGTTTCGATTCCTTAAGTATTTCAAGGTCAATTTTGGAAAGTTCCCATCCCCCTTTCTCCATATCTTCAATGAATTCTTTCCCATAATTTATGACACCAGCCTCAATCATTTCACGAAGGAGGTCATTCCCTTCTCTTGTTCGCTCACCCACACCGGCAAAAACTGATAGTCCGGAATATGCTTTTGCTATATTATTTATTAGCTCAAGTATTATCACGGTTTTCCCAACTCCTGCACCACCAAAAAGCCCTATCTTGCCGCCTTTCGAATAAGGCTCTATCAGGTCAATGGCTTTTATTCCTGTATAAAGTACTTCCTTTTCGGTGGTAAGATCTTCAAACTTAGGAGGGTACCTGTGAATAGGATATCCTCCTTTCTTATTAAGAGGGCCGATGCCATCAATTGGATCACCGGTGACATTCATCAAACGCCCTTTAATCTGATCACCTATCGGCATTGTTATAGGCTGTCCGGTAGCTATAACTTCCATGCCTCTGCGCAAACCGTCAGTAGAATCCATTGCTATTGTGCGGATTGTGTTTTCGCCGATATGATGCTGACATTCTACGATAAGAGTTGTACCGTCATCCTTTTTAATCTCAAGAGCATCATAAATCTCAGGCATCTCAGAACCTGCCTCACTGAAAGTGACATCAATGACAGGACCTATTATCTGAGAAATTATTCCGGTTTTTTGTGCCATAAAAACAATTTTTTATAATCACGTTTTTATAATCAAGTCACAAATGTAATAATTTTTAATTTTGTTCAAATTCAGTTAATACTTTTTAAAAGTAAAACCCGGGAAAATATTCAAAAATTTAGGAAAACTTTAGAGGAAATTATTACAAGGCACAATTAGCGAATTAATGAACGAAACCAGATGTATATAATATACAAAAAGCCCGTTGATAAGACGGGCTTTGGAATGCATTATATTATTTAATCTCCGTTTTGTCACTCAGCCCTTGTCATGGCATCAGATTGGCGATAAACAATAGGCTCTTAGTTCTCAAGATTCCCAGGACCCCGTTTCACTTTGAGCGCCTCATGCTATCAATAGAGCAGTGTCACATCTCCTGTCTTCCTGAACGGCTGACCGTTGGCATACTTACCTTCAACATACCATACATAAACTCCCTGCTTGCACAACTTACCCTTGTAATAACCGTTCCATGGTACATTTATGTCGTGGCTTTCGAATATGAGTGTTCCCCATCTGTTGAAGATCTGTAATTTATAATCCAGTACTTTCTCTCTTATTGGCGGGAAGAAGAACTGGTCTATCTCTTCACCGCCGGTTGGAAGGTCGGTGCGTTCTATCGGACCTTCCTTATTAGGTCTGAACACACTCGCGAACCTTATCACGCCTGCAGGCTCAACAGTCACACCAGGCGATAATGTCCATGTATCCTGGCATCCATTCAACGAATATGCATGTAAAGTAATATCATATACGCCTTCCTCCATATACTTATGATACGGATCCCTGACATGCGATGTATCGCCGTCGCCGAACTCCCATACAAAATAATCGGCATTAGTGCTAAGGTTAAAGTATCTCACTCTTTCATCATTTACAAACACATGTGTCGGCGCCACCTCAAAGTAAGCCTTAGGCGAAGGATATACATGTATTATCTGTGATTTCATAGATTGACCGCCAGGGCCTTTTACTATAAGTGTAATACGATATACTCCTGAAGTGGTATATGTGTATATTGGATTCTTCACTGTGGAGGTGTTGCCGTCGCCAAAGTCCCATTGATAAGTTGTTCCGGGCACTTCGGTATTAATCGAAGTGTTGTTTATCTCAACAATGAGAGGTGTACAACCTGATGGTATCGAATCGAAGGCTGCTATCGGTGGCAGAGGCAAGATGCTTATCTGATGCATTATACTGTCGCTGCAGTTTGCATTACTGACCTTCAGTGTAACATCGTACGTGCCTACATCCGTATAAGTATGTACCGGATTCTCCACTGTAGCTGTTCCGCCGTCGCCGAATCTCCATAGCCAATTCCATGTGCCGTCGTTGGTCTGATTGGTAAACGAAACCTGATTACCAGCCGGATCGAATACCTGAGAAGGAGGTACAGCTGTAAACTGTGGTACCGGCATAGGCATTACTGTTACATCGAAAGTCTTCGTATCAGTACAGTTATAGAAAGATGTTGTGGTAAGCTTAACCTGTACAACCTGCGGTGAGGCGCTCATATTGGTATAAATATGCATTGCAACGTTTGCACCGTAACCACTTGCACCGTCGCCAAACTCCCAGAAGTATCTATTGGCACCAGGCAATGCTGTGAATGTCACTGAACTTCCGCTGCATATTACTGCCGGACTGGCTGTGAATGTTGCATCAATTTCAGGGTACACCGTAATCATCGAAGTGAATGTTGCCTCACATCCACCTGCCGACCTTACCTTGAGTTCCACATTTCTGTACTCGACAGAAGCAGGATTCACATTTGTAAATACATGCACAGGATTCGCATTTTCCGAGTCAACCGGTGAACCGTCGCCGAAGTCCCACCAGAACTCCGAGATGCCGGTCATGTCTTTAGTGAAGCTGACTGTAAGTGGTGTACAACCCGAGGTGACATCTCTCGAATATACTGCATCGGGAGCATCTACGTTTACAACCAGATTGTCGTCGGCATAGCAGCCGTTGCTGTCGCGAACTTTATAATTAAGGTTATATGTTCCTGCAATCTGTGATTTGAATGTAGTGTTCTGTATGAAGTAGTTACTGAGTGGTCCGACGTCTCCTGTCCAGATATGTTGTGTATAGGTGCCTGAGCCTCCTGTCGGGTTACCGTTAAGAACCAGAGGCACACCGCCGCAAGCATTCAACGGACTTACGGCGCTGAAGTCAACAACAGGATTGCTCCAAACGATAAGCACTGCTTCATTTGTATAGTTGTTCGCACATTCAGCTTTCAATGCCAGCCTGTAACGGTTACCGTTAAAGCTCTCAGGAACATTCACAAGAGATAACTGTTGTGTAGTTGTTCCGCTGTAAACGGCATCATCGTATATATCAATCCATGAACCGCCGCTGAACACCTGCCACCTCAACGAATCTATCATGCCCGAGCCGTTACCGGTGAAATAAACGGGTCCGCCGTTTGCACATATCGCCCTGTTGACAGGATTCAATGACACTGAAGGCGGTACATTGACTCTCAGAATAACGAAATTAGAATATATAGGTACACCACATGTACCTCTTATTTTGACTCTGAAGATATAATTGTTGAAGCTTCCCTGAGCATTTGTAATACCAAGTGTTGCAGTTGACGAGCCACTGAAATTTGCATCATCAGCGACATCAACGAAGCCTGCGCCCTTGTTTA
>JAGPFZ010000010.1 GCA_018056245.1 Bacteroidales bacterium
AAGTAAAAGAAATAATTATGAGGGTTTTGATGTTCGGCTGGGAATTTCCACCTCATATCTCGGGCGGTCTCGGGACAGCCAGTTATGGCCTTACAAAGGCAATGACCGCGATGAAAGATATGGAAATTATTTTTGTTGTACCGAAAGCATGGGGAGATGAAGACCAGTCG
Organism: Bacteroidales bacterium; assembly: GCA_018056245.1. Classification (GTDB taxonomy): domain Bacteria; phylum Bacteroidota; class Bacteroidia; order Bacteroidales; family VadinHA17; genus LD21. The sequence continues at coordinate 171 of JAGPFZ010000010.1, forward strand.
GCAGTAAAAGTGATAGGCGCAAATAATGTACCCGTAACTTTCAGGAAAGTCTACTATAAAGGTTTTAAACGGGCAATTAATACGGTAGAAATTAAATCGAAAATTTTACCTTATGTCAGCACTGAAGAATTTTTCGAGCTTACAAAGAAAAAAGAAAATGCTGAAAAAAGACTCTATGTTCAAACAAATGTTGAGGGTAAAATAGATTTTTCTGGAAGTTACAAAGGCAATCTTCTTGATGAAATATATAAGTATTCAGTAGTAGCAGCTGTTATTGCCTCAGAACTCGATTTTGATATAATTCATGCTCACGACTGGCTTACATATCCGGCAGGTATTGCTGCTATGGAAGTATCAGGTAAACCACTTGTAATTCATCTCCATGCAACTGAATTTGATCGTAGCGGAGGCAATGTAAATCCTGATGTTTATGCTATCGAAAAAAGAGGAATGGAGGCAGCAACTAAAATTATTACGGTGAGCAACTACACCCGAGAAATGGTTATAAATAAATACTTTATTAATCCTGAAAAGATTGAAACCGTATATAATGCAGTTGAACCTGTTTATGAAACTGAACATGTTCAGGTGACAAAAGGATTCGATGAGAAGGTAGTTACCTTTCTTGGAAGAATAACACTCCAGAAAGGACCTGATTATTTTATTGAGGTTGCCAACAAAGTGCTTAAGGTTATGAAAAATGTAAGATTTGTCATGGCAGGTTCGGGTGATATGCTGGAAAGAATGATGCGAAGGGTAGCTTCCCTTAAAATTGCTGACAGGTTTCATTTTACCGGATTTCTGTACGGCAAGGATGTTTTTACTATGCTGGCAATGAGCGATGTATATATTATGCCTTCTGTATCGGAACCTTTTGGTATATCTCCTCTTGAAGCAATGCTTGCCAATGTTCCGGTTATCATAAGCAAACAATCAGGAGTTGCCGAAATAATTACTCATGCAGTAAAAGTAGATTTCTGGGATATTGATGCCATGGCAGATGCTATTTATGGTATACTTTCTTACCCTGCTCTTGCAAGAGAATTTACGAAAAACGGAAGGGAAGAAGTAATCAGGATTAAATGGGAAAATTCAGCACGACATGTAAGAGAAATATATGAGGATGTATTATCAAAGTATAAAAAATATAAACATTAACAGATATGAATTCGGCAAATAAAAAAGCAATTTGCCTCTTTTTTGAGGTGCACCAGCCATTCAGGCTTAAACGCTATCGTTTTTTCGACCTTGGTCATGATCACTATTATTATGATGATTATACAAATGAATCAATTTTAAGAAAAGTTGCCGAACGATGCTATTTACCTGCCAATAATCTGCTTCTGGATATGATTAATAAGCATAAGGGTAAATTTAAAGTTTCTTTTTCGCTTACAGGAATAGTTATTGACCAATTTAGACTTTATGCGCCGGAAGTTCTGGAATCATTCCATAAACTTGCTGAGACAGGTGCAGTTGAATTTCTGGCTGAAACAGATGCTCACTCCCTGGCTTCCCTGATCAACCGGGGTGAGTTTGAGAGTCAGGTGAATAATCACCGTCGTATGGTCAGAGAATATATCGGCTATGAACCAGAATCGTTTAGAAATACAGAAATGATTTATTCCAACGAGATTGGTTCATGGGTTGCTGATATGGGATTTAAATCCATGCTGACAGAGGGGGCAAAACACGTTTTGGGGTGGAAAAGCCCTAACTATCTCTATTGCAATACTATAAATCCAAGACTAAAAGTGCTCCTGAGAAACTACATGTTAAGCGATGATATTGCGTTTAGATTTTCAAACAGGAGTTGGAATGAATGGCCACTTACTGCCGACAAATACGCTATGTGGATAAACAATCTTGCTCCTAAAAGCGAACTGATAAATATTTTTATTGATTATGAAACATTCGGTGAGCATAACCCAAAAGAATCAGGTATTTTTGATTTTCTTTATCATATGCCGGCAGCAATACTGAAAAATACTCCGTTCAAGTTTATGACTCCTTCACAAGTTGCTGTAAACCTTCAACCCGTAGCTGCCATAAATATTCCCACTCCAATTTCCTGGGCTGACGAAGAGAGAGACCTTACTGCGTGGCAGGGAAATGAATTGCAGACAGCAACATTGGAAAAATTGTACGAGCTTACCGAACAAGTCAATAAATGTGATGATGAACAAATAAAGAAAGATTGGACATATCTCCAGGCAAGCGATCATCTATATTACATGTGTACAAAGTTTTTTTCCGATGGAATTGTTCATGCATATTTCAATCCTTATTCTAATCCTTACGAGGCTTTTATGAACTATATGAACGTTTTGAGCGATTTCGAAATAAGAATAAACAGAATAAACAAAACTTCAGAAAATAATACTGAAATGTTAAAATATGATGAGTTACTTCGTGAAAAAGAAGAAATAATAAAAAAGCAAGCTGCTGAAATAGAATCATTGAAGAAAAAACTCGCCAGACTTCAGGGAACTAAAAACAAAAGAGCTTCAAGGAGAACAAAATCTTCAGGTTCATCCGCCTCAAAAAAGCAAATTAATTTAAATAAGCCTGGAAAATAGCAAAATTGCTAAATTCTTAATTTAGTCAAGTATTTCTAATCATTTTAAATAACAATTAATAATGAAAGTTGGACTTTTATTTGAAACAAGCTGGGAAGTATGTAACAAAGTCGGAGGTATACATACTGTAATTTCCACCAAAGCTCTGAATATTGTAAGCGAACTTAAAGATAATTATATTCTGATCGGCCCGGATATATGGAGAGAAGATATAGAAAATAATGAGTTCATTCAGGACGACTCACTTTTTGCGGATTGGAAAATCAGAGCTTTATCGGAAGGTCTGAAAGTAAGGACGGGCCGATGGAATATAGCTGGAAATCCAATCGTTCTGCTTGTGGATTTTACTCCTTATTTCGGTCAACAGAATGAAATATTTGCACGTTTCTGGGAGATTTATAAGCTTGATAGTATTACAGGTCAGTGGGACTATATTGAACCGGCATTATTCGGCTATGCAACAGGGAAAGTTATTGAGAGTTTCACATCATTTTATTATGAATATGGCGATATTGTGGCACAGTTCCATGAATGGATGACCGGCACCGGTGTTCTTTATATTAAGAAATATGCTCCTTGGATTGCAACAGTATTTACCACTCATGCCACAGTTCTTGGCAGATGCTTGGCAGGTCATGGCAGACCACTGTATGGAAAATTAAGTGAATACAATCCAGTTCAGGTAGCGCGTGAGTTCAATGTTATAGCCAAACAATCGCTAGAAAAAATAACTGCTAACGAAACTGATATCTTTACTACAGTTAGCGGACTGACTGCAAAGGAATGTGCCCAATTTCTTGGAAGAGAGGTTAACCTTTTAACTCCTAACGGATTCGAGGATTCATTTGTACCCGGCCCTGATGATTTTAAATGGAAAAGAATTTCTGCAAAAGAAAAACTAAATAAAGTGGCAGAGGCAGTACTGGGTTATAAACCTGCCTCGGATGCTTTTTTTATTGCAACAAGCGGAAGATATGAGTTCAGAAACAAGGGTTTTGATATATTTATAGATATGCTTGAGGAGTTGAACAGAGTGAAAGAGATACAGAGGGAGTGTATTGCTTTTATTCTTGTTCCGGCATATCATAAAGGTCCCAGACAAGACATCAGCGATTTTATTTACAAAAACGGGCCGCTTCCTTCAGGTGATAAATATATGACCCACAGTCTTCATTACCCTGATTCAGATCTGATACTAAGACGAATTGCTGAAAGAAAACTTTCAAACGATAAAGACCAGAGAGTAAAAGTAATATTCGTACCGTCATATCTTAACGGAAGGGACGGCATTTTCAATCTTTCATATTATGACCTGTTAATAGGATTTGACGCTACGGTTTTCCCTTCCTATTATGAACCATGGGGATACACTCCTCTCGAAAGTCTTATGTTTCATATACCTACTGTAACAACAACATTATCAGGATTCGGTTTGTGGGTAAAGGAAAATTATCAGGATCAGGGTAATGGAATTTGTATAATCGAGAGGAGAGACGATAATGAGTCGGAAGTAGTTGCGTCAATATTTCAGTATATCTCGAGCGTTATCTCTTTCGACGAAAAGGAAATGAACGAGGCCAGAAATAAAGCTTATGAGATTTCGAGGATAGCAATGTGGGATAGTTTTGTTGTCCATTATTTTACTGCTTACAACAAGTCTTTATCGGTAAGCTTTGAAAGAAGAAATCAACCTCGTGAATTTGTCAGACTTATTGAAGCACCTGTTTTAGAGATACGTAAACCTCATCAGGTGCCTGTATGGAAGGATATATATGTTCAAAGCGATGTACCTGAAAGAATTTCCGCATTGAAAGAACTTTCAAATAATTTGTGGTGGTCATGGAATATTGAAGCAGAATTGATTTTCAAAAGAATAGACCCTTCGATATGGGAAGAAGTGGGACATAATCCAAAATTGCTTCTTGAAAAGATTGATTACAAAAGATTGCTTGTCTTATGTGAAGATGAGAGTTTTCTTCAAGAGCTCGATAAAGTATATAAACGCTTTAAGGAACATATATCAAGGCCTGACGATAAAAGTAAACCGGCAGTTGCGTATTTCTGTATGGAGTTTGGCATTCATCCGTCCCTTAAGATTTACTCCGGTGGACTGGGTATTTTAGCAGGCGATTATTTAAAGGAAGCAAGCGACTCAAACCTGAACGTGATCGGTATCGGTCTTATGTATAGATATGGCTATTTCAGGCAAAAAATAGGTCCTAAAGGAGAGCAGATAGCTGTTAATGAGGTGGAGGAATTCAGCCATCTTCCCATTACCCTTGTGAAAGATGAAAACGGAAAAGAAATTCATGTGTCGCTCGTGTGGCCTGGCCGCACCGTGAAAGCAAGAATATGGGAAGCAAGAATAGGTAAGACAAGGCTTTTTTTACTCGATACCGATTTTGAAGCTAATATACATGAGGACAGATCAGTAACTTATCATCTTTACGGTGGAGATAACGAGAACAGACTTAAGCAAGAGTTACTACTTGGTGTTGGCGGTATAAGAGCTCTTAATGCAATGGGTATAAAACCTGATGTTTATCACAGTAACGAGGGGCATTCTGCATTTATAAGCCTTGAGAGGCTGGGACGCCTAATTAATGAAAATCACCTTAATTTTGAAGAAGCATTAGAGGTTGTACGTTCCTCAACAATATTTACTACACATACACCTGTACCCGCCGGCCACGATTCTTTCGAAGAAGACCTTATGCGAAAATACATCTCCCATTACCATGACAGACTAAATATTACATGGGAACAACTGATGGCTCTTGGAAGATGCGAATTAGATCCCAACCACAAATTTAATATGAGCTATCTGGCAATACGTATGTCGCAGGAAGTTAATGGCGTTTCTAAACTTCATGGTGAGGTAAGTCGTAGCATGTTTAAAAAATTATGGCCTGGATACCTTAAAGAAGAACTCTTTATCGGGTATGTGACGAACGGAGTTCATCATCCTACATGGCTTGCACAGGAATGGCAAGAATTTTACAGAGAAATTACCGGAAATTATATTTTGGACCAGACCGACAGATCGCTATGGGAAAAAATTTACAATGTTGACGATAAAAGGATATATGAAATCAAAAAGGAAATCAAGAAAAAACTTTTCGTAAACATAAGAAAAAAGCTACAGTCCGATTTGATAAATAAGCATGTAAGCGCCAGAACGCTTCTGAATGTTAGTGCACACCTCAATGAAAACGCTCTTACAATTGGATTTGCAAGAAGATTTGCAACTTACAAAAGGGCTTATCTTTTATTCAGAGATCTCGATCGACTGGCAAAAATTGTGAACAATCAATCTAAACCGGTTCAATTCCTTTATGCCGGTAAAGCTCATCCCCAGGATGGAGGAGGGCTGGATTTAATAAAACGTATCTATGAGATTTCGCAAATGCCACAGTTCACAGGCAAAGTTATCTTTCTTGAGAACTATGATATTGAACTTGCCAAGCAACTTGTAAGAGGAGTCGATCTTTGGCTTAATACTCCAATTCGATTGCTTGAAGCTTCAGGTACAAGCGGTCAAAAGGCTGTAATGAACGGCACTATACATTTCAGCGTTCTCGACGGATGGTGGGTTGAAGGATATCGTGCTTTCGCTGGTTGGGCTTTGCCACAAAAACCTACTTTCGATAACCTGGATCTTCAGGATGACGTTGACGCTGAGACTATTTATAACATGCTCGAATATGAAATAATTCCTGCATTTTACTCATATAATGAAGAAGGTATTCCTGTGGAGTGGATTAGTTATATTAAAAATTCAATGGCAAAAATCGCTCCCGAGTTTACTATGAAGCGTCAGATAGATGAATATTTCAATAAATATTATATTAAACTCTTGGAAAGAAATAAGAAAATAATAGGCAATAACTTTGAGAAAGCAAAGGAACTTGCCGCATGGAAAAAGAAAATGACTGAAGAATGGGAAAAAATAGAAGTGCTAAATTATAATTTCGGTATACCTCCTGACAATTTCTATAAAGCAGGCCATGAGTATAAGGCTGAAATATTCCTTAATATAAATAATATACCTAAAGAAAATATGGGAGTGGAGTATGTCCTGTCTCAGGTAACAAAATCAGGTGAGTATGAATTTATAGCAAGTAAAGAATTTTCCCTCGTAAGTTGTAAAGGTGGAAAATGTTTATACAGAACGCATATTACGCCTGAAAAAGCAGGAGCATTTTTATTTGGCATAAGAATTTTTCCGAAGCATCCCGATCTTCCTCATAAACAAGATTTTTATCTTTTGCGATGGATAGATTAAATATCTGTGACTTTCCTTATCGGCTCTTTTTTCAAAACAATAGCAGTACGCGCAGGAAGATAGAGATATAACCTGTAAGGTTCATTTATATTGATTCTGTCAATTTTCTTTATTGCCCTGTAAATGATTGACCTGTCAATTCTATCAAATCCTCCGAATGCGGGATTATCACTATCAAGAATCACTTTGAATTTGCCTGTAACAGGAATCCCGTAGTCGGTGTATGAAGTAACCGGATGAAAATTAAATACAAAAAGATAGTCACTCCTCATAAAGGCAATTATCTTATCAATTGAGTTTTCAATTAGCCTGTTTATATATAATGTATTAAGAAGTTTTCCTCCGTTATCAAGCTTTAGCATCTCTTTATCAAAGTCCCCGAGAAAATGATATTTAAGGTTCTTATTTTTAACCAAACTCCACTGACGTCTTGCATATTTAAAACTCCAGTTATTTCCTTCTCTCGGGAAATCAATCCATTCTGGGTGGCCAAATTCATTTCCCATAAAATTAAGATATCCTCCTCCAGCAGTAGCAAAAGTTATTAGTCTTATCATTTTGTGCAGAGCAATACCGCGGTCGATTCTGAGATTATGAAAATCTTTGGTCATCCCGAAATACATATCAGCATCTAACATTCTGAATATAAGTGTCTTATCGCCGACAAGGGCCTGGTCGTGTGATTCGCAATAAGAAATTACCTTTTCTTCAGGCCTATGCTGAGTAAGTTCGTGCATAAGCTGGCCCATATCCCAGTTTTCATCAAGTGTATCCTTTACCAGTTTTATCCAGTAATCAGGGACTCCCATCGATAGACGGTAATCAAATCCAAATCCTTTATTATTTACAGGCGATGCAATACCAGGCATACCGCTCATCTCTTCAGCTATAGTAATGGCATGAGGTTTGAAGCTGTGGATCAATTTATTTGCCAGAACGAGATAAACAAGGGCATCTTCATCTTGCTGTCCGTTGAAGTAATCATTGTATGAAACAAAGTTTCTTCCCAGTCCATGGTCGTAATATATCATGCTTGTCACACCGTCGAACCTGAAGCCGTCAAATTTGTATTCTTCAAGCCAGAATCTACAGTTTGACAAAAGAAAATGAAGAACATTATTTTTTCCGTAATCGAAACATAATGAGTCCCATGCAATATGGTTTCTCCTGCTTCCTGTATGAAAATATTGACCGGGTGATCCGTCGAAAAGCCCAAGCCCTTCGTTAACATTTTTTACACTGTGCGAATGGACGATGTCCATAATAACACTTAGTTTGTAACTGTGTGCTGTATCGATAAGCTCTTTGAGGTCGTCGGGTGTACCAAACCTGGAAGAAACTGCAAAGAAATTTGCAACGTGATAACCAAATGAACCATAGAATGGATGTTCTTGAATTGCCATTAGCTGAATTGTATTATACCCTATTTCAGCTATATAAGGAATTATATCGCGCGTAAATTCCTTGAAAGTACTGATTTCTTCTTTTTCCGACGACATGCCTACATGCACTTCATATATAATAGGTGCTGTTGATTCCGGAAAAAATGATTCATTTTTCCATTTATAAGGCTGCTCAGGATGCCATACCTGAGCAGAGAATATTTTTGTTATCTCATCCTGAACAACTCTTGTCGCATAGGAGGGTATTCTTTCTCCTTTTCCTCCTTTCCAGTGAACCAATAGCTTGTATAAGGAACCATGTTTCAGAATATCAGGGCTTAAATGTATTTCCCAGTCACCTTCTATATTGATTCTTTTAAGATTGAATTCAGATGTTTCTTTCCAATCGTTGAAAGTTCCAATAAGGTATATCTCTTCAGCATTTGGAGCCCATTCTCTGAAAACGAATCCATTTTCATCACGGTTCATTCCATAATAATAATGCCCTGATGCAAATTCGGATAAAGACTTTTCCCCGATTAGTTCGATTTCTTTTGCAATGCATTTTTTGTATCTGCTTTCAATTATCCCTATAAAAGGTTCCAGCCATGGGTCGCATAAATAAAAATCGTTATTTTTCATTTTAAAAAGACAGAGTTGCTTTGTTAAAAATACAAAAATTATTTTTGTAATAAAAATAGATGATATAATGGATGTCCATTATGGATATGAAAATCTTAACTTGAAGAATAGTGTTGTCACTGTAGGCTCTTTCGACGGCTTGCACCGTGGCCATCGCTATGTTATTGATATGTTGAAGAGGCGAGCACAGGAACTAATGGGGGAATCGGTGGTCGTCACATTTAATCCTCATCCCAAAAAAGTGGTTGGTACAAGTGGAGAATCGTTGCAGTTGCTTACCAGCAATGAGGAAAAAATATTTCTTTTCAGAGAAATGAATATTGACCATCTTCTGTTTATAAATTTTGACAGGGCTCTCAGCAGGATGAACGCAAACGAATTTATTGAGAAAATACTTGCGGCCAAAATAAACGCTCGTCATCTTCTTATCGGATTTAATCATCATATAGGGAGTATGAAATGTAGTTATGAGGAGATTAAAAATATTGCTGAAAACCTTGGAATAAGCTCAGAAATTCTTAATGAGATTAAATTGGGTGATACTGTGATCAGTTCCTCTGAAATAAGAAAAGCATTGCTTGAAGGAAGGCTTGAAGAGGCCAATAACCTGCTCGGATATTGTTATTTTATGTATGGTACAATTATAAGTGGCAAAAAAATTGGCAGGAAGCTTGGATATCCAACTGCAAACATTAAGCCTGATTATCCAGAAAAGCTTATTCCTAAAAACGGAGTTTATGCGGTCGAAATAATACTTAACGAAAAGAAATATCCAGGTGTGATGAGTATAGGATTCAATCCTACGGTTAATAGAGAAAAGGGAACACGTTCGATAGAAGTTAATATATTAAATTTCAGTGGAGAGATTTATGGTCAGAAAATCAGGGTAATTTTCAAATACAGGCTACGCGACGAGATGAATTTCGACTCTTTGGATGAGCTTGCACGTCAGATTGAGACCGACAGAAATGAAGCACTTCGATTGTTAAGAAATGGTTATGATTTTTCTTAACTTTGTATTTTATTTTAAATTATAAAACATGGACACTATTATAAAGACGCTTCCATATAAAATAAAGGACATTTCTCTTTCTGAGTTTGGAAGGAAAGAGATTGAAATAGCTGAAAAGGAAATGCCTGGGTTACTTGCCATAAGGAATAAATATTCAAAAGAAAAGCCTTTGAGAGGAGCAAGGATTACAGGTTCATTACACATGACTATTCAGACAGCGGTTCTTATTGAGACACTTGTTGAACTTGGAGCCGATGTAAGATGGGCAAGCTGTAATATTTTTTCCACTCAGGATCATGCTGCAGCAGCAATTGCACAGCGGGGAATCCCTGTTTTCGCCTGGAAAGGAGAAACTCTGGAAGACTACTGGTGGTGTACTGCCCAGGCTCTTTCGTTTCCCGGTGGAAAAGGCCCCAACCTCATTGTTGACGATGGGGGAGATGCTTCTCTTATGGTTCATCTCGGCTATAAAGGAGAAAATAATCCCTCAGTTCTTGACGTAAAGGGTGAAAGTAAAGAAGAGTCAATAATACTGGAGACACTTAAAAAAATATATAAAGAAGACCCGGGTAAATGGCATAGAGTAGTGGCTGACCTTAAAGGTATCTCGGAAGAAACAACAACAGGTGTTCACAGGCTTTATAAGATGTTCGAAAATGGCGAACTGCTTGTACCGGCAATTAATGTAAACGATTCTGTTACAAAATCGAAATTCGACAATCTATACGGCTGCAGAGAATCACTGGCCGACGGAATAAAAAGAGCCACAGGTGTTATGATTGCAGGTAAAGTTGTTGTTGTATGTGGTTATGGCGATGTAGGGAAGGGTTCTGCAAAATCTATGCGGTCGTTCGGAGCCCGGGTCATTATTACCGAAATAGATCCAATTTGTGCCCTCCAGGCTGCCATGGAAGGATTTGAGGTTAAAACTGTCGAAGACATACTCGATGAAGGAAATATTTATGTCACAGCAACAGGGAACTGCGATATTATTACTATCGAGCATATGCTCAAAATGAAAGATCAGGCAATTGTTTGTAATATAGGGCATTTCGATAATGAAATACAGGTTGACCAACTGAATAATTATAAGGGAATTAAAAAAATCAATATCAAGCCGCAAGTGGATAAATATATTTTCCCCGACGGGCATTCAATATATCTTCTTGCCGAAGGGAGGCTGGTGAACCTTGGATGTGCAACCGGCCATCCTTCCTTTGTTATGAGTAACTCCTTCAGTAATCAGGTGCTTGCGCAAATTGACCTCTGGAAGAAGAATTATAAAATAGGTGTTTACAGACTACCTAAACACCTCGATGAGGAAGTGGCCAGGCTACATCTCGATCAGTTGGGCGTAAAACTTACAACTCTTACCGGGAAACAGGCAAAATATATTGGAGTAAATATAGAGGGTCCCTATAAGCCGGAGCATTATCGTTATTAATAGCTTTTAATTTTTCAGTGATTCCATACATGCAAGGTTGTTCCGTCAAAGGAAACATTATAGGCTTTTAACGGATATTTTCCTACACCTGAGTAAGGAGCACCTCCAGCAGGGAGTGCGTATGAAGTTCCACATTCAGGACATATTGCAAAATTACCATCAATGTTTACTTTTACACTTAAATGGCTTGTTGAATAATCGTGAGGACATGTTCTGTCGTAAGCAAAAAACTGATCGAGAGTGGCTCTGTAAATAATAATACCGTTATTGTTATATCCTGCAGCTACGCTCCCTAAATTATTAGTCTGATAAGTAACAATAACTGAGTTACACACAGCGTTAAGATCAAAAAATAACGGATCACTGAGGCTGATATAAAAATCAACATAAACGTCAGGTATTACATCATCCTTTTCATTGGTGCAAGAAGGTACAAGGAATAATACGATAACAAATAATTCTAAAAATATTATTTTTGATTTATAATTCATATATTTTAAAATCGGACAAAATTACAACCCAAGTTTGAAAGTTTTATAATGATAATATAATTAATTTCATGAAGAAGCTAATGTTTTTTTTAATGACATCAATTATTACATTTTTTTTCATTGGTGTTTATCCGTGTGAGGCGCAACAAAAGCCAAGGACAAAAGGGAAGAATCCGGAAAAAGAACTTTTCGGAAATAAGAGAAAAATTAAAGTAGTTGAGTCAAGAACTGCGGTAAAGAAAAAGAAAGAGCAACAGAAAAAAGAAGAAAAACTGAAAAAAGAATATAACAACTATGTTAAGGATTCAAGAAAAAGAGCTTTCGAGATACAGACACCCGAAGTTCAGGCGCGAATGAAACAGGATAGGAAAAATATTGCAGCCAGGGAAAAAGAGCGGGAAAAGAGAACAAATGCTGCAACAAGGAAAGCTGCAAAAAAATACAAATAATTTAAATTGTTAAAAAACATTATAAAAGTAACTTTTTTTTTGCTTTTATAAAAAAAATTATATTTTTGTACTAACGAAGAATTCCGGAAATACCGGAATTCTTCTTCTTTTTTTAATTCAATTTAACTCAAATGGCTGAAACTGTTTACATTACTAGAGAAGGTTTGCAGAAACTCAAGGATGAGCTCGATCAGCTTAGAAATGTTGAAAGGCCTCAGATAGCAAAAATGTTAGCTGAAGCGAAAGAAAAAGGAGACCTTACAGAGAATGCCGAGTATTCTGCTGCAAAAGAAGCCCAGTCAATGCTCGAGCTTAAAATTTCAAAACTTGAAGATCTTATTGCAAGGTCGAGGATTATAGATGAGTCGCAAATTGATACTTCCACCGTAAGAATCTTGAACAAGGTAAAAATCAGGAATACATACAATAATATTGTTATGGAATATCAAATTGTACCGGAAAGCGAAGCGAATCTGAAGGAGGGGAAAATAGCCGTGAATTCACCGATTGCACAAGGGCTAATTGGAAAGAAAGTCGGTGAAGTGGTTGATATTAAAGTACCTTCCGGTATAATGAGATTTGAGATTATGTCTATTTCAAATTAATAAATAATATAAAAATGGCATCAATTTTTACAAGAATAATCAATGGTGAGATACCATGTTACAAGGTTGCCGAAGACAATAATTATTTCGCATTCCTTGATATTAATCCGCTTACAAAAGGTCATACTCTTGTAGTGCCTAAAAAAGAAGTTGATTATATTTTTGACCTCGAAGATGAAACTTATACTGGTTTGATGCTCTTTTCAAAAAAAGTTGCACGCGCAATTGAAAAAGAAATTCCATGCAAACGAATAGGAGTTGTAGTTTTGGGACTTGAAGTTCCTCATGTACATGTTCATCTTGTACCCATGAATACTATGGAAGACATTAATTTCAAAAAACCAAAAATGCAGCTCACATCTGAAGAGTTCTCATCTATTGCTGAAAAGATTTCGAAAAGATTTTCCACACTTTGAAATTAAGTTTTTAGTTTTTTTATAAATACAACATGATTTTCTAACTTTGAATGGTTAGTTGATCTCGCTGCATGGTTTATTTTTATGATCTGATCGATGATTTTTTGTCGCTTCTGTTTCCAAGGATTTGTTACGGATGCGGAGAGCATCTTCTGAGAAATGAGAAATTAATTTGCACAAATTGTTATGTTTCAATACCTCGTACTGATTTTCATCTTCGGGAAGATAATCCTGTTTCAAGACTTTTCTGGGGTCGGTGTAAGATTGAAAAGGCTGCGGCCTTCTCTTATTATACGAAGGGAAGCAGAATAAGAAATATAATTCACGCAATAAAATATGACGGAGTTAGAGAGCTTGGGGAGGAGATGGGTAAGATATATGGTGAAGTGCTGAGTGAAAATGGCTTTTTCGAAGGCATTGATATTCTTATACCTGTTCCTTTACATCCGGCACGACAAAGAAAGAGAGGTTTTAACCAGAGTGAACTGATTTGTAATGGAATATCGAAGGTAACAGAAATCCCCATAAACACTTCTGTATTAAAAAGAATTTCTTTTTCAGGCACGCAAACAAGCCGTTCGAGATATGACAGATGGCTTAACGTAGGGGGTATCTTCGGAATAAACGATGCCGAATCTTTAAGTTTAAAAGGGAAACATATTCTCCTTGTTGACGATGTAATCACCACAGGCTCTACTGTTGAGTCGTGTGTTGATGAGCTTTTAAAAATTGAAGATAGCAGAGTAAGTGTAATAGCTCTTGGTTATACAACGATATGATCAGCTTATGCGTCCGGGGTTTTTGTTTATGAATTCTTTCCAGCTTTTGAAGCCTTTGTCGCCGGTATTGAGGCTCTTGTTCTGAAAGTAATGGCATAATGCTGCAGCCAGTCCGTCGGTGGCGTCGAGTATTATTTCTTCTTCCCTGAATTTCAATATATTCATAAGCATATAGGCTACCTGTTCTTTAGTGGCTGAACCCCGGCCTGTAATTGACATCTTGATCTTTCTGGGGGCATATTCGAAAACCGGGACGGAACGCGACAGAGCCGCAGATATTGCCGCTCCCTGTGCCCTTCCAAGCTTCAGCATAGATTGTACATTCTTTCCATAGAAGGGCGATTCAATGGCCAGTTCGTCGGGGTGATATTCATCAATCAGTCCGGTCGTTCTTTCGAAAATATGTTTGATTTTTAAAAAATGGTCACTGAATTTTGAAAGTTCAATCACGCCAAGGGTTATAAGTTGCGGCCCTGATTCTGAGGCTGAAATGATACCATAGCCTGTTATGCTTGTTCCGGGATCTATGCCGAGGATAATCTTTTCCTTAATCAACTGTTTCAAATTTCATCTTATGTTTAAGAATTGCCTGTTGATAATAAAAGTATTATTCATCAGGCTGGGTTTTTCAGCAAAATATCTGCTTTTTGTCCATGGATAAATGCTCTTAGTGGAGAATGAGCCGTTTTCGATATAATAGACTGCTTCTTTGAAACATAATTCATTAATATCAGCCCAGTCGTGTGTAAAATCGTCGGTTACATATTTGTCAGGAGGGAAACCGCTGTAATAATCACCAAAATCTGCATCATTAACCATCTTAAATGTTACAGGTGCAAAAATATATTTTTCCTGATATCCCCACACGTTCATGCCTGTAGGTTTTCCATTGGTTGTGTCGCCGATGCAAATCACATTTATATAAGGTTTAAGTCCGTTAATAATTACTTCGCTCGCCGATGCTGTTTCGCGTGTGCATATAACAACGAGCCTTGTGAGATTGAGTGCGGAATCAGGATGCATTTTCATGAAGTACAAAGTATCGTTTTCCGAATTTTTTTTATCATCATTAAAAATTGTCTTTATAAACACTTTTGATTCTAGCTGGCTTGCAATCTGACTTGCAAGTTGTGTTGCAACATCCAGGATTCCTCCAGTGTTATATCTGAGATCAAGAATGAGGTCTTTTACATCATTTTGTTTGAATTTTGCGAAAGCAACTTTAAGTTCGCGAGGAGAAGGTTCAATGAACTCGTTAAATACAAGATATCCTGTTTTCCCGGAAGAAAGATTAAGGGTTGTATCGAGAATTACTGAATTAAGTTCGAATTTTTTCTTGGTGGAAATTATTAATGAATCTTTACCTTCCGGCGTCTGGAAAAGAAATTTATTTGTAATTCCTTCAGTTGAGGGGCCCATTAACTGATTATATCTATTGGCATCGCCCGAAATGAATACAGGTGCGAGTTCAACGTCGTTGAGTTTTTTAATTATCCATCCCCTTCTTACACCAAACGAATAGAGCGGTGAGTTTTTATATATCATCACGATTCTCACTTTCCCATCATTATCGAGTCCCATTCGTATTCCATGGCCGACAAAGCTACCTTCCATTGAGGCCATGAATTCATAGAAATCTGCAACAAAACTCCACCTGTCGTATTGTTTATATCGTAATACTTCTATTAAAACATAAGGATTTTCATAATAGGTCGCTTTTACTTCAGGAAGATTTTTGTTCCAAAGGTACCATTCCTGCATAAGTTCATATAATGCCTCATTAGCTTTTTTTTCTGCTGAAGTGTTTGTAACCGGCGTTATCTCTTCTTTCTGGCAGGAAATGACTATAAAAATGGGAATAATTAATAAACTCAGAGATTTTTTCATTGTATAACAATAATTATTTAGTTAATATTTTTAACTGTATAAATTTGCGCAATTAATATGCCATTTTGGTTTTTCGATTCTGTGTTAAAATACCCGTAATTATTAATATTAAACCTAAAGGTGTTGTGTAATAAACGGGTTCGTTTATAATAAAGTATAAAAAAAATAATGAAAGGAATGGGGCTAAATAAACGAGATTACATATCCTATCAGTTGTTTCGGCAAGCTGTAGCGCCTTTAGCCAGAAAAGAAAAGTAATCCCCATCTCAAAAATTCCCACGTATACTGAAGCAATTATTCCTTTAAATCCGGATATATTATCCCAATGGCCGGTTATTGTTATGGCGATAATAAGATAAACGGAAGCAGAAAGAAAGTTAGTGAATAGTTTAACAGACTCGTCGCGTTTATCTCTCAAATTGAATATAAAGTAAAGTGACCATAATATCGAACTTCCTGCGGCAAGAAAAACACCTAACGGATTGGAGCTACCGGGTGTAAAAGGATGACCTTGAGACGAGACAACATAAACGCCGATAAAGCTTATAAAGAGAGCAAGAAAACTTCTGGCCGGAATTTTTTGCTTTAGCAGAGGAACTGACAGGAAAACAAGTACTATAGGCCAGATCATATTAAGTGGCTGAGCTACTTGCCCTGGCAGAAGAGTATAAGCCTTAAGTAAAATTAAGTAATACAGGAATGGATTAAAAAATCCTAGCAGAATGGAAGTTAAGAGTTCCCGTGGCGTTGTTGCGGCAAGGAGATGAAATTTATTACCGATGAAAATGACAATAAAGAGAACGAACGTAGAAGTAAATGTGGCAATTGAAAGCAGTGTTAGCACATCGAGTTCGCCGAGTCCAATTTTAAATACAGTGGGTATGGTTGACCAGAACAGCACAGCTACGCCGGCGTATATATAGGATCGTTTTGACTTTGTCATTGTCAGGCATGAATTAAAGACTTCAGTTTATAATATCAAAACCTGTATAAGGCAAAAGGATTTCGGGTATAGCAATGCCTGAATTGGTCTGGTTGTTTTCTATAATTGCAGCTACTATTCTAGGTAGTGCAAGGGCGCTTCCATTTAGTGTATGTACCAGACGCGTTTGTTTGCTGTTTTTTTCTTTAAATCTACATTTCAGACGGTTAGCCTGAAAAGATTCGAAATTTGATACGGAACTTACTTCGAGCCATTTTTTCTGTGCGCCTGACCACACTTCAAAGTCATAAGTGAGAGCCGATGTGAATGACATATCACCTCCGCAAAGCCGCATGATTCTGTAAGGCAGTCCGAGCTTTGAAATAAGGTTTTCAACGTGCGATACCATTTCCTCGAGTGATTCGTATGAATGGTCGGGGTGAGCTATCTGCACTATTTCGACTTTATCGAACTGATGAACACGGTTAAGCCCTCTCACATGGGCTCCCCATGAACCTGCTTCACGGCGGAAACATGGTGTATATGCTATCATTTTAACAGGGAGTTCGTCACCATTAAGAATTACATCTCTGAAAATATTAGTTACAGGTACTTCGGCAGTAGGTATAAGATAGAAATTATCGGACGTTACATGATACATTTGTCCTTCTTTGTCGGGGAGCTGACCTGTTCCAAAGCCTGATTCTTCATTTACAAGAATTGGCGGTAGTACTTCATTGTAACCAGTTTTTTCACCTTCATCGAGGAAGAATCTTATTAATGCTCTTTCCAGTTTTGCACCTTTACCTTTGAAAACAGGGAAACCGGCTCCGGTTAATTTTGTGCCGAGCTCAAAATCAATAATATCATATTTTTTTATTAACTCCCAGTGAGGCAAGGCATTGTCAGGGAGTTTTTTAATTACTCCCCCTTCTCGCACCTTTACATTGTCATTAGCTCCACGACCAGGATTAACCGACTGGTGAGGCAGGTTCGGCAGATTTATTATTGCAGCTTTCAATTCATTGTCAATAACAGCCAGTTGCTCAGTGAGTTTTTTGGCATTTTCCTTAAGCATTAAGGTTTTCGATTTTGCCTCTTCAGCTTCATCTATTCTCCCACTTTTAATAAGGTTGCCGATTTCTCTTGAAAGTCTGTTTATTTCTGCCAGGACAAAATCAGCCTGTTTCTGGGCTTCCCTTCGGCGTGAGTCAAGCTCAAGTATTTTTTCAACAACAGGCTTTGCATCGTAATTTTTTATTTTTAAACGTTCAATTACAAAATCACTTTTTTCACGTATAAGATTAAGTGTAAGCATAACACAAAATAATAAAATAAAAAGCAGGTTAATAAACCTGCTATAAAATTATAAAAAACTTAGTCGCTAAGCGTTCTGTCTCTTATAAATAATCTATTCCGCAGGAAAAAGACTATTAGTTATTTATTGGTTTTATTGAAACGTATGACTTGTTTCCTTTTTTCTTTGTAAAAATTACTTCACCATCAATGAGTGCAAAAAGAGTATGGTCCCTTCCCATTCCCACATTAAACCCAGGGTGGTGGGCTGTTCCTCTCTGGCGTACTAATATATTTCCTGCCTTTGCGAACTGACCTCCGAAAAGCTTTATGCCAAGCCTTTTGCTTTCCGATTCCCTTCCGTTGCGTGAACTGCCTGCTCCTTTTTTGTGTGCCATATTGTTAATATTTTAACAAAGATTTTGATTTTTGCGTAAGTTAATTAGTATTTTTTGAAGAATCTGTTTTTTTCCTTGTGCTGCCTTTCTTTGCAGTCGATTTTTCTGTGATTTCTTCTTTGACCTCTGTTGTTTTTGAAGTATCTGAAATTTTTACTGTTTCTTTTTCTTCAGCTTCAGGAATATTAATCACTTCTGGCTGCGTTACATTAACGTCATCAGTAAGTTTTTCTTTCTTTTCAGTTTTTACCCTGGAAGTTTTATTTTTAATATTTATAATTTCTATTTGGGTAAAATACTGACGATGGCCATTTTTAACCCGATAACCTTTCCTTCTTTTCTTTTTGAAAACAACTACTTTATCACCTTTTAAATGATTGAGAACAGTTGCTTCAATAAAGGCATCTTTTATTAAGGGTTCGCCTATAACAACTTTCCCATCGTCCTCAATAAGAAGAACATGATCGAATTTTACTTTTTCTCCGTTTTCAGCAGCCAGACGATGAACAAAAATTTTCTTTCCTTCTTCAATTTTAAATTGTTGTCCGGCAATTTCCACAATTGCATACATAATTGTTAAAATTACGTTTTTCCGTAAGGCGTATCAGCTATTTAACCGATATCTTCAACTGCCTTATACAGATTAATTATTAGGACTGCAAAGATATAAAATCTTTGATAAATGCAATTCATTTATATTGGTTAATAAAAAAATAAATTTATCTTCATCGGATAAGGCATTAATCTTTATATTTGCTATTGCTAAAGGCTAATTGATGAATTCTGTTTCATAAACGCAACAAATGAAAAGGATAAAGCTTAAAGTTCTTGGAGTATCTTACAGCCAGACACAGTCTGGCGCTTATGCTCTCATCTTGATGGAGGAGAAAGGAGAGAGGAGAATACCTATTATAATAGGAGGTTTTGAAGCCCAGTCGATTGTTATAAAAATTGAGAATCTTGAACCTCCGCGTCCGCTTACTCATGATCTTTTCAAAAGTTTTGCAGATGCTTTTGGCATTGGTATCACTGAAGTATTTATTTATAAACTTGAAGACGGCATATTTTTTTCGAAACTGATCTGTAATAAAAATGGTGAAGAACTGACTATCGACAGCCGTACTTCTGATGCAGTTGCTCTTGCCCTCCGGTTTAACTGTCCTATATATACTACTGAGGAGATTATGGAAAAAGCAGGAATCACTATACCCCAATCAGATTCTCAGCAACAAGATAATGAATCAGAAATGAAACCACGCAAATCATCAGAATTCGATGCATATACAGACGAGGAACTTTATAAAATGATTGACGAATCAGTTCAAACAGAAAACTATGAACGGGCAGCGTTAATAAGGGATGAGATTGAAAAAAGAAAAAGACGTAAGGCATAAAATAATATTGAGAATATATAAATCTTCATAAATATGAAAAAGCATGTTTTTCTTTTATCTTTATTATTGTTTATGGGTTTTGTTCAAGGATTTTCGAGAGATTATAAAGTAAGTTCTCCTGATGGCAATATTGCTGTAACAGTAACTGTTGACAAACATATTTCATGGGTTGCTGCATATAAGGGCGAACAGATAGTAAGCTCGGACAGAACTGCAATAATACTTTCCGACGGCAGAATACCGGTGGAAAATGAATCTGTTAAAAAACCACTTACAGGGAAAGTGAGTGAAATTATTACCCCTGTAGTTACACATAAAAGATCATCTATTAACGATAATTATAATTACCTGACTTTGACTTTCCGATCGGGTTTTGGGATAACATTCAGGATTTATAACGACGGCTTTGCTTACAGATTTGAATCGGATATTAATGATTCACTTATAATAAAAAATGAGATATCCGAGCTTTCATTCCCTGAAGGAACTGTTTGCTGGTTTCCTTATGAATCAGGCTTTATGTCGCACAATGAAAATACATTTGTCTATTCACTACTCGATAGTATAAACACTAAACATCTTGCTAGTCTTCCGGTTCTTTTTAAGCCGAAAGATATAAATGTTCTTATTACTGAATCTGGCATTGAAGAATACCCTGGAATGTGGCTTAGAGGGGCAAGCGGAGGCAGACTAACAGGTGTATGGCCACAATATCCTGCAGAGGAGAGACTTATGGGTGATCGGAATCTCAGAGTAACAAAAACAGAAGATTATATTGCCAGGGTTGCCGGAGAAAGGACTTATCCATGGCGGGTATTTATTATATCGAAGGAGGACGGCGGTCTGATTGAAAGCGATATGGTTTTCCGGCTTGCTGCTCCCAACCGACTGAAAGATACGGACTGGATTAAACCGGGTAAAGTGGCATGGGACTGGTGGAATGCAAATAATCTTTATGGAGTTGATTTCAGAGCCGGAATAAACAACCAGACTTATAAATACTATATTGATTTTGCATCGAAAAACGGACTGGAATATGTTATTCTTGATGAAGGATGGTACAGGCGGGGTAACGTGCTCGATGTAGTACCAGGCCTTGATATTCCCGAACTATGTAGGTATGCGGCCGAAAGAAATGTTGGCATAATACTGTGGGTTGTTTTCAAAGCATTAGATGATAAGCTTGATGAAGCCCTTGAAAAATTCGAGGGATGGGGCGTTAAAGGTGTGAAAGTGGATTTTATGCAGCGCGATGACCAGAAAATGGTTCGTTTTTATCATAAAATAGCAAGGAAAACTGCAGAACATAAAATGCTAGTTGATTTTCACGGCTCGTATAAACCTGATGGATTTATCAGAACTTATCCAAATGCAATTACAAGGGAAGGAGTCAAAGGAATGGAACATAGTAAATGGAGCAAAGATGTAGATCCTGAACATGATGTCACAATACCTTTTACAAGAATGGTGGCAGGGCCGATGGACTATACTCCTGGGGCAATGGTTAATATGGAAAAAGAAAATTTCCATCCCATTCATTCGAGGCCAGCAAGTCAGGGGACCAGAGTTCATCAGATGGCTATGTATGTTATTTTTGAGAGCCCTCTCCAGATGCTTTCTGACAGCCCTTCTAATTATGAACGTGAAAAGGAATGCACCGACTTTATTGCCAGAGTACCGGTTGTATGGGACGATATAAAAGTGTTACAGGCAAAAACCGGCGATTATGTTCTCCTTGCAAGAAAAAGCGGTAGAAACTGGTTCGTGGGAGGTATGACCGACTGGAGTGCACGAGAGCTGGAACTCGACCTTTCGTTTCTTGAGCCAGGCCAGTATGTAATGGAAGTATTTCAGGACGGTATAAATGCCGACAGGTATGCAAGTGATTATAAGCATCTTATATTTGAAGTTAATCAGGGCGTTAAAAACAAGATATATATGGCTCCGGGCGGTGGCTGGGTAGCAAAAATTTCACCGAAATGAAACAATATCTCAATCTCCTCAATTATGTAATCGAAAAAGGCGTTAGGAAGAATGACCGCACGGGAACCGGTACTATCAGTATTTTTGGGTACCAGATGAGGTTCGATTTAAGGAATGGTTTTCCTTTGCTTACAACCAAGAAACTTCATGTCAAGTCTATCATTCATGAATTGTTATGGTTTATCAGCGGAAGCACCAATATAAAATATCTTAATGATAACGGAGTAAAAATATGGGACGAATGGGCTGACAGCGAAGGTAATTTGGGACCAGTATACGGATATCAGTGGAGGTCATGGACTACAGCCGACGGTAGAAACATAGACCAGTTGATGAATGTGATCGAAAATATTAGAAACGATCCGGATTCACGCCGCCATATTGTAAGCGCATGGAATGTGGGAGACATAGACAAGATGGCATTGCCACCATGTCATCTTCTCTTTCAGTTTTATGTAGCGAACAACCAGCTCTCCTGTCAGCTATACCAGCGGAGCTGCGATATATTCCTCGGTGTACCTTTCAACATTGCATCTTATGCACTTCTTACGATGATGGTTGCCCAGGTTAATGGGCTTGAGGCTGCTGAATTTATTCATACTCTTGGCGATGCCCATTTATACCTAAATCATATTGAACAAGCAAAACTGCAACTTACACGCCAGCCATATCCTCTGCCCGAAATGAAAATAAATCCAGGTGTTAAGGATATAAGAGATTTTAAGTACGAGGATTTCGAACTTGTCAATTATATTGCCCATCCTCATATAAAGGCGGAAATCTCTGTTTAATTGTTATGATATCAATTATTGCAGCAGTTGCTGATGATCTGGGTATAGGAAAAGATAACAAGCTATTATGGCATATCCCAGAAGACCTGAAGAGATTTAAAAGACTGACAACAGGTAAGTGTGTGATAATGGGGGAAAGAACATGGGACTCGCTACCTTTGAAGCCACTTCCAAATAGAAAAAATATTGTTCTTACAGACAAGCCTGATAAAAATTTCGATTGTAATTTTACTGCACATTCAATAGGTGAGGCGTTATCGTCATGCGGAGATTTTGATGAAGTGTTTATAATAGGCGGCGAAACTCTCTTCAGGCAGTTTATGCCTTTAGCGGCACGGCTTTATATAACATGTGTACATGAAAAAGCTCCGGCCGACACATTTTTTCCTGAGATTGACCCGAAAACATGGAAGCAAATTTTTGCCGAATACCACGAAGGGGTTCCCGGATTACATCCTGATTATACATACATTATCTACGAAAGGAAGTAACTCTGAGTTTGTTTTTTAATGCGGTCGAACCACCCAATCCCGATTAACATAGCGACATCTCTCCTTTAGAAGTGGGAGAAACTGTGGTAAAAAGCGGTGAAATTGATTTATGCCTGAATCTTATGATGCTTTCAGCACCTTAATATCTATTTTCTCGAGCTTATGCTTTGCATAATCGGTAGTTATTGTAAGCTCATCGGCATTTTTCGACGGCATATCGAACATTGCATCGAGCATAATAGCCTCACATATTGACCTGAGACCTCTTGCTCCAAGTTTGAACTCAATGGCTTTATCTACAATATAATCGAGAGCTTCATCAGTAAACGTTAGATCAATATTGTCCATTTTAAAGAGTTTAATGTACTGTTTTATTATTGCATTTTTGGGTTCGGTCAGAATAGATCTAAGAGCATGGCGGTCGAGCGGGTGAAGATGGGCGATCACCGGGAGTCTTCCTATTATTTCTGGTATCATTCCGTATGCCTTAAGATCTTGTGGGGCAATATATTGGAGTAAATTATCCTTGTCAATTATTTCTCTGGTTCGTGATGCACCATAACCAACAATTGTTGTATTGAGTCTTTGGGCAATTTTCTTTTCGATACCCTCGAAAGCTCCTCCACAGATGAAAAGTATGTTTTTAGTATCAACCGGTATCATTTTCTGTTCAGGGTGTTTTCTGCCACCCTGTGGCGGAACATTTACAATTGAGCCTTCGAGTAGTTTAAGCAACCCCTGTTGCACACCCTCGCCTGAAACATCCCTGGTTATTGATGGATTGTCGCTTTTTCTGGCAATCTTATCAATTTCATCAATAAACACAATGCCCCTTTCTGCGGCTTTGACGTCATAATCGGCATTTTGAAGTAGCCTTGTGAGCAGGCTTTCGACATCTTCACCCACATAACCTGCTTCAGTAAGTACGGTTGCATCAACTATTGTAAAAGGCACATGAAGCATACGTGCGATAGTTCTTGCAAGTAATGTTTTACCCGTACCCGTTTCGCCGACAAGGAGTATATTTGATTTTTCGATTTCTATATCCTGGTCGTCTGGCTTCTGTATCAATCGTTTATAATGGTTATAGACTGCTACTGAAATAATTTTTTTTGCTCTTTCCTGCCCAATCACATACTGATCGAGAAATGATTTTATTTCAGCCGGTTTGAGCAGATTTATCGAGTCGAAAGAAGAACTATGTCTTGGTCCAAGCTCTTCAGTCATTATACTGTAAGCCTGTTCAATGCAATGGTCACATATATGACCTTCAAGGCCGGCGACGAGTATATTAGCCTCTTTTTTTGTTCGTCCGCAGAAAGAACATCTGTCCATTTTCATCAGCGATTTTTAGACTTTTGTAGCACTTCATCGATCATTCCATAATCTTTTGCTTCCTGTGCTGCCATCCAATAATCCCTGTCTGCGTCTTTTTCAACTTTAGAGTATGGTACACCAGTATGAAATGAGATAATTTCGTAGAGTTCTTTTTTAAGTTTTACAATTTCTCTTGCTGTTATTTCAATATCCGAAGCATGACCTTCCACACCGCCCATAGGTTGATGAATCATAATACGTGAATGCTGCAGTGCTGAACGTTTTCCTTTAGTTCCTGCGGCAAGAAGAACTGCTCCCATTGAGGCAGCCATTCCTGTACATATAGTGGCGACATCGGCAGAAATGTACTGCATTGTGTCATAAATACCCAGGCCTGCATGAACGGCACCTCCAGGTGTATTGAAATAAATTTGAATATCTTTTCCCGGATCGGTAGAATCGAGGTAAAGAAGCTGTGCCTGAATGATATTTGCGGCATAATCGTCAATCGGAAGTCCGAGGAAAATTATTCTGTCCATCATAAGTCGCGAAAAAACATCCATAGTAGCTACATTAAGTTGTCTTTCCTCGATGATAGTTGGTGAGATATAGTTGTTTGAAGCGGAAATATATTGTTGCAGCGTCAGGCTACTTATACCCATCCGGCTTCTTGCGTATTTACTGAAATCGTCAGATTTACTCATAATATAAAGATTATAATTAATTTACAAATATAATAAAACAAATTTTTATTAAGTCAATCAGATTTTTACTTGAATAATTTATTGAACTCTTCAATGGTAACTTGTTTATTTTCAATAGTAACCATTTCCTTGAATTTTTCTAAGGCTTTTTCTTCCAGAATTATATCTGCGATTCTTTGTGCCTCTTCTTCATTATTGATCATCTCATTGGCATATTTAGTTATTTGTTCGTCGGTTGCATAGAAAAGGCCATAATGATAGAATTGACGGCGTGCTATATTTTCAGCTTCTTTTACCACTTCATCAGCGTCTATTTTTATATTATTGTCGCGTGCAACTTTATTGCGTATAAGCTTCCATTTAAGGTCGTTAAGAAAAGAATCGAATTCCTTATCTATTTCCTCAGATGTTGTTTTTTCATTAATTTTCAAAAGCCATTTTTTCAAAAAATCTTCTGGGAGTTCTAGACTTGTTTTTTCCATCACAAGATGTTTTAAGTCTAACTTGAGCTTATAATTGCTTTCATTATTTAAAGATGCAGTAATTTCTTCATCTATTCTTTTATGGAATTCTTCCTCAGTTGTAACAACATTTTCGCCGTAGATGAGATCAAAAAGTTCTTGATTAATTTCGGCAGGCTGAAACCTTGAGATTTCAGAAACTGTAAATTTATAAATACCATCTGCTTTTTCTGCCTTTTCCTTAGTGATATTAAGAAGTCCGGCAATTTCATTTTCGTTTGGGAAAGCCTTTTTCAGGTCGAAGTTTACAGAATCGCCGGGTGCTAAACCTATGAATAGTTTTTTAATATCTTCATCCTTAATTAATGTAACCGCTAATGTTGCGTTATCATTTCTGAACACTTCGTTTTCTGAATTTTCAGTATTTTCAGCAGATACTATGCTTCCTTTAAGGATGTCATTTTCTTCTGATTTGTCGGCACTGACGAACTTCCCATATTGTCTGGCATAGTTATCAATATAATTATTTCTCAGCTTTTCATCAATAAATATTTCATAAAATGTTACTTTATCATCTTTGCCTACTTCTATATTGAATTCAGGTTCAAGCCCAACTTCGAATGTAAAAGTAAAATCTTCTGTCATTTCAAAATTTTTGTTCTCCATATTGTTTTCATAAGGCAGAGGGTCGCCAAGTATTCGGATATTTTCACTCTGCAGGTAGTTTGTGATGCTTTCTGAAACCAATTTGTTTATTTCTTCAAGTTTAACAGCGTTACCAAACATTTTTCTTATCAATCCGATTGGCACCATTCCGGGTCTAAAACCCTTTATATTTGCTCTTTTCCTGTATTCTTTTAGAGATTTTTCAACGTTTTCTTCATAGTCAGCCTTATTAAGCTCGACCTTCAGTATTGCATTCAGTTTATCGATGTTTTCTTTTGTTATGTTCATTAAATTAAAAGATAAATTAGGTTTAAATATTATAAAATTATTTATATTGGTTTTTCGTGCGGATGAAGGGACTCGAACCCTTACGTCATTAAGACACAAGATCCTAAGTCTTGCTCGGCTACCAAATTACGACACATCCGCTAAAATCTTGGCAAAGTTACTGAAAAAAAATGGTATTACAATTTGATGGGGTTAGCGGCGCAGTTCAAAGTTTTTGCCCAGGTAAACTTTTCTTACATGTTCATCTTCTGCGAGTTGTTCTGATGTGCCCGATTTAAGGATCTTACCTTCAAAAAGGAGATAAGCACGGTCGGTGATTGACAATGTTTCATGAACATTATGGTCGGTGATAAGTATTCCGATATTTTTATCCTTTAGATGAGATACGATACTCTGGATATCTTCAACGGCAATAGGGTCAACACCTGCAAACGGTTCATCGAGCAATATAAATTTCGGTTTCAGAGTGAGAGCTCTTGCAATTTCTGTACGTCGGCGTTCGCCTCCTGAAAGTTGTATTCCTTTGTTTTTTCTTATTTTTTGAAGGCCGAACTCATTGAGTAAGGATTCCAGACGTTCTTTTTGTTCTTCTTTGGAGAAACCCGATAGTTCAAGCACAGCTTTAAGGTTGTCCTCTACCGACAGGTTACGGAATACAGAAGGTTCCTGTGAAAGATATCCGATGCCTTTTCTGGCTCTCTTATAAACAGGAAGAAGAGTAATATCCTCATCGTCGAGAAATATTTTACCTTCATTTGGCTTTATAAGCCCGACGATCATATAAAATGTAGTTGTTTTTCCTGCACCGTTTGGTCCGAGAAGACCAACTATCTCTCCCTGCTCAAGTTCTACTGAAACCTGGTCAACCACTTTACGTTTGCCGTATCTCTTTACAAGTTTTTCAGTGTAGAGTTTCATGGGCATTTATGATACAACAACTTTGTCAATAGTTTCTTTTTCATCTTTCATAAAGGTCTCATGTTCAATCTGCTTTCTACGGTAAACAGTTTTTGAAACAAGTATGCTTATTTCATATAGTAGCAACAAAGGTATGCAAACAAGAATTTGAGAGAATACATCGGGGGGAGTGATAATTGCAGCAAGGATAATAATTATCACAATTGCATGACGTCTGTACTTGGTCATGAATTGAGGTGTTATTATACCTATCTGTGTCAGTACAAAAGCCAGCAGCGGGAGCTCAAATGTAATGCCTGTGGCAAGCACAATCGAGGAAATGGTTCCTATATACGACCTTATGTAAATCTGATTAACAACTTGTTCGCTAATGGAATATGAGCCAAGAAAATGAATTGATAATGGGACAATCATATAATATCCAAAGATCACACCCAGGAAGAAAAGAAAGCTTATCCAGAAAACGGCGCCTCTGGTATATTTTCTTTCATTTGCGTATAGAGCCGGTCTGAAAAATTTCCAGAATTCCCATATAACATAGGGAAGTGCAATAATAAGACCTGTAACAATTGATATGGTTATATGCGTCGTAAGCTGTCCCGACATTTTGATACTTATAAGCTCAAATGGTTTTCTGTTAAGGCAAAGTATATCTGAATGAAAAAGAGAATTTCCGAGATTGCAAAATGTCCTGTTAGTAAAAAATTCAGGATTTTTCGGTGCGAGAATAATTGTATTGAAAATAAAATCTTTTTCTATGAACGCTAAAACCGTGAAGATGATTATTGCAATAATAGATCTTAAAATATGCCACCTTAATTCTTCAAGATGCTCAAGAAATGACATCTCTTTTTCTTCATCGTTATTTTTTCTTTGCCTTCCTGATGCCATAAATCAAACAAAAAAAATTAGCGTGTAAAGATGATAAAACTTATTTTTCAAAACAATAGTATATTTGCATTAAGTTTTTGCTATCCCTAACCGCCAAAATTTTCCTTTTTAAGGAAAATTAACAGTGAAATAAAATACCTTAGAAAAATTATATTTATTATTAAACATTTATTGATTTGAATTGTGAACTATTTTAATTAAATTTGATTATAAGCAGTATAGTAAAAAGTTTTAATAAAAAATGAAGAAAAAAGAAAGTTGAGGAAGAGAATATGGAAATTGTGTTGGAAGATAAAATTATTCATGACTATTTAAAGAAATATTTTGGGTTTGATACTTTTAAGGGATTACAGGAACCGATAATAAAGAATGTTCTGGCAGGAAGAGATACATTTGTTCTTATGCCAACAGGGGGAGGGAAGTCACTTTGTTATCAGTTACCTGCAGTGATGAAGGAAGGCACTGCAATTGTAATATCGCCGCTTATTGCTCTAATGAAAAACCAGGTTGATGCAATGAGGAATTTTTGTACCGGCGACGATGTTGCGCATTTTCTTAATTCATCGCTGACGAAATCTGAGATTAGTAAAGTTAAACAGGATGTTATATCAGGCATTACAAAGCTTCTTTATGTTGCGCCTGAATCACTAACTAAAGAAGAAAACATTGAATTTCTTCAGAATATAACGGTTTCTTTTTATGCTGTTGACGAAGCGCATTGTATTTCGGAATGGGGACACGATTTCAGGCCAGAATACAGGCGAATCAGACCTATAATTGATACTATCGGCAGATCGTCCATTATTGCACTTACAGCAACTGCAACACCGAAAGTTCAGCATGATATTCAGAAAAATCTGGGCATCCTCGATGCTGATGTATTTAAATCATCGTTTAATCGTCCTAATCTTTATTACGAAGTTAAGCCAAAGACAGATGCTACCAGGGAAATTATAAAATATATTAAGAATAATCCCGGGAAATCAGGTATCATATATGCATTAAGCAGGAAAAAAGTTGAAGAACTTGCCGAGACACTTAAAGTAAACGGAATAAAGGCTTTACCTTACCATGCTGGCATGGATTCAGCAACGAGAACTCAGAACCAGGATAAATTCCTTATGGAAGAGGTTGATGTTATTGTCGCAACAATTGCATTCGGCATGGGTATTGACAAGCCTGATATAAGATATGTTATACATTACAATATGCCAAAGAGCCTTGAAGGATATTACCAGGAAACAGGCAGGGCTGGAAGAGACGGAGGAGAAGGAAGGTGTATAGCTTACTATAGCTATAATGATATACAAAAGCTTGAAAAATTTATGCAGGGAAAACCTATTGCCGAACAAGAAATTGGCAAGCAGCTTCTTCTGGAGACAGTATCTTATGCCGAATCGTCAATATGCAGGCGGAAAACCCTTTTGAATTATTTCGGCGAGGAATATACAAAAGACAACTGTGAAGCTTGCGATAACTGTCTTCATCCGAAAACGCAGTTTGAAGGGAGCGAATATGTTGTTAGCGTTCTCGAGGCTGTTCTAGCAGTAAAAGAAAAGTTCAAAGCCGACCATATTGCCAGCATCCTTGCAGGTAAAGCAACTTCGGCAATCAAGTCATATAAACATCATAAATTGGAGATTTTCGGTTCAGGTAGTGAAAAAGATGAAAGGTTCTGGAATATGGTTATCCGTCAGGCACTTATTGCTAAATTGCTGACCAAGGATATTGAAAATTACGGTTTGCTTAAGATTACTCAAAAAGGTAAAGAATTTCTCGAACATCCCACAGAATTTATTCTTATTGAAGACCACGATTACAGTGATGCAGAAGAAGAGGAAGATGGCGGTTTTGGAGCAAAAACCTCTACAGTTGATGAAGAGCTATTCAGCATTTTGAAAGATCTCAGGAAAAAAATATCAAAACAGAAAAATGTTCCCCCATTTGTTATTTTTCAAGACCCTTCGCTTGAAGAAATGGCAATACAATATCCGGTTAATCTTGATGAACTACAGAATATAACCGGCGTAGGTATCGGTAAAGCACAGAGATATGGGAAAGAGTTTGTGGATGTGATAAAAAAATATGTTGAAGAAAAGGAGATTATCCGTCCACTTGATATGGTAGTGAAATCACCTATAAACAAGTCGAGCCTTAAGGTTTACATAATCCAGAGCATAGATATGAAAAGACAGCTTGAAGATATAGCAGAGGCAAAGGGACTGGATATGGACGAACTTATTTCCGAAATAGAGGCAATAGTTAATTCAGGAACACGAATAAATCTGGATTATTATATCAATATGGTTATTGACGAAGAACGTCAGAATGATATATATTCCTATTTTAGAGAAGAAGCACAAACAGACTCAGTTGAAGAGGCTATAAAAGAGCTTGGAAGCGAATTCGAAGAGGAGGAGATAAGACTTATGAGAATAAAATTTCTGTCGGAAATGGGGAACTGATTATTTAATCAAATAATTTATTTCCATCGTTTTTTTATTGTTAAGGCTTTTAGAGAAACTATCAATACATAAAGCGGATAAAGTATCTCAGATGCAAAGAAATACTTCGATTTTACAGATTTGAAGGATTTCCTAATAGTTTCTTTCAGCAATGCAAAGTCGGAAGCTGATTTTATAACAAAGCCAGAAATTAGAATAAATGCTAAGGTCGGATTTAATATCCAGGCAAGATACAACCCAAGTAGTTCAATATTTGTACAAAATGTTACAAGTGCAATTATGATTATATAAGGATCCTTATAGAAACCGGCCTTTGAGATCCACCTGGCTCTTTGCATTAAAAGATGCATTATTGTTGGAGCAGTTGGAGTGGTAATAACTGCTTCATTGCTTTCGAGCCAGCGAATGTTTGATTTCTTTTCTTTTTTGAGTGTTTGCAGAAGAAAAATATCATCGCCCGATACCAGATTATATTTTAGCCCGTATGAGTGGCTAAGAAAAGTATACTTTTTAAAACCAAGATTTGCACCATTACACATGACAGGATTTCCTCGGGCTGCAGTGCCGGCAGTAATTCCCTGCAATGCCTGCCATTCGATAACTTGAAAAGAGTTGAGTAAGCCATCATTTAGCTTTGACAAATTTACAGGTGCGATTATCATTTCGGGTTTTTCATGATTATAAAATGACACTACTGAGGATAACCATCGCGTTCCCATACGGCAGTCGGCATCTGTTGTAAGAATAAGTTCTGAAGAAGAAACCTCGACGCCTTTTTTGATTGCAAATTTTTTACCTGTGCCAGAGTTCCTTATTACCCGTAAATTTTTTATTCCATCGAATTTATTGGCAAGGTTGAATGTTGAATCAGTCGAGTTGTCATCTACAATTATTACTTCAAAAAAATCTTGAGGGTAATCCTGTTTCGAAAGACATGATAACAGTTCGGGAAGATTGTTTTCTTCATCACGGCATGCCACGATAACCGACACTTTTATTTCCGCATTATCTACTTTTTTCTGAAAAGGCTTAACATCTTTGAGATAAAATGCTATCCTTAGAATAATTGCGGAATAGATAACAAAAGGTATGATTAAGAGCCACAACATCAGTTATTCATTATTCTCTCTTCTACATTCGACATTCCTTGTTCAATATTCGATATTCGATAGATATTATCGTTTATAGGTTAACTGTGGTTGTATAATCTATACCCTGTCTTCCGCCTATCGCCTTCCGTCAATCCTTCGCTGTCTTGGCCAGCCACGGCTTGCAAAACTTCCGCTTATTTATATTCATCCCAGCTTTTTATCACAATATCTTCTTCCTTTAGTTTGCAAAAGGCCATGATAAAAGCATTTGCAAGGCGTGAGTTTGTAAGCAGGGGAATATTATAATCAACGGCGCTTCTTCTTATTAAATAGTCGTTACTTAATTCGCTTTGGCTCAGGTTTTTCGGAATATTTATTACCATATCCACCTTACCTGCCCGAATAAGTTCAACTGTATTTGGAGAGTTGTTTTCATCGGGCCAGTAAGTCACTTCGGTTTCGATGCCTGCATTAGCAAGAAATTGGTGTGTGCCTCGTGTTGCATACAGTTTATAACCTTTGTCGCTTAGCGTTTTTATTGCGTTGAGGAGTTCGGCTTTTGATTTTGCAGGGCCTGTGGAAAGCAGTATTCCTTTTTGGGGTATTCTGTATCCTACTGAAAACATAGCTTTTAATATTGCTTCATAGAAGTCTTCACCGAGGCAACCTACTTCGCCAGTTGATGCCATATCGACTCCGAGGACAGGATCTGCTTTAGCAAGACGTGAGAAGCTGAACTGAGGGGCTTTTACTCCGACATAATCAAGGTCGAATAATGACTTATGAGGTTTTTCGACAGTGATACCGAGCATAACTTTTGTGGCAATGTCTATAAGATTTACCTTGAGTACTTTGGAAACAAATGGCATACTGCGGCTTGCTCTCAGATTACACTCGATAACTTTTATCTCGTTGTCTTTAGCAAGGAACTGTATATTGAACGGCCCTGAGATATTCAGCTCTTTTGCAATTTGCTTTGAAATCCGTTTAATACGTCGGACTGTCTCAAAGTAAAGCTTCTGAGGGGGGAAAACCATTGTGGCATCACCGGAATGCACTCCTGCAAATTCAACATGTTCGTTTATTGCGTAAGCAATTATTTCGCCCTGGCATGCCACGGCATCAATCTCCACTTCTTTTGCGTTTTCGATGAATTCAGAAACAACTACCGGATGTTGTTTTGATACTTTTGTTGCGAGGTCGAGAAAATGAGTGAGTTCATTTGCATTAGAAACGACGTTCATTGCTGATCCCGAAAGGACGTATGAAGGACGTACAAGGACGGGGAAGCCTATTTTATTGGTGAATTCGATAATATCGTCTATGCTTGAAAGTTCTTTCCATCGGGGCTGATCTACTCCGAGAGAGTCGAGCATGGAACTGAATTTATGCCTGTCTTCGGCACTATCGATCGAAAGTGGTGAAGTACCGAGTACTTTTACGTTTGCCAGATGCAATCTCATTGCAAGGTTATTGGGTATCTGGCCTCCCATTGAAACGATGACACCGAGAGGATACTCGAGTTCGATAATATCCATTACTCTTTCGAATGAGAGTTCATCGAAATAGAGTCTGTCGCACATGTCATAATCGGTGCTTACCGTTTCTGGATTATAGTTTATCATAACCGATCGGTATCCTTCCCTGCGAATTGTATTGATAGCATTTACCGAGCACCAGTCGAATTCTACACTTGAGCCTATCCGGTATGCGCCTGATCCAAGAACGATTACGGACAGACCGTCATCTTCAAATGCAATGTCGTGTTCACTGCCGCTGTATGTAAGATATAGATAATTGGTTACGGCAGGGTATTCGGCAGCGAGTGTATCTATCTGTTTTACATAAGGTTTTATGCCGAGTGCTTTTCTGAAGGCTCTCACTCTGAGAAGAGCCCTGTTCATGTCTTCAGCATTTGCCTTCAAAACATGCCTTGCAATCTGGAAGTCGCTGAATCCAGCTTCTTTGGCTTCAATGAGGACATCTCTGGGAATTTCTTCAATCGTTTTATATCGGCAAAGGTGGTTTTTTATCTCAATAATGTTTTGCAATTTATAAAGAAACCATCTGTCGATTTTTGTCAATTCATAGATTTTGTCGATAGATATTCCCTCATCAAGTGCTTGAGCGATTGAGAAAATCCTCATATCGGTTGGTTCGGCCAGTTCTTTTTCTACATCTGAAAAATAGATGTCGCGATTACCTGTAAATCCATGCATGCCCTGACCTATCATTCTTATGCCTTTTTGTATAGTTTCCTCAAAGGTTCGTCCGATTGCCATAACTTCACCCACGCTTTTCATGCTGCTTCCTATATGATGGGATACACCTGTAAATTTATTGAGATCCCAGCGTGGTATCTTAACAACAACATAGTCGAGGGCTGGCTCGAAAAAGGCTGTGGTTGAACGTGTGACTGAGTTTTTAAGTTCATGAAGTCCATAGCCGATTGCAAGTTTTGCCGCAATAAAGGCAAGAGGATAGCCCGTGGCCTTAGAGGCAAGAGCGCTTGAGCGCGATAAGCGGGCATTTACTTCAATAACTCTGTAATCGTCCGAATCAGGGTCGAGTGCATACTGGATATTACATTCGCCTATTATTCCGATATGCCTGATTATTTTAATTGATAGGTTCCTGAGTGAATAAAATTCGTTGTTTGTAAGTGTCTGTGAAGGAGCCACTACAATACTTTCACCTGTATGAATTCCAAGCGGATCGAAATTTTCCATATTGCACACTGTAATGCAATTGTCATATTTATCTCTTACCACCTCGTATTCAATTTCTTTCCAGCCCTTCAGCGATTCTTCGACGAGTATCTGGTTTGTAAATGAAAATGATTTTGATGCAAGGCTTTCAAGTTCTTCAGGAGTTGAGGAAAATCCGCTTCCCATGCCTCCAAGTGCATAAGCCGACCTTATGATAACTGGATATCCAAGTTTTTCTGCGGCATTAATGGCCTCTTCAACTGAATTAACTGCGATACTCTTTGGGGTTTTAATATTTATTTCGTCAAGTTTCCTGACAAAAAGCTCCCTGTCCTCAGTGTCAATAATAGCAGAAACCGGAGTGCCGAGAACCTTTACGTCATATTTTTCAAACACTCCTTTTCTGTAAAGTTCAGTTCCGCAATTAAGTGCAGTCTGGCCTCCAAATGAAAGAAAAATGCCATTGGGTTTTTCCTTTGCAATCACTTTTTCAACAAAAAAAGGATTCACCGGAAGAAAATACACCTTATCGGCTACATTTTCAGAAGTTTGTATTGTGGCTATATTTGGGTTGATAAGTACTGTTGAAATGCCTTCTTCCCTTAATGCTTTAAGAGCCTGCGACCCTGAATAGTCGAACTCACCTGCTTCTCCAATCTTAAGAGCGCCTGAACCAAGGATGAGAACCTTTTTTATTTCATCAATCATATAAAAGTTATTTGATGCAAAATTAGAACAATTTTTTTCTCCGGTTTATAAGAAATTAAAAAAATGTATATATTTGCAAGCATAATGTATAATTATGCAAAAGCTTTCAAGGCTGATAGCGATAGAAAAAATTATTTCGAATGAAGAGATTTCAAGCCAGGAAGAGCTGATGGAGAAACTTGTAAGTCAGGGTATAAAATGTACCCAGGCAACGTTATCAAGAAATCTCCGGCAGCTTGGAGTAATAAAAGTGCCTGACGGAAAGGGAGGGTACCGTTATTCACTTGTAAAAGGGCTTATAAATAACATGAAAGAAAGTAATAACAAAGAGAAAGGTTTTGAACTGGCTGGCGTGATTAAGAATATAATAGAGGCAAAATCTATGATTCTAATAAAGACAAGTCCGGGTTATGCAAACAGTGTTGCAGTAACTATTGATAATGCCGGCAGATATGAAATAGCCGGTACGGTTGCAGGTGATGACACTCTTCTTGTGATTCCGAGAGATAATGTTTCGGTTGAACATGTTCATGAAATTCTTGGAATTATATTTCCAGGGATTAATTCTATATCAAGGAAAATTTAAAATGTTCACAATAAATAAGAAGTTAAAAATTAAAATGATGAAAGAAAAAGTTGTTCTGGCCTATAGTGGAGGCCTTGATACTTCGGTTATACTGAAGTGGTTAATTGAAAAGGGGTATGATGTAATTGCGTTTGTTGCTGACGTAGGGCAGCAGGAAGATTTTGAAGAGTGCAGGAAAAAAGCACTGATGCTCGGGGCTTCGAAAGTAGTTATAAAAGATTTGAAAAGAGAGTTTGTTGTGGATTACATTTTTAAAGCTCTTAAGGCTAATGCTATTTATGAGGACAGGTATTTGCTTGGGACTGCTCTTGCCAGGCCGCTTATTGCAAGTAAGCAGATTGAGGTTGCCGAGGAGGAAGGTGCAAATGCAGTTGCACATGGAGCTACAGGCAAAGGCAACGATCAGGTAAGGTTTGAGTTATCTTATTATGCTCTCAAACCGGGGATAAAAGTAATTTCACCATGGAAAGACCCTGAATTTCTTAAAACTTTCAAAGGAAGAACGGATCTTCTTAAATATGCTGCTGAGAAAAATATTCCGGTTAAGGCAAGTCTGGCAAAGCCTTACAGTGAGGATGAAAACTTGATGCATATAAGTCATGAAGCCGGAATACTGGAGGATCCTATGTTTGCGGTTCAGAAAAATATCCTGGTTAAAATGGTAATACCCCAGGATGCTCCTGACAGGGAGACAAGGATAGTAATTACTTTTAAGGATGGCATTCCGGTGAAGGTTCTTAATAAAGACGACGGAACAGTCAAGGAGGATCCTTACGAATTGTTTGTTTATCTCAACAAGCTGGGCGGAGAAAATGGTATAGGTTTGCTCGACATGGTTGAAAACAGGTATGTTGGTATAAAGTCAAGAGGTGTTTATGAGACGCCTGGCGGTACAATCCTTTTTGCAGCGCACAGGGATATAGAAGGTATTGCAATGGACCGCGAAGTAATGCGCCTCAGGAATATGCTTACACCAAAGTTTTCAGAACTTATATATTATGGTTTTTGGTTCAGTCCTGAAATGGATTTTCTTATGGCTGCTATTGACAAGAGCCAGGAACTTATTGACGGCTGTGTGCATCTCAACCTCTACAAAGGAAATGTACAGATTGAGGGAAGAGAGTCGCCGTCATCGCTTTATAACAAAGACCTTTCAAGTATGGATATAGAAGGTGGCTTTGATCAGACCGATAGTAAGGGCTTTATTAAGATAAACGCAATAAGACTTATGGCTCACAGAGCTATTATTGAATCGGGTAAGAAAAAACATTAAACAGAAAATTTTTTATGAATTACTCAAGGCTTTGGGATAAGGGTATAGTGCCTCATCCTATAATTATAGAATTCACGTCAGGCAAGGAGAGAGAGATTGATATGCTTCTGGCGGGCTGGGATATTGTTGGTTCTATGGCTCACGTCATTATGCTGTGCAAAGTTGGGTTGATATCTACCGATGAGAAACATAATTTGATGGAGTCACTTCATAAACTCTTTCTCCGTTATATGAAAGGTGATCTTAAAATTGAGGATGGCGTTGAAGATATACATTCCCAGATTGAAAAGGAACTTTCAGAAATGATTGGTGCGACAGGGAGAAAAGTTCATACAGGCAGATCGCGTAACGACCAGGTATTGCTCGATATAAGGCTTTTCACGAGGGCGAGAATAGACGATTTAGCCGAGAGTACACGAAAGCTGTTCGATAAACTTACAGCCATGAGTAACCAGTATAAAGAAGTATTTCTGCCGGGTTATACACACATGCAGCCGGCAATGTTATCTTCGTTTGGTCTGTGGTTCGGTGGCTATGCCGAAGCTCTTACCGACGATTTATTTTTACTTTCCACAGCTAGAGCGCTTAATAACCGTAATCCGCTCGGAACGGCTGCAGGGTATGGTACAACTCTCCCTCTCGACCGTAGTCTTACGACCTCATTACTGGAATTTGACGATATGATTTTTAATTCGGCTTATGCAGGAATAAATAGAGGGAAGGTGGAAGCAGCCGTTGCGGCATCCCTGTCATCACTTGCAAATACTCTTTCTAAATTCAGCATGGATATTTGCCTCTTTATGACATCAGAATTCAAATTCATCGAATTCCCTGATGAACTTATTACGGGCTCGAGCATAATGCCACAGAAGAAAAACCCGGATGTTTTTGAACTGATTAGAGGTAAGTGTAACCTTATACAGGCACTGCCTGCTCAGTTAAATATGTTAATCAATAACCTGCCATCGGGGTATAATCGTGATCTGCAGTTACTTAAAACGCCTATATTCAATGCATTTACAGAAATTATTGAATGTGTTGATGTTATGACTTTTATGTTGGATGAAATAAAAATAAGATGCGACATTTTAGAAAACACACAATATAATACTATTTTCAGTGCCGAAGAAGTAAATAAAATGGTCAGGAAGGGTATTCCATTCAGAGATGCATATAAGGCGGTATCAGAGACATTAAAAGACAGTTCATTCCGGCAAACGGCACCTTCGGATTATAAGCATGAGGGAAGTATCGGAAACTTGTGCAATGATAAAATTATAGCAAGGGCTGATAAGATTATGGAAAATTTCAGAAAGATAACGCTTACATCACTTGAGGAAAAGATGATGAGATATTTATGAATACTCTGAATGTGGTAAGATTTAAAATTATCAGTTACGATATTTTTTCACGTTGTCAATAAAATTATCGAAAAGGAAATCGGTATCGGTAGGGCCGCCTGAAGCTTCAGGATGGAACTGAGTTGAAAAATAAAAGCCTGATTTATGGATTATACCTTCATTTGTCCGGTCATTAAGATTTTTAAAATAAGGCTGCCACTCTTTGGTCAAAGTACTGTTATCAACAGTATAACTGTGGTTTTGAGAAGTAATATAGGCTTTGTTTGTGCCTTCCATTATTACCGGCTGGTTATGACTTCGATGACCGTATTTGAGTTTATATGTATCTGCTCCTGAAGCGAGAGCCATAAGCTGGTTCCCAAGGCAGATACCAAAAACAGGCTTATTCCCGTTAAGTGATTTTCTGATATTTTCAATTGCTTCAGTGCACATTTTCGGGTCACCAGGGCCGTTAGATATAAACAAACCATCGAATTCATCATTTTGATAGTCATAATTCCATGGCACCCTAATTACAGTAGTATCATATCGCAGAAGCAATCTGATAATATTGTATTTAACACCACAGTCAATGAGCATTATCTTAAAAGAACCTTTTCCATATATCTTTTTTTCTTTAATACTTACCTGTTCGACAAGATTTATTTTATTGGGATCGAAAAAATCGGTTCGCATGCCGTCAGGCTCAATTTTGCCAAGCATATCTCCTTTTTCCCTAATTCGTTTGGCAAGTGCACGGGTATCTATTCCGTATATTCCAGGTATATTATTTTTATTCAGCCATTCGTCAAGGCTTTCAACAGCATTCCAATGGCTATATTTGAATGAATAGTTCGTAACAATCAGTCCTGAAATATGGATTGAAGATGATTCATAGTATTTAAGAATGTCATCTTCCTCTTCTTTTGAAGGTGCACCATAATTTCCTACGAGTGGATATGTAAGACAGAGTATTTGACCTCTGTAGGATGGATCGGTTAGGTTTTCGGGATAGCCTGTCATTGCAGTGTTGAATACAACTTCTCCGGCAGCAGTAACAGGTGCACCAAACAACTTTCCTTCCCATATCGAACCATCTTCAAGTGTAAGTTTTACACTTTTTAGTTCTTTTTTAAACATAGCAAATGTTTTAAATAATCAGCCAGTTTGAAAGAATCTTGCTGGCTATCGGCTCGCAAAGTTAATCAAAAACATGACCTGAAAAATTTTAATAGTAAATATTTAATTATTTTGCATTAAAATTTATTATACATTCAATGAAATTTTACTAAACCGTTATAATTAAATTAGTATACAACTGGAGTTAGTAAAATATATTTTCTTATTTTTATGCCCGATTTAATAAGCTTAACTTTAATATAATCAAAAATGAAAAAAGTTACCTTAATAGCAATAATGACGTTACTGGTTGTTTGCGTTGCAAGCATTACTTCATGCAAGAACAAGGCCACTAAGGAAAAGGAGGCAAGAATAGAAAAAGAATCTGAAGAGATTGAGACAATCAAAAAGGAAATTGAAAAGAATGTTTACCCTTTACCTACTTCGGCTGAAGTAGTAAAAATGCTTACCGATCTTGAGGTGGGTTATATGATAGGAATAACCAATCCTGTCTCTAATGCAAAAAAATATATCAAAAGTGACAAAAAGGCAGTGAATCTGGGAATATATGGTGCTGATTTAAGTTATGTTACACTTTATAATGTTCAAGACAAAGTGCAGGAATATCTAGAGGCTTTAAGGTTGCTGGCAAATGACCTTAACATGGGAAGAATTTATGATGTAGGGCTTTACGATAGCATCAAAATTTATTTCGACGACAGAGACAAACTGGTTCAACTGCTTACAGATACCTTTAATGAAACTTATGAATACTTGAGCGAGAATGAGCAACAGAACCTTGCATTGCTTGTTGTGGGAGGAGCTTGGGTGGAAGGTATGTACCTTACAACACATGTTTCGGAAACGGCTTACAATGTTGCAGGCATTTCAAAAGTTTTGCTCGAACAGAAAAACTCCTTCGAATTATATCTTGATATTACTCAGCCTTATGCAGATGATCCGATGATAAAAAATTTTCTTAAGCTGCTCGAACCAATGAAAAAAATTTACGAAAGATTATCTACTAGTCTCACAGAACAGGATATAAAGGATATTACTTCTGCTATAACCTTGGTAAGGGAGAAGATTATTTAATATTTATGCAACCTGAAATGATATAATAATTTTGTGTCATTTCAGATGCCGATATAAAATTGTAATTTAAGGTACCCAGGTCTTGAAACAGGAAAGGTTTTTAATCTGTTTCTGGTCAAATTTGCACAGATGAGGGAATCAGTATTACTTGCACTGATACATATCTTTGCAATCATATCAACGGTTAATCCGGGCGGGGTCACCAGTCGCGGAAAGAAAATTCTTAGAAGCTATCTGAGAAGATATCTGAACAGAGAGCTCGAGGAAGAATATTTTTCTTTGTTCGAAAATAATCTGGAATTTTATTCGAATGAACTAAAAAATCTCGACCGCAGTGAACTTGATGATGAAAATTCCTTGATTACATTCCAGATTACAAATATCTGCCGTCAGATTAAAAAAGGTCTTTTCATTGAAGAGAGAATGATTGTATTCATTCAACTTCTTGAATTTACTTTTGAAGATAGCCAGATTACGGGGCAGGAAAAAAATATCATTGATATAGTCGCACGTTCATTCAACATAAACCGAAAGGAATACAATAATGCTTTCGCTTTTATGAATGGAGGGCAGTTTGACAAAGTATCCACTGATTGTATGCTCGTTATAGAAAGTGATAATCCTCAGTACAGAACGGATTCAGGCTTTGAAAATTACAATCAGTGGAAACATTTGTATATTAAAGGCTTCAAAGGCAATATGTATGTTCTTCATATTGAGAGTACAGGTTTTCTTCTTCTTATATACGATGGACCTCTTGCTTTATATTTCAGAGGGAGAGATATTATTGCATACCGTCCTTATCTGCTCGAAAGAGGGGTAAATATTAAAGGCCCGGGAATTGAACCTATCTATTATTCCAAAGTTTATAAAGCATTTATTTTAGAAAATTTTCGCGAAAAAGTTGTTTTCGAAGGGCATAATATTGAATTCAGATTTAAAAATTCTGATAATGGCATAAAACCGTTAAATTTTAGGCTTGAATCAGGTAATCTTGTTGGAATAATGGGAAGCAGCGGCGTAGGTAAAACTACTCTTCTCGATGTGTTACATGGTAAAATAAAACCTGATAAAGGCAATATCTATATTAACGGTTATGACCTTTATAAAAATGCGGAAAGCTTAAAGGGCCTGATTGGCTATGTTCCACAGGAAGATCTTCTGCTTGAAGAACTTACCGTTTATCAGAATCTTTATTTTAATGCACGACTTTGTTTCGGGGATTATACCGAGCAACAGCTAAACGAACTTGTCGAGAAGATACTAACTAATCTTGAACTTATTGAAATTAAAAACCTTCAGGTGGGAAATGTTCTCGACAAAAAAATCAGTGGCGGTCAGCGTAAAAGACTCAACATAGGTCTGGAGCTGATGAGAGAGCCTGCAGTTCTTTTTGTTGATGAACCAACTTCAGGGTTGTCGTCGCACGACTCCCGGAATGTAATGGAAATTCTGAGAAAACAAGCTCTTTCAGGCAAGCTTGTAGTTGTAAATATTCATCAACCCTCGTCCGATATCCTTAAGCTTTTCGACCGACTATGGATTCTCGACAGAGAAGGTTATATGGTTTACGATGGGGATCCGATAGAAGCACTTGTTTATTTGAAAACTGAAACATCTCAAGCTAATGCCGCTGAGAGTGAATGCCCCAACTGCGGAAACATTGATACTGATAATATTCTTCAGATTATTGAGGTAAAAGTTATTGAAGAAAATGGTTATCCTGGCAAAGAGAGACAGGTTTCACCATCAGAGTGGTACGAGAAATATAAACGCAAAATGATGCCAAAGTTTGAAGGGACCCCATCAAAAATACCTCTTCCTCCTAGCAACTTCAAAGTACCGAGTAAGCTGTATCAGATAAGAACATTTATCAAACGAAACTTTTTAAGAAAAATAGTAGATAAACAATATGTTGCCTTAAACCTATTAGAATCTCCTGTTCTTGCATTTATCCTTGGATACTTTTCAAAATATATTTCCGAGAACAATTACACATTTGCAGATAACAAAAATTATCCAGTCTTTCTTTTCATGGAAGTAGTTGTTGCCCTTTTTCTTGGACTTATGGTAAGTGCGGAGGAAATATTCAGGGACAGAAAAATACTTCTCCGAGAGAAATTTCTGAATATCAGCAGGCTAAGCTACCTTGTTTCGAAACTTAATTACCTGTTCACTCTTTCTGCCATACAATCTTTGCTTTTTGTTGCCGTTTCAAGCATAGTTCTGGGAATAAGAGGCATGTTCTGGCAGCAATGGCTAATTTTCTTCACGACTGCATGCTATGGTAACCTTCTGGGATTAAATTTATCGGCAGGCTTGAGAACAGTTGTAAGTATCTATATTTTTATTCCATTGATTCTTGTTCCTCAGTTGCTTCTTGGAGGTGCGATGATACAATTCGACGATTTGCATCCGTCACTTACAAATAAGGAATACGTTCCGGTTATCGGTGACCTTATGGCTACCAGATGGTCGTATGAGGCTGAAATGGTGGAAGGATTCAAGGGAAACAAATACAATAAGCCGGTTTTCAAATATAATCTTGAAATTGAGCAAAATAATTATTACAAAGACGAACTTATCAGAAATCTTAAAAATGAGGTTATAAATTTTGTCCTGCAGCGAAAAGATAAGGAAGGAAAGGATGTAATTGAAAATAAACTTAAGATACTGAAATATCATATAAACCAGCTTGCCGGCATTTCAGGGATTACTCCTGGTAACTGGACAAGTATGATTAGTTTTGAAGGATTCGACAAAAGAACAGCCGATTCAGTAAATGTGTTCTTTGAAAAGGTTCAAAAATATTTTATTGATGAAAACAAATATTATTTCGCCCTTAAGCTTGAAGCTGAAAAGAAATTAGCGGAAGAGATAAAGGGTATGAGCGAGAAGGAGTTTGCTGAAGCATACAATAATATAAGGCTTGCAGATATTGTGCTTAATCAGACCGAATTACTTTCAGAAAAAAAATATGTGATTAATAAAGATCATTTTGTGCAAAAGACGACTCCTATATACATGAAACCTACATCAAAATACGGGAGAGCACATTTCTTTGCTCCTTATAAGAAGATTGGTAATCTTAAAATTGACACTTTATTCTTTGATTTAATTGCCATCTGGCTTATGTCATTTATATTTTTCATAACCCTTTATTACAATCTGCTTTATATTTTTATACATTATCTTGAGATACGGGGATTTCCTTTTCTGAAGAAGTTTGGAAGGCATCTTATTGAAAGATGAGTTATATTTTAATTCAATCAATCCTGCAATGAACCCAATACGACCCAAAAAAAGCCTTGGACAACATTTCCTTAAAGATACAGGTATAGCTGATAGAATAGCCGGATCCCTCCTGGCTGAAGGTTGTGATTCGATTCTCGAAATTGGCCCTGCAACGGGAGTTCTGACAAGACCTCTGATTGGGAGAGGGTTTAAGGATTTCCGTGTTGTTGAAATTGACAAAAATCTGG
Organism: Bacteroidales bacterium; assembly: GCA_018056245.1. GTDB lineage: Bacteria > Bacteroidota > Bacteroidia > Bacteroidales > VadinHA17 > LD21. Next base: position 44,529 of record JAGPFZ010000010.1, read on the forward strand.
TGGGGTATCTTAAAAATAATCTTGGCAGTTATTGCAACATTATTGAAGGCGATTTTCTTGAGCTCGACATTGAAAAACTTTTTCCCGGCACTCTTGCCATAACAGGGAATTTTCCTTATAACATATCTGCTCCGATACTTTTCCAGGTACTCAGATACAGGGAGAAAGTGATTGAACTGACAGGAATGTTCCAGCGTGAAGTTGCAAAGCGATTATGTGCCGTTCCTGGTTCCAAAACATACGGTATAATAAGTGTGCTCATTCAGGCATTCTATAATGTGGAATATCTTTTCACCGTTTCGGAGAAAGTTTTTTTCCCGCCTCCCAAGGTCAAGTCGGCGGTGATAAGAATGAGAAGAAATAATACGGAACATCTTGACTGTGACGAGGAACTCTTTTTCAAAGTTGTGAAGTCGTCCTTTAATCAGCGTAGAAAAATGCTTCGTAATTCGTTGAAATCAGCTTTCAGGTTGAGTTCTGAAAATAATCCGTTATTACATTTACGACCAGAACAACTTTCCGTTGAGCAATTTATAAATCTTACGCGTTGGGTTTCGGAAAATTTAATTTCAGAATGAATATCCGATTGCGTCAACTGGATTCATCTTTGCAGCCGAATAAGCTGGCGCATAACCTGCAACTATTCCTATGATACCGGAGATAAAAATTCCAATAAGTATGTTTCCTAAAGTCAGAAACATATTCATTTCATAGAGGTAATTAACAACAAGAGTCCCGAGAAAAACGAGGAACAAGCCTAAAATTCCTCCCATCAGAGACAACATGACCGATTCGGAAAGGAATTGAAGAAGGATAAAGAAACGTTTAGCTCCGAGAGCTTTCTGGATCCCGATAATATTTGTCCTTTCTTTTACCGAAACAAACATGATATTTGCTATTCCGAATCCGCCAACAAGTATGGCAAACCCGCCAATAAGCCATCCCCCGGCATTGATTCCTGCGAACACAGTATTAAATCCCTGAGTAAGCAGACTTGCCTTATTTACTGAAAAGTTAGATACTTCTCCAGGTCTGAGTTTTCTAGACACTCTAAGAATCATTGTAATTTCATCGGAAAGTTCATCGAGTGGTACCTGAGGTTTAGCTTTTATCATAAGCTGAGTTTCGGCCGACCGTGTGCGTAAATTGATGAATGATTTTGCAAAGTTCAAGGGGACAAGCGTTATTTCATCCATTCCGCTGTCGCTTATACCGCCTTTGCCCTCTTTTTTTATAACACCTATTACGGTTGTTTTAAAACCGGCAATTATTATTTCCTTACCAATAGGCTCCCTATTTTCAAAAAGTCGCGATGCAATTTCAGCACCTAAAATTGCAACATTTTTGCCGGACTGAGCTTCGAATATTGAAAAATATCTGCCTTTTTCTATTTCAAAGTTTCTGATATCCTTATATTCTATCGTGCTTGCCAGTATATTGGCATTATTTATTGAATTATTTTCAAATTTGATAATAACAGGTCTGAAAACTGTAAAACAAGTTGATTGTGCGAGCTTTGATTTATTCGATACAGCTTCATAATCCTCAATTGAAACAGGCGGCCACCTTACAATATCCCACCAGTTAAGATTAGGATCGAACGACCATGGAAATTTCTGAACATAAATTACATTATCACCCAGAGTGGAAATGCTGTCGCGAATGGACTTCTCCATCCAATCAAGAACAGTAAAGACTGAAATGATAGAGACAATACCTATTGTAATACCAAAAAGTGTAAGGAAAGTTCTAAGCTTGTTTACGGAAATTGAATTGAAAGCAAATATAATTCCTTCCTTGATTAATCTTAGAAATATTATCTTATTTTTCATATTGTTGTCACTCAGCGATGTCTTTCTGTTTGAAGAATTCAAAAATAGCAAATTTAATTCATACCTTTATTTATTAATATTTTGCCTTAATACAAATAATTGAATTTATTCGGGCATATAAAAAAAATATCTATTTTTATTCGGCCTGAAAAGATGGCGTTTTGCAATCATAATTTTCAGATAATGAAAGAAAAAAAAATTAAAAGTGCACTCATTTCAGTGTTTTACAAAGAGGGTCTTGAGGAAATTGTTAGAATTCTTAACAATCTCGGTGTCAGAATTATATCTACAGGTGGAACTCATGATTTCATAAAGGGGATAGGCATATCTTCCGAAGCTGTTGAAAAGCTTACAAGCTTTCCCTCGGTTCTCGGAGGTCGTGTGAAAACATTGCACCCTTTGATTTTCGGTGGTATTCTTGCGCGAAGAGACAATAATGAAGATATTAATCAGATAAGAAATTTCAATATACCGGAAATAGATATGGTTGTTGTGGAACTCTATCCCTTTGAAGAAACAGTTTCCTCACTGGCAGATGAGGCGGAGATAATTGAAAAAATAGATATAGGAGGCGTTGCACTTATACGCGCCGCTGCAAAAAATTTCAACGACGTTCTGGTTGTATCGTCGAGAGCTCAATATAGCCGACTTGCCGAGTTGCTCAGGAAGGGTAATGGATACACTTCACTTGAAGAAAGGAAACAATTTGCAACAGAAGCCTTCAGTATTACATCAGGTTATGACGTGGCAATTTTTAAATATTTTAACCGCGAAAGAAATTTACCTGCTTTTAGAGAGAGTTTCGAACCACCTTTTCTTTTGCGATATGGAGAAAATCCTCATCAGAAAGGGATATTTTTCGGTAAGCTTGAGGAAGTATTCGACAAACTTCATGGGAAGGAGATTTCGTATAACAATCTACTCGATATTGATGCTGCACTTGCTTTAACGTTTGAATTTTCGGATCCTGCATTTATAATTACCAAGCATACAAATGCATGTGGAGTTGCCGAAAGAGACAATATTTTTGATGCATGGAAAGATGCTCTCGCATGCGATCCTGTTTCGGCTTATGGAGGTGTTTTAGCATGTAACCGGCCTATAGATGAACAAGCCGCAAACGAGATTGACAAACTGTTTTTTGAGATAATAATTTCTCCAAGCTATGAGCCTGCAGCTCTTGAGATGCTAAAACATAAAAAAAACAGGATTATATTGCTACAAAAGAATTTCAACTTCTCTCCAAATGTTTTCAGAAGTAACCTCAACGGAGTTTTATGGCAGGAGAGGGACAACATAACCGAAGACACGAGCCTTATGCAACCTGTTACAGTAAGGGTACCCGATAAAAGAGAATATGACGATCTTGTTTTTGCATTGAAAATAGTGAAGCATAGTAAATCGAATGCTATTGTCCTTGCAATGAATAAACAACTTTATGCAAGCGGTGTCGGACAAACGTCAAGGATAGACGCACTGAAACATGCAGTGGAAAAAGCAGGTATATTCGGATTTAATCTTAATGGTGCAGTGCTTGCGTCCGATGCTTTTTTCCCTTTTGCCGACTGTGTAGAGATGGCTCATAAGGCAGGTATAACAGCTATAGTCCAACCTGGAGGCTCTATAAGAGATCAGGATTCGATTGACTTCTGCAATAAACACAACATTGCAATGGTTTTTACGGGAGTGCGACATTTCAAACATTAAAAAATTTAAAGCTTATATGGGATTATTTTCATTTTTAACTCAGGAGATTGCGATAGACCTTGGCACAGCCAATACTGTCATCATTCAGAACGATAAGGTTGTAGTTGATGAGCCTTCGATAGTAGCCATCGACAGGAATACAGGCAAACTAATTGCTATCGGTGAGCAAGCAAGGCAAATGCATGGAAAGACTCATGAAAATATACAAACTATAAGACCTTTACACGATGGTGTGATTGCAGATTTTAATGCCGCAGAACTGATGATAAGAGGAATGATTAAAATGATTAATAAAAATTCCAAGCTCTACAGTCCTTCTCTAAGAATGGTCATCGGCATACCTTCCGGAAGCACTGAGGTAGAAATCAGAGCTGTGCGCGACTCGTCAGAACATGCTGGCGGGAGAGACGTTTATATGATATATGAACCAATGGCTGCAGCAATAGGCATTGGGCTCGACGTGGAAGCACCTGAAGGCTCTATGGTTGTGGATATCGGCGGAGGAACTGCTGAAATAGCAGTTATAGCTCTTGGTGGAATAGTATGCTTTAAATCAATAAGAATTGCAGGCGACAGTTTTACATCGGATATTCAAACTTATATGCGCCACCAGCATAATATAAAGATTGGAGAAAGGTCGGCCGAAGATATTAAGATTGCCGTGGGTGCCGCTCTGCCGGATATTGATAACCCTCCTCCCGATTATATTGTTCGCGGACCAAATATTATGACCAGCCTACCTATAGAGATTCCGGTATCTTATCAGGAAATTGCTTATTGTCTTGATAAATCACTCTCAAAAATAGAAGCTGCAGTTCTGAACGTGCTTGAACAAACTCCTCCTGAACTTTATTCCGATATTGTTAATAAAGGTATATTTCTTACAGGAGGAAGCTCTTTGCTTAGAGGCCTCGATAAAAGATTGACCGACAAAATAAATATTAATTTCAAAGTAGTCGAAGATCCTTTGAGAGCCGTTGCAAGAGGAACAGCAGTAGCCCTTAAAAATATCGATAAGTTCCAGTTTCTGATGAGATGAGGAATAAATGAAAAGTCTCATCCAATTCCTGACGAAGCATAACAGGCTTATAATATTCATTCTTCTGGAAGGAGTGGCGTTCTATCTTATTTTTACTTCGAATAACTACCATAATACTCAGCTTGTAAAAGGAATAAGAAGCTCAACTCTTGCATGGGAGTCAATAATCAACGATATGACCAACTATTTTAGAATTAAAAAGTTGAACACTGAACTCCAGACAGAAAACCAGGAATTAAGAAACACACTAGAAAAAATAATTTCGGTAGGTAAGGATTCCATTTCATCTGTAATTTTAAGTACCACTGAAGAACCTCAATACGAGTTTATCGCAGCAGAAGTTGTCAATAATTCTGTCAATCGTCAAAAGAATTTTTTTACACTTAATGTCGGTACAAGGCATGGGGTTGACTTAAACATGGGAGTAATAAGTCCTAGTGGTGCTGCAGGAATTATAATCTCTGCAGGAAAGAATTATTCAATTGCTATTTCCCTTCTTAACCTTGATTTCCGTCTTAGTGCAAAAATAAAATCGAATGATTATTTCGGCTCTCTTTCTTGGGATGGAAGTAATTATAGATATGCAATTCTGAACGATATTCCGCAGCATGTATTGCTAAACAGAGGAGATACTGTTGTAACCACGGGATATTCGGCCATTTTTCCTGCCGGAATAATGGTAGGAACAATAAGTGATTTTGAAAAATCGGGAGGTGAGTTTTATCGCATAAAAGTGAAGCTCGCTACCGATTTTAAAAAGCTTGCTCATGTATATCTAATAAAAAATAACCGCAGGCAGGAACAGATTTCAATTGAAAAGGAATATAATGATTAACAAAGTATTAAAATATACGGTTATATATCTGGTACTTTTACTCTTGCAGGTTCTGATATTGAACAATATACAGTTTAGCGGTTATATAAATCCTTATGTTTATATTCTTTTTATACTTCTCCTTCCTTATGAAACTCCAGGTTGGATGCTTTTATTATTATCTTTTTCCGGAGGCCTTATTATTGATTTCTTTACAGGCACTCCCGGAATGCATGCTGCCGCTACACTTGCAGCCGCCTTTATACGACCATATATTCTGATATCAATTTCTCCACGCGAAGGATATAAAGGCGAAACGGAACTATCAGCCGCTGTTTACGGGTTCAAATGGTTTGTTATTTATACCCTTGGGATGGTTTTTGTTCATCATCTGGTTCTGTTCTACCTTGAAGTATTCAGACTGAATGATTTTTTCAGGACCTTGGCACGAGTAATTCTTAGTACAGCTTTTACCGCTGTAATTATTTTAATGCTGGAATATTTTAGAAAAGGCCGGTAAATAAGTCGGGATGAAAGATCGCTACATAAACAGAAGAATATTAGTTGCTGCAATGGTTATTGTTGCTGCATTAATTTTAGTTATAAGGCTTTTTAGCATCCAGGTAGTTGATACTTCATACCGTATTTCTGCTGAAAATAATGTTCTTCGTTATGTTACGGAGTATCCGGCAAGGGGGCTTATATATGACCGTAACCGTAAATTACTTGTTTACAACCAGGTTGCTTATGACCTTATGGTTGTTCCTGTTCAGGTATCATTATCCGACACTGTTGAATTCTGTAACTCACTCGGCATAACAAAAGAATATTTCAGCGAGCGCATGAAAGCCGCTAAAAGCTATTCAAAAAGAGCGCCTTCGATATTTCTTAAACAAATCTCGGCTGAGACCTATGCCGCCTTCCAGGAAAAAATGTTCAAATTTCAAGGTTTTTATGTCCAGCCAAGAACGCTTCGTAAATATTCAAAGCCTGTTGCAGCACATGTTCTGGGTTATGTCAGTGAAGTTGATGAAGGAATAATAAAAAAGAATCCTTACTATAAACCTGGAGATTATATAGGAACTACAGGCATCGAGGAAGCTTACGAGAAGGAACTAAGAGGGGAAAAAGGAGTGAAAATTTATCTTGTCGACGTTTATGGTAGAGTAAAAGGCTCCTATGAAGAGGGCCGACTTGATACTGCAGCGGTTCAGGGCAAGAACGTTATTTCAACAATTGACCTCGAGCTTCAGGAATATGCAGAAATGTTGATGAGCAATAAATCGGGAAGCATTGTGGCTATTCAGCCTGAAACAGGAGAGATACTGACTCTTGTTTCCTTTCCTGCTTACGATCCGTCACTTCTTATAGGCAGGGCGAGATCTGAGAATTTTCTACAACTGCAAGCCGATACTACAAAACCTATATTTAACCGTGCAATAATGGCAGCTTATCCTCCTGGTTCGACCTTAAAGCCAGTAAATGGGCTTGTTGCTTTACAGGAAAAAGTTATTACTCCGTCAACACTTTTTGGCTGTAGCCCTGGGTATCTTTTTGTTGGATGTCATATTCATGAAACTCCGCTCGATATTATAGGTGCAATCAAAAATTCATGCAATTCATATTTCTGCCAGGCATTCCGCAAAATAATTGAAAATCCTTTACACTCTTCAACATCGTCTGCTTATAATAAGTGGAGATACTATCTTGATCAGCTTGGTTTCGGCCATACAATAGGATACGATCTGGTTAATGAAAAACCTGGTTTTTTACCCGATACATCATTTTATAATAACCGTTACGGGAAAAATAGATGGAAATCACTTACAATAATTTCCCTTGCAATAGGTCAGGGTGAAATAGGCGCATCTCCCCTTCAGATGGCTAATGTAACTGCTGCTATAGCAAACAGGGGCTTTTATTACAGCCCGCATCTGGTAAAGGCTATCGGTGATTCTGCAAATATAACGCAAAATATTACTTATAAACATAATATATTGGTTGACTCAGCGAATTTTGAGTATATAATAAAAGGAATGGAGGAGGCAGTGAACGGAAGTGGCGGTGCAACTGCCAAAATTGCTGCAATTAATGATATAATAATTTGCGGCAAAACAGGAACAGCTCAGAATCCTCACGGGAAAGATCATTCAATATTTGTTGCTTTTGCACCGAAAGAGAAGCCAGAAATAGCAATTGCAGTTTATATTGAAAATGCTGGTTTTGGAGCCACTTATGCTGCTCCGGTTGCCAGCCTGATAATAGAGAAATATCTTAATGGCACTGTTTCTCGTAAGTACCTTGAAGATTATGTTATGGGATTGCAAGTTAGTAGAGAATAATGGAACGAAAAATTAAAATATGGGCTGCAGTTGACAAAGTAACTATTCTGCTTTTCCTGCTTCTTGTATTAATAGGCTGGCTTAATATATATTCTGCGATATATAATGAAGAGCAGAGGAAATTATTCGATTTTTCTCAGCGATATGGGAAACAGATGGTATGGATTATCACAACGTTCCTGCTTGCTTTTGTCGTTCTCAATATTGACAGCAGGTTTTATTTCTTTTTCGGGTATTTAATTTATGGAATATTTATTTTATTTCTATTTCTTGTTCTTTTATTCGGGAATGAGATTAATGGCACAAGAGCATGGTTTGAAATAGGTCCCTTCAATATACAACCTTCTGAATTCGCAAAAGCAGGTACAGCACTTGCACTTGCGAAATATCTTAACACACGTGGTCAGGAGCTTACTAAACCTCGGCTGTTAATTCCGGCTGCAGCAATAATATTATTACCAGCATTGCTTACAGCTGCTCAGCCCGATATGGGAACAACAGCAGTTTATTTTAGTTTTTTTATTGTGCTCTTCAGAGAAGGTTTAAGCCCTTATCTCTTCTTTACAGCTTTTCTGGTAATAATCCTATCCTTTGTTGCTCTTATATTTAACGATTTGTATATTACCATACTGATTATATCCCTTAGTTTTCTGGTTGCAGCTCTTTTAACACGTAAATTTTCAAATTTGATTAAAGGTTTGATGGTTTTTGCCATTATTACAGGAGCACTTTACATTCTTAATTATTACCTGATAAAGAATTTCAGTCTCCTTTTTATTATAATATCAGGTTTGCTACTTTCTGGTATTTTCTATGGTTGGCACTTTTACAGATATAAAGCGAAAGAATTAATGATTATTTACTTATTTACTATTGGAAGTATTTTTTATGTAAATATGGTGGATTATGGATATCATAATTTGCTTAAGCCTCATCAGCAGCAAAGAATAGATATTTTTTTACGATTGAAGTCCGATCCTAAAGGTGCTGGTTATAATATTAATCAGTCGGTGATTTCAATAGGTTCTGGTGGCCTCACCGGTAAAGGCTTCCTGAGAGGAACACAAACAAAATATAAATTTGTACCTGCTCAAAGTACCGATTTTATTTTCTGTACGATAGGCGAGGAATGGGGCTTCCTGGGTTCATTGGTTGTGATATTTCTTTATGTTTTTTTAATGCTTCGGCTTATTTTTCTTGCCGAGCGGCAGAAATCATCTTTTTCAAGAATATATGGGTATGGTGTTGTATCAATTTTGTTGATTCATTTTTTTGTCAATATTGGAATGACAACAGGCATTATGCCTGTCATCGGCATCCCTCTTCCATTTTTAAGTTACGGCGGTAGTTCGTTATGGGGTTTTACCCTTCTGCTTTTTATTTTTCTCCGACTCGATGCGGCAAGAAATGAATATCTGATATAAAATCAGAATGGTATCCTTATATTATGTGAAATTTGAATCCCGAATTCTTTCTCGACGTAATCTATAAGCTGTGGGAAAAATTCCATGAAATCATCAAACAAAGAATAGTAGTTTTTCCTCAATATTTTAACTGCAAATTTTGTTTCATCCGGTAATGTTGAACCTTTACTCAAAGCTTTAAGCACACGTTTTATCCCCTTTATTGTCTGATACGACTCTATCCAGTTGTAGATGATGAAAAAAGGCATTATTTGTTTTACTTTCTCAGGTAATAAATCGTAGTGATTTACAAGTGCACGGTAAAAGTTGTATGTTACACTTTCGAGAGGCCTTCTTGAAAAGAAATCCCACTCCTTTGTCAAAAAATGATCGTAAATTATATCCACAATCACTCCGGAATATTTATGATATTTCCCTGAAAAATGCAATTTGCTC
>JAGPFZ010000091.1 GCA_018056245.1 Bacteroidales bacterium
GCAAAGCCCAGTGATAGTGTATCCTTAACACCTAAAGGGTCAGAGGCGGTATAATAAGCCAAGCGGTGGTGATAGAAACACTTGGTTCTAACTAGAGGGATTTTTACACAAAAAATTGGACTTGATCCACCTTTACCATGCATGGGAAAAAGGGAGTAATGAACAGATAAATGGGCAGCTGAGACGATTCATTCCAAAGGGAAGTACTATAGCTGAATACAGCATAGAGGACATTTTAAAGATACAGGAATGGATAAATAATTACCCGAGGAGAGTATTGAATGGGAAGAGCTCTAGGGAAGTGGTTGAGGAGTGTAAGAATTAGTAAAAAGCCGTTCCCTCCCTTAGGGGAGGGAATATATAAAGTTTAATAAGTAAATCGAAAAACATAAGAGGACGATTAGCTTTAACAGAGAAAAAGTGTTTCATTTTAACTTGCAATTAACGACCTGATTGAAGAATTAATAAAAGGCTTTTGAAATGTTCCAGATTATGCTATAATATTCTAATAAACACATTAGAGTATAGGAGGCAAAAATGGCTATAATAGCTAATCAAATAAATAACTGCCAAGTATTACCTGTAGTAGATCGGGAATTAGTAGAATATATTGAATCGTTGCCGACTGGTTACTGGGATTTTGTGGAATATGAGAAAAAATATACTCACTTTATCCACACGTATCCGGCCATGATGATACCCCCTATTCCGGCGACGATTTTGAATATTATGACATCTTTGCAGCCAAATATTAAGAATCTCCTGGACCCTTTTATGGGGTCGGGTACGGTATTAGTAGAAGGTATTTTAGCTGGTCTAAATGTTTGGGGAATTGATTTAAACCCGTTGGCTTGTTTGTTGGCAAAGGCTAAATGCACGCCTATTCGCCCAGAAATACTTGAAAAGGCTGGCAGGGCTCTTTTGGAAAATATAGAAGCTGATATTAATAATGAAGATTTAAGAGTAGAAACACCTAACTTTCATAACATAGATTATTGGTTTAAAGATTATGTCATTAGAGATTTGCAGATAATCAAACAGAGGATAAACGAAATTGAGGATAAGGATATAAAGGCTTTGTTTTTAGTTGCTTTTTCTCAAACAGTTAGAGATTGTTCAAATACGAGAAATAACGAGTTCAAACTTTATAGAATACCAGAGGAAAAACTGATAGTATTTAACCCCGATGTGTTTGAGTCCTTTAAAACTAATGTAGAAAAATGTATTGCAGGAATGGCTGAGTTGTATAAACAATATCAAGGAGGCTGCATTGTAGAGATATTTGCAAAAGATACACGAGATTTTGATTTAGATGTGGAATTCGATCTGATGATAACTTCGCCGCCCTATGGAGACAGTAGAACAACCGTAGCTTATGGTCAGTTTTCAAGACTGTCTCTCCAGTGGCTAGATTTAGAAGAATACGATTATGTGGCGAGCAAGATAGAGAAAGAGAAATTAGACAAATATCTTTTGGGCGGCACTAATAACATAAATATAAAAGAAGAAGACCTCCCTTCGGAAAGCTTATGGAAAGCATTGAGGGAAATAGCTTTACTAGATGAAGACAGAGCAATTGACGTTTTATCTTTTTATGTTGACCTAGATAAATGTATTAAGAACATTACGAAGCACATGAGGGTAAATAGTTATCAATTTTGGGTTGTCGGTAATAGAACTGTAAAGAAAGTGAATATACCCACAAATAAGATAATTAGCGAACTAGGTGCTAAATACGGTCTGAAAACAGTTATTAATATTTCTCGTAATATTAGTAACAAGAGGATGCCGAAAGAAAATTCTCCTACTAATGTAAAAGGAGAAAAGGTGACAACAATGACTAAAGAAAACATTGTAGTGTTGCGGAAGGAGAGATAGACGGTGGCAACATTAGTAGAAGTACAAAGGAGATTGCAGGAAATTAAGGATATGGGATACATACCAACTTTAAGAAGGGGCCCAACGGGAGTTGGACATACATTTGAGCAGGTTTTTGGATTAGATGAAAACAACCTTCAACTACCAGACGTTGGAGGGCGCATTGAAATAAAGACCACAAGAAGAAACGCAGGATCACTTATAACATTATTTACTTTCAACCATGCTGTATGGCAATTTAAGCAAAAAGACATCATAGAACAATATGGTTATTTTAGCGAAAAAGACCAGAGAAAAGCTTTATATTGTTCGATTTATCCGTATCAACCTCATCCTTCAGGATTTGAGGTAGTGGTGGATAGACACGGAAATATTTTGAAACTAAGGCATAGCGGAGTAGATATTGCAGTTTGGAGTATATATAGATTAGTAGGAGCTCTACTTTATAAATTAGGAAAGGTGTTATATGTTATTGCAGATACACGAATAGGAGAGAGGGGCAGAGAAGAATTTCATTTTAATGAAGCTTATTTATTAGAAAACCCAAGTGAAAATCGCTTCATTGAGGCACTTGAAAACTCAAGAGTCTGTTTAGATATAAGGATGCATCTAAAGCCAAACGGTTCCGTGAGAAATCATGGGACAGGTTTTAGAATTAAAGAAGATGAGTTGTATTTATTGTTTGATACAAGAAGAAGACTTTTATAATATACATATCAGCGGCCAACAAGGTCGTTTTTTACATAAATTAGAAGTGATAGTTAGCAAGGCGTAAGTTTGAACTTACCCTGATCAGGAGAATGTCCTCCTTTCATTTTAGAGGCCATCCCCAAAAGCGGGATGGCTTTTGTATTTACATAAATGCAAAATATCCACAACGGAAAATTGAAAGAATAACCTATGAGCTTTGTGGTACTTAAGTTTTCAAAATCTACAATTTCTGAAATCTGTAAGAATCTAGATCCTTTGTTTCATCCTGGAACTGTAGGCCTCTTAGAGATAGGAAGGTTCCTTTTGTCATAGTAGATGCTATGGTGATAAGAGTTAGGGAAGATAACCGTGTAAGGCAGCGGGGGCTATTAATAGCGGTAGGGGTGAATGAGGAAGGTTATAGAGAAATACTAGGGTTTATGGTGGGGGACAGTGAGTCAGAAGAGAGCTGGAGTGAGTTTTTTTCCTGGCTAAAACAAAGGTGTAGACGCTAACATAAAACTGATCCATTTTTGGGGAAAGCGCTGACGTAAAAGTGATCCACTCTGATCAAATTCCTGTACATTGAAGGTACCACCACTTCGTGTACAGGAGGTAAGGAGATGATCA
>JAGPFZ010000043.1 GCA_018056245.1 Bacteroidales bacterium
AGGGCAATGCTTTAGTGTATATTGGTGCGGTAGATGCGCCCGTAACCATTCAGGAAGTTACCGATGCCCTGAAAGATACTAAAGACATGGGTCAAAAAGAGCTGCACGTGCTGGGCTGGGAATGGGAAATGGGCCTCAACGATGCCATACAGGAAGTGGCAAAACAAATGGCCGTCCGCCTCAAACTTCGCATCATCCCCATGGATGCCATTGATCCGCAGGCTGTCGGCAAGGGCGATATAAAATTCTTTGAGCTGGCTTACTTCAAAACCGAAATTGAAAGCAAAGGATTGAAAGTAAAAGTTAAACTGGTAGATTTTGTGATACCGCATACCGACTTAATCCCTCCTGATGTTAAAGAAAGCATCAAAAAATGGAGCGACTGGATTGACTATTGGGCGGTGGATTTCGAATTCCGGAACGACACTTTCAACAACGGCTGGACGAGTTACCGCACCAAGCAGGAACGCAAACTTAGGCTGGTTGCTGACTATGAATATCCGAAAGCGGGCACTTACAAAATCTTTGTGAAAATCATTGATATTTTCGGGATTGATACATCTCAGGTTTATGAAATAATAGTGAAATAGCCATGCCACAATCCATAGTTCAATACGATAAAACCCTTCCCTACATTGAAGACCGCAATCCGTGGGAAGTGCCGGTAAGTTATCTGAAAAAGAAAACTACCAATGAATATGAATTGGTACCCGGTCGCAGACCAAGCAAAATGCTTCTGGTAAACAAGCTGCGTTCGGAAGTTGACAAATGGAGAAATGATGGCTATCCCGGAGCTACAGCCACTTCTCAGGAACTTCTGGCGTTTTGGTTCGACCAATCGCACCCACCTGTATTTGGCAACGAACCGTTCCATTTCTATTTTTGCCAGCGCGAAGCCATTGAAACCATCATTTATCTTTATGAAATAAAGAAATTCACAGATGTAATCCCGTTTATTCAGGAGTATCACGAAAAGTTTAGCGGAACCCTTTTTGCTTCTACCATTGAATTTAGTGAAGATTTGGAAGGCAGGCGAAAGATGAAAAGATATTTCCCGGAAAAGGAGCAAGAAGGCGAACAGGAATTGCCGGAAAAGGATTTATTGCGCTATGCTGTTAAGATGGCAACCGGTTCCGGAAAAACCTTTGTGATGGCTTTAGTAGTGGTTTGGAGTTATTTCAACCGGTTAAGAGAAAAAGACAGGCGTTATGCCAACAACTTTTTACTGGTCGCCCCCAATGTGATTGTTTACGAAAGATTGGCCAAAGATTTTGCAAATGGAAAGGTTTTTCTTGAATTTCCGTTCATACCTGATGCATGGAAATCGCAATGGAAGTTGAATATCAAATTAAGAGGAGATGAAAGTCCGCTTTCTGCCGAGAACAATTTCATTCTTAACAACATCCACCAGCTTTACGAAAGCCGCACAAAAGAGTTTAATCCAAATACCATTATCGAAGCCATTCTGGGCCGAAAGCCCCAAAGCGATCCTGGCAAATCACCACAAACATTACTCGAAAGGATTAAAGAACTGGACAATTTGTTGGTAATAAATGACGAGGCCCACCATGTGCATGATGATGAATTAAAATGGAATGAAAGTTTGCTTACCATTCACAGGCATATTCCAGGCGGTTTAAAGATGTGGGTTGATTTTTCTGCAACCCCAAAAACTCCTGAAAACACTTATTACCCCTGGATTATTTGTGATTATCCATTGGCACAGGCAGTGGAAGACCGCATTGTGAAAGTTCCTTTAATTGTTCACTCCGTAAATAAGAAAGACCCGGAAAAAATCACTAAGGACAATGTGGTTCAGAAATATGGCGACTGGATTTCAGCTTCCCTTGCACGTTGGAAAGAACACAACGAAGCATACAAAGGAGTGAATAAAAAGCCGGTGCTTTTTATCATGGCTGAAAAGAATATTTATGCGGATAAAATTGCAGAATCAATTTCGAGACGAGGGGGAACATACGGAATAGCTCAGGATGAAATCATGGTAATTCACACCGACAACTCAGGTGATGTAAGAAAGAGTGATTTGGAAAGTTTACGGGAAGAAGCCCGGGATGTGGATAATCCAAAAAACAAAATCAAAGTAATTGTCAGTGTGCTTATGCTTCGGGAAGGCTGGGATGTTCAGAATGTAACAATTGTTTTGGGCTTGCGTGCATTTGATTCTGCCATACTGCCTGAGCAAGCGATAGGCAGAGGTTTGCGATTGATGCGGGATATAAGTCCTGACCGCACCCAAACTCTTGAGGTAATCGGCAATGAAAATTTTGAGAAGATTGTAAAGCAATTGGAACTCGAAGGAGTTGGCATCAACACAACCAAAACACCGCCACCTCTCCCTGTCACTATCGCACCCGAGAAAAAAAGATTACCCTATAATATTGAAATTCCGGCTACTGATTTTTCATATACAAGGGCTTATAAAAATCTATCAGGAATTGATGGTAAAAAATTTCCATCATTGTTCTCATCTTCCAAGCTGAGCGAAGACATGAAAACGCTTTTAAGAATGGAAGTTATGAATCTTAGGATTGAGGTGCATCATACAACCGTTGAATCTGAGTTTCTCGAATTAGGCAGGGACCTTACCTCTTACATCGTTACGCAGGTTATGAAGAAAGCCGGATTAACCGATTGCTTTCAATTTGTTTACCCTATTTGTGAAGATTACATTCTGAATAAATGTTTTGAAGTTAAAATTGATGATATCGAAAAAGAAGAATTAAGGAAGGTTTTACGGGAGCTCACCATTCAAGAAGCAATTATTGAACTATTGGCAAAAGAAATCGGTAAAGCCACAGTTGAGAAAAAACAGATAAAAGTCAAAGGAAAAAACATCAAACTATCAGATACCCCAAAATTTACTTGGAGGCGTGGTCACATACGGCTGAAGAAAACAGTGTTTAATTTTGTTGCAACCTACAACCCGTTTGAAGCCGAATTTGCAGAATTTCTTGATAATGCAACGGACATAGAAGCATTTGCTGCATTAGCAGACATTTTCAGAATTGACTATCTTTCAAATTCCGGAGCAATCCGCTACTACTTTCCGGATTTTGTAGCAGTTCAATTAGTCGGAAAGAAAAAGGTGTTCTGGATTTTAGAAACCAAAGGACGTGAATATCCTGATCTTGATAACAAGAACAAAGCGATAGAACGCTGGTGCAAAGCAGTATCAGAACAGACTGGTTTTGAATGGAAATACTTGTTGGTTAAACAAGCAATCTTCAATGTGGATAAAAAGACAACGAAAACATTAAAGCAGTTAGTAGATAAAATTAATAGTCAGACAAAAATTGAATAAGCCAACACATTTGCAAGCACATTTAAAAACCGCACCAGCCAACGCTAAACCAAAGTTTTCAAAAGAGCTTGCAAAACCAGCCCAAGAAAAGAATTTCAAAATTTTTCTCCCACGCTAAAAGAAAACGAATTGACAAGTTTAATATGTTGCAATTTGACAGACAGACAATTAATGACAAGAACCGCCAGTGCATAACAAGCGGTATAAAACATTGGGGTTTAGGTGGTTAAATCGAGCGTTCTGCCCTGCATCAGCGTTTGTGTCAGCGGATAGGAACGAAGCCCGCAATCCCCAACGTTTCATATACGTAACCGTTACCGGTCAGTTTGACGCAACCACACTAGGGCTTTAACCATCTATAAATAAACAAAATGCAAAATGCCATGAGACGAATATTGATTTTAACTTTCATAATTTGTCAAATAATTATAAGTTGTGATAAAGATGATTTAAGTAGTGATTGTAAAAGTCGTTATTATTATTACGATTCTGAAAAAATCAAATTAACTGAAATCCCTAATCAAGGTTGTATTTCATTTTATGACACGCTCTCTATAGAGACAATAAATCAAATTTTAGAACAATATCAAGGAATTCACATCCTTTCAATTCCGTCAAATAGTAAGCACGCAATTATATCCATTGACTCAGAAAATTGTGATGAAACAGATAAGCTTTTTGACACTATAAAAAATGACTCAAGAATCAGTAACTGTAGTAAGTACCTAATTTCCGAAGAAGGCTTTACTCTCGGATTTACTGATGTTTTTGTATGCGTATTAAAGAGTGGCACCTCTCCGAGTCAGATAATTGAATTAGTAAATAGTAATCATACGGAAATATTAGAATCTAATAATTCCAACAATCGTTTTATAATTAGAGCTGACAAAAATTCTAATGGAGATGCATTAGATATGGCAAACAAATTTTTTGAAAGTGGTTTATTCGAATATGCAGAGCCAGAGTTTTTTGCCAGTTACGGGACTTATTAAAAACAAAAAAATAAACTTGACAAATCATTGAAACTTTTGATGTTCAAGGAAAGAATTTTTAAAAAACTAATCAGAAAAAGAAAGAAAAAACCGAACCGGTAACAAGGTACATATTGCAGAGCGGGGTTTGGTGGTACGCCAACTGCGGATTCTCGTTTCGCAGTTCCGTGTCCTTCGGACAGGAA
Source organism: Bacteroidales bacterium (assembly GCA_018056245.1). Taxonomy (GTDB): domain Bacteria; phylum Bacteroidota; class Bacteroidia; order Bacteroidales; family VadinHA17; genus LD21. The sequence continues at coordinate 4,500 of JAGPFZ010000043.1, forward strand.
CGCTCTCCGAAATCCGCCCCGACAACATGTACCAACCGTTAACTGCAAGGCAAATTTGCACCGAATCTGAAGTATACCAGGACTTTGCCAACGCGCGCGCATGTGTTTTGCCTCCTCTAAAGGACATAATAATGAATTCTAGTCGGAGTCATACTTTAAAATATAGGAAAAAATACTTGACTTAAGTATTGTATTTTCATAACTTTGAAGAAGTTAGTCGTTTCCCCTGTTCAAATACACGAATATGAACTTATAATTATTTGGTAGATCTCCATTATAATGAATGCATACTATTTTAAATTACCAGATATTATGAAAAAGTTAATTAAACCCAAAAAACTCTGTTAACATAATAACAAATTTGACCTTACTCATATAGAACAATTAATTCAGGGCATCTCTAAAAACTCATTGTTGATATATATGTCTGATTGTTAATAACATAAAGTTGATTTTATTGACTATGTTTTATATCTTGGCATGAAAAGCACGAGATGAAAAATATAAATGATTTAGGCCTGTTTGATGACCATTTTTTAATGGAAAAGCTTACTAATCTTGGAGATCCGCTGCGAAAATTGAATAAATTTATTGACTGGAAAATATTTGAATCACCTATAAATGAAGCATTTAAAAATGAAGATAGGGACTTATCGAAGGGAGGCCGCCCCTCATTCAATAGATTGACATTGTTCAAAGCCCTTATCATTCAAAGTCTGTATAACCTTTCTGATGACCAGTTGGAATACCAAATTGTTGACCGGGCAAGTTTTAAGCGGTTTTTGGAATTGAAGAAAAGTGACAAAGTGCCTGACAGTAAAACATTTTGGTTGTTTCGGGAGCAGCTTATAGAAAAAGATGTGATCCTGGGCCTGTTCAAAATCTTCAATGAAACCCTTGATGCGGCAGGAGTTTTTGCCAACGAAGGTAAGATGGTAGATGCCAGCTTTGTAGAGGCTCCACGCCAACGAAATACCCGCGAAGAGAACAAGCATATTAAAGAGACAGGTACAGCGCCGGGGGGGGGTAAAAATTAGGTTTTTAGAAATCTATTTAATATATTTATGTCAAACAATGGCATCAAAAAAGTAGTTTTTCGAGGTGCCCTAAAGAAAGTTCGCCTAGTTATAGAATTGCGATAATGGATCAATCTGGACGAGTAACTTTAAATAAAATCACAAAGGGGAATTTACATCAGTTTGACATCTCAAACTTAAAAGATGGCGAGTATACCGTAATTATTTCTGTTGGCAAAAAAGTAAGATCTCAAAAATTTATTAAAAGTAATTGAAGGAACATTCATATTTTAATAATAACAATAGAAAAATTATTCTTGTCAATCAATCGTTTATTAAAAAGCATCCTAGATATGAACTCAACTGTTGCAATTAATAGGTTATCATTTCTAATTTTTCTCATAATCCTCTCCGTTGGAAGATTAATGGGGCAAGAAGAATTAAGTGAAAATAAAATTAAACTAAGTGTTTTTAATTATGGTAAAAATATGATTGGCCTCGATGTTTTCTTTAAGGATAAATATACTGTTAGTTATCTCCCAGAGATTAGGTATTGTTTCCCAAAAAAATAAATTTCTAATTAGGACTGGGTTGGGGTTTTTCAATTACCATAATCAACTAGATACAAAGGACTATGGAGTTTTTGACTCATACAAAAGCGTGAATTCTAACTACTTCCAAACAGATGCTTGGATTGGCTTAGAAAAAGAACATAAATTTGGGTTTTTCTCACTTAATTATTTTATCGAGACAGGTCCAGGTTTAGTTTTCTATTCAGGTGAATATATGCAGTCATCTCAGGCACAACAATTTAATTCATCTTTTTCTTCTAGAGCTTTATATATTAATCTTAGGCCCGGATTTGGTTTAAACCTAAAGTTATTCAGAGGTGTTGGATTGTATATTGAATCATCATTTGTGATCGACAGATCTATAATAAAAACAAATGATATTTATAATCTACTTCCACGTTCAAGATTATCACCAAAACCGGTTGGTCAACTTGGGCTCTCATATGTTTTCAACTGATTTAATATAAAATGATTTTGCATTTTGGATTTAGAGAGAATAAATTACCTAATTATCCTTACTGATTATGCATAGGGTCTAAAAGTTCTTAAAAAACGAATAGTATTGATTTCTCCTTAAAAATTTAATCATTGCTTCGGCTGTCAGGCACATTACGCAAAAAATTAATCTATTTAAATATTTGAGTTGCAGGTTTGCGTAAAGAGCCTTCCAGCCCTTCCCTGCCAGTCAACGATACAGACGGCTAAAGTAGAAACATTTATTACATCCTGAGAATTACAAAATTTGCCCTGCAACTACCTCACTGGCAAATGTAATAAGCTATTGAAGTCTCTGAAAAGAATGAAAACTTATCAGTGGCTTATTCCACTTGCCAGCCAGGTTTCGACCTATAGTTTTCGGATTTTTATAAAAATATAGTCTGATAAATAGTAGATAAAAAAATAGATGATTCTCCGTAGATACAGATTCCAATAGCATGATAAATCAGTGCTATCTACCGGGACTTAAAAAAGTTTTACCTTGACAACTTCTGCAACCGGGACAGATTTAAAATGAGCCCAGCAGCTAACAAGCGGGTATAGGCAATAAGTTTGTCACAATTTTTGCACCCCTCCTTGACAACTTTATGATGAAATAAAAATCTCGTCCGTTTACAAACATCGTGATTCCGTCTCTGGACAGATATCCGTTCTAAAGAATCAATTAAATCTTTCGCCGGGACTTGCAAAAATTGCGCCATACCTTCCTTGCCACCAGGACAACTTATCGGCTAAAGTACCAGGACTCTGCCCGGTGCTTGCGTCGGGTAACACAACCCACCCATATTGCCGGGCCGTTAAGTAACATTGTCCACCTTTAATTTTTTATGATCGTTTCATAATGTTCTGTGAAATTATCTGATTTTATTCCGGACCGACTGAAAGAAAAGAAAAGGGCGCCCGCAGCCTTCGCTTACGGCACTTGCATATTGCAATTCACGGTTTTGTTTTATTAAATATACAAAACCGGCCCATGAGCGCGATATGCAAGCGCCTGCCAATGTGGCCAGTCCTATCAACGCTCCCTAACAAGCCGGTATAACCAATAAGGGCTTTTGATTTTAAATAAAATTTTTTACATTCGCTTAACCATCGGTAACGACTGAAAGGAACAGATATCGCCCTTCCCTTAAAAGTCATACCGGCTGAACGTTAGGCGAAATTGCGGCTAAATATAGAAGGTATGATAACAATGAAAATTACCAGAATTTATAATGCTGTCCTTCGGCGATTCATCAAAAAATCATTTCCATTTTGGCAAAAACTGGGTTTTCATATAACGCCCAATCATTACTATCAACCTATCCCAGACACAAGAACGCTGAAAGATGATTTGTGGCAGAAACAATCTGAGCTTGCTGGCATTGATATCAATGAAGAAGGTCAAATTAACCTCCTTTCTCAGTTTTCCTCTGAATTCAAAGAAGAATATGAAAGCTTCCCCAGAAGTAAGACATTAATTCCATATCAATATTATGTAAACAATAGTGCATTTGAGTCTGTAGATGGCGAGATTTTATATTGCATGATCCGCTATTTCAAGCCAAAAAAGATTTTCGAGATCGGGTCAGGTAATTCAACTTATTTATCTGCTCAGGCAATCCTAAAGAATAAAGAGAAAGACGATAGTTATAAATGTGAGTTGGTAGCAATCGAGCCGTATCCAAATGATATTCTAAGATCTGGCTTTCGGGGTTTCTCCAAATTAATGCCTAAAAAAGCCCAAGATATTCCTTTATCGGAGTTTAAGAAACTAAGAGAAAATGATATCCTTTTCATTGATTCAAGCCACGTCTTAAAAATTGGAAGTGATGTTCAGTATGAATACCTTGAAATATTGCCAAGACTTAACAAAGGAGTAATTGTTCATCTTCATGATATATTTTTGCCAGCAGAATATTCTAAAGAGTGGGTTTTGAAAGATTACAGATTTTGGACTGAACAGTATCTACTTCAAGCATTTTTGGCCTTCAATGACAGTTTTGAAGTGTTATGGGCTGGGAGTTATATGCACTTAAGACATCCTGATAAACTGGAAGAGGCTTTCAGTTCATACAAAAGAGACGAAAGATGGCCTGGAAGTTTTTGGATAAGAAGGATAAAATGACACCGCAACTATGCCTAACATGGTATATCTGGCTTCGCTACGCTCCGCCAAAATTTTTGCTCCGTTTCACTCCGCAAAAACTTCAGATATACCAGAACCCTTAGGGCACATTGTCTGCCCTTAATTTGTAATTCTTGTTATTGAGGCTCTTTATGTTATCGGGATTATTCCGGACCGACTGAAAGAAAAGAAAAGAAAAGGGCACCCGCAACCTTCGCTCACGGCACTTGCATATTGCAATTCACGGTTTTGTATTGAAAAAAATATACAAAACCGGCCCATGAGCGCGATATGCAAGCGCCTGCCAATGTGGCCAGACCTATCAACGCTCCCTAACAAGCCGGTATAACCAATAAGGGCTTTTGATTTTAAATAAAATTTTTTACATTCGCTTAACCATCGGTAACGACTGAAAGGAACGGATATCGCCCTTTCCTTAAAGGTCATACCGGCTGAACGTTAGGGCACATGTGATGACTACCAGATAAGTTGATAGGAATTGTAGAAAACTACTGAAGATGAATTCTGCTCGATATTCTAAACGAAAAATTTTGAAAATCCCTACTTTTAAAAAAGCAAGAGTTTGACAGCCCCCACGCTCAAGCCAGCGCAAGGCTGTCAAACACATGCTTTTTTATTAACAAAAACTCTTGAAAAGGAACAGAGATCTTGATCAATAACTTTAAAACCTAATAAATTGCTTTAATATGAAATCAAAACAATTAACGCTAACTATTCTGCTAATTAGCCTACTGTCATGCCAAAATCCAAAAAAAATTGTGATAAACGGTGAAATTATCGGGAACGTTCCAGAAAAAATAGAATACACAGTTCCTATACATGGCATATGCAACTGGGCCTTTAAAGACTTTGTTCAACCCGATTCACTTGGGAAATTCAAAATTGAAATCGAAACAGAAAAAGAAGCATTTATCAAATTGATGACAAATAGCGCGCAAGGGACTTTGATTATCGAACCAGGGAAAACATATAGCGTAAATTTTGATTTTAACAATAAGGAAAAAATTTTTTCTGTAACTGGCAGAAACTATTTGTTTCAGGAAACCTACAATAAGTTACCTTCCCCAATACATATTCAGGTCGGGGCCAAAGAATTTCTCTATGATACAATAGCCGATAATATAAAAGCAACAATTGATAAGAGAAGAACAAATGAAATAGCAGTTTTTGAAAAATTCCTTTCCGACAAGAAGATTTCCAAAAATGTATTTGAAATGATAAAAACTGACAGAAATACTTATTACGATGCAATATTGTCTACAATAGCCTGGATAAAGGATTTAATGGTAATTGAAGGCAGAGAAAAGGTATTTCCGGAAGATTTTAGAAATTTATGGATAGAAACATTTGATCAATCACTAATAACAAATCCAGAGGTTGCTAAATCACCATGGTTCAACTTTTATGCAGAAAGCTATTTATATTTTCGTGATTATATGAATAACGATTTTACTAAGGAAAAGCTGGACGCATTAAATGAATCTGGTCAGATAAAAATATATCGGGTAAACAAAGCCAAAGAATATCTCCCGTCAGAAGTTCGCGAGTCCTATATAGCAAATTATTTATATCAGGAAAGTTCCCAAAAAGAATACGAGAAGGAATTAATCGAGTTATTTGAGAATTTTAAATCGGAGTATCCGAAGAGCAAATACATACAATATATTTCACCATTGATTGATGAAATAATTAATTTTCATAAAGCATCTGAATCTGAATTCAGCGAAAAGGTAATATTTGTGAAAGATTATCAAAAACAGAAGTCTTTAACAGACATAGCCAAGACATTACCTAAAGGAAAGATTTATGTTGATGTTTGGGCAACATGGTGTGGCCCCTGTATAAGTGAATTTAAATATAAGGAAGATTTAAAAAGCTTGTTACAAAAAAACAATGTTCAAATATTATACATTTCAATCGATCGTGATCAGGATTCTGTGCAATGGAAAAATATGATCAAATTTTACAATCTTGAAGGTTTCCACCTAAGAGCAAATAAGGAATTGCAGACTGATTTAATTAAAATATTTGATAATAATGGTTCAATAAGCATACCATGGCACATTCTGATAGATAACAATGGAACTATTCTAAAGAGACACGCAAAAGGGCCGTCTCAAATTATGCAATTAGAGGAAGAAATTAATATTTCGGAATAAAGATAATGCAATAAGTGCATGCTAAAAAATCAGATGTTTTGACAAGATTTATACCATTAAAGTAAAAATTAACTTGATATTCTTAATCTCTTAAAATAAAGGTTAATAAATTCGATTAATCAATAATAAAATAAGCAGACTTTTCTTCGTATTGCTCTGTGGTTTTTTGTTCTCACAGATTCATTCACAATCGACAGATTCCAAGATTGACAGGCTCGCTTCTGATTTAGATTCTCTTCCAAGTAAGCTTCCATCTGAATTTATCTATATCCAGACTAGCAAAGGTATCTATGAACCTCTTGAAGACTTATGGTTTAAAGCTTACTTACTGAACTCTCAAACATTTGCACCCTCCTCTCTAAGCCAAACACTATACCTGCAGATGTTTAATGAGACCACCGGGCAGATAGTATGGCAGGAAAAATACGAAGTTCAAAGCGGATTTATTAATGGACATGTTTATCTTCAAGATACCTTGAGAACTGGAGATTAGCTCATGGCTGCGTATACCTGTAATTCATTTTTGGGAGACAGTTCAGAAATAAAAGCTGTACGCAGAATAAAGGTAAGAAAGGAGCTAACACCAAACTATGATGGATGGAAAGAGCCAGTGATATTGACTTTTCCATCAAAAAATAAATCCTTTCAATTCGATACTTTTCCAGAGGGTGGAAATCTTGTGACGGGAATTCAAAACAGGCTTGCATTCAAAGCAGTAAAGGTAGATGGTTCTCCGTTAGAGGTTCAAGGAATACTGTTTGAGGATTCGATTCCTCTACTTTCATTTAAAAGCTTTTCATGCCGGAATGGGCAGTATGATGTTTACACCTTCTGCAGGAAAACAGTATTCTATAAGGCTTTCTGAACCATTATCAGACAGCGTTTTTCTGCTTCCTGAAATTTACAATGAAGGTATTTCCTTACGACTAGATAGAGAGGATAAAGAATATCTCGAATTCGTGATAACACAATATCCTGGATTCGAAAAGAAGACAGTTTATTTGAGGGGTCAGGTCAGGGGCATGGTATGTTGTATCGCTATGGGAGTATTAGTTAATGAGCTAAAGATCAAAATACCTCTGAAAGAATTTCCTTTTCAGGGCATTGCCGAGTTTACTCTTTTTGATGATGATCTTACTTCGATAGCAGAACGTCTGGTATATGTTAATCCTGAAAAAAAACTTTATATTAAAACAGAACTCAACAAAACACGTTTAGAAATAAAGAGTAGGGCTAAGTTGAAAATAGCTGTAACTGATGAAAACGGCCAACTTATTTCAGCAAATCTCGGAATAAGTATTTATGACAAACTCTACCACGACAAAATAGATCCGGTTAATATACTTTCCCATTGCTACCTGTCTTCACAAATAAGAAGCAAAATATACGGTCCGGCTTCCTATTTCGATACTACAAATACTATCAGGAAAGATGCCCTCTATTTGCTTCTGCTCACCCAGGGCTGGAGAAGATATCTGTGGAGTGAATCTTTCTTGAAGAAAATCAGAGAACCGAAGCTGTAGGTTATTTCCGATGGAATTGACGGAGTAGTTCATGCTACTGCCAACAGAAAAAGGGCAGAATCCATGCAACAGATTGTGAAAATTTTTTACCCCAGTAAAAAAGATGTTTCAGAACTTATCTTGGCCGATCCTTCAGGCAGATTCACGATTTCACCCCAGTGCCGTAAATCAGGCCAGGACGGCTATGTATATATTAAACTCATGTTGCCTGAAGAATATCTGCCTCAAATAAGCTTATCTGATCCTTTCCTCAAAATAAATAATATAGTAAGACGAAAAGATATTAATTATCCTTTTACTGGTGCAAAACCAGTTATAAAAGAGGAGTTTAATATTGATCCTTCTGTCGAAGGCCACAAAATCAATAAACTTGCTGAAGTTGTTGTTTCTGCCCATGGATCTAACTTATTCCGTGATCGTTATATAGGACAACTTGATAGTCTAGTAAAATTGGACCTAAATGACGACTGGGTATGTCCACACGGATTTTTACATAATTATCGTGAAGGTTATGCCCACTTGGTTGGCATTTCTCCTCCATATAATCAATGTTGTCCAGATTCTTTAAAAGCTAAACCTGTTGAGGGGAAATCTTACAAGCTTGTGAAATATGAAAATGTTGGAAATAATAAAGGATGGATTTTAACAGATTTGTATCCCATTGTATACCACTACCCCAAATTCACAGAAGATGAACTTTTGAAAATGAATAACCTGTCAAGAGTAAAAGCATATTACCCTGACAGACAGTTTTACCATGTTAGGTATGATGATGTATCAAATCTGGATCAGGCTGTTGATTTTCGGAACACCTTATTTTGGGATCCTTCTTTAATTACAGATATACACGGGGAGGCCACTATTGAATTTTTCTGCTCGGACCTTAATAATCATTTTGTCGGAGTCATTGAAGGCGCAAATCGTGACGGCTTGCTTGGTAATAATACTTTTGAATTTACTGTTCTTAAAATGAAATCTACTAACGTGGGAAACGAGGGGTAATAAAAAGTAATGAAATGATCACTCACTTTAAGTAATACTATTTTTACAAGAGTTAAGTTTTTCTAAAAATGCCAATATACTTTTTACAAGCACATTTAAAAGCCACACAGGCTGACGCATGACCTAAGCTTTTAAAAGAGCTTGCAAAGAGAAAATCCTGTGCACCATGACTCAACATATGTAGCTTCATAATAATTTAAATATAACACTGGCTAAAACACGGACGGTATGTTTAATAAGCTTGTCACGGTTTTTGTTAGCTCCTTCACCCAAGACAATTTTGTAATCCCGAGTTTGACAGTTGTTAGTTGTTAAGAATCATACATTCAATAATATAAGTTGTTAAAAAAAAGCTTGTGCCACTACATTTCCGTTCTTTGTAATATTTTTGGAGGGATTCTCATCCCGATTGCTTTAATCAGTTTTTGTGCATTAGGAGGTATATCGGTTCTTACCCAGATTGTTTGTTTCCTTACTCTTACAGGTATTGCCATAACACGGTT
>JAGPFZ010000044.1 GCA_018056245.1 Bacteroidales bacterium
TTTTGGTTTCCATAAGACAACAATGGAAGAGATAGCCAGGGCTTTAAAAATTGGTAAAAGTTCAATTTATTACTACTTTAACAGTAAAGAAGAGATATTTGAAGCAGTTGTAAGATATGAAGCCAATCTGCTTAGAAATGAGCTTACTAAAGCTATAAAATCAGTTGATTCGCCGATCGTGAAAATGGGAATATACATAAATGTCAGAATGAAAACGTTCGAAAAACTCTCTAATTATTACAATGCAATTTTCGATAAAAACCTCGACCATTTCGAATTCATTGAAAAAATAAGGTCGAAATACGACCTGGAAGAGCTTGCTATTTTACGACTTATAATATATGATGGTAAAAAAAAGAATGTTTTCAAAGTAGATGACAGTGAGTACACTGCAATGGCTGTCCAGACAGCACTTAAGGGACTTGAGGTTCCGCTTTTTTGGGAAAAAAGGGAAGTTGATATCGAACATCGAGTAAATGCGTTGATGAATATTCTATTCCATGGAATTTTAAGAAATCCATAGAAGTTATTTTCTTTTTTTCGCAAGCCCGGGCTTTTTAATTTTCAAACTTAATACAAACCCCAGAATACCGGCAATAATGAATGGAATACTGAGAAGCTGGCCCATATTCAATGGCATTGAGGCTTCAAACTGAACCTGAGGTTCTTTTATAAATTCAATCAGAAATCTTGCTGTAAAAACAAGTATAAGAAATATACTTATAAGAAGGCCCTGGTAAACATTTCCCTTTTTTTTCCAGTACATCCTGTAGAGTAGAAAGAAAATAATCAGATATGCAAATGCTTCATACAATTGCGTTGGGTGTTTTGGAACTGTTTCATTATTTCGCAAGAAAACAAAGCCCCATGGCAAGTTTGTTTCGACGCCATATATTTCAGAGTTCATCAGATTCCCTATCCTTATAAGCGAACCGCCCAGTGCAGCAACTACTGCCAATCTGTCGAGAGTCCAAACGTATCCTAATTTTTCTTTCCGATCAAAAAGCCATAATGCCAAAAGTATACCTATTGCTCCACCATGACTTGCAAGTCCGCCATGCCATATTTTAAGTATTTCAATCGGATGGCTGAGATAATAGGAAGGCTCATAGAATAGACAATGCCCAAGCCTTGCACCGACAACTGAACCAATCACAATATATACTGTGAGGCGGTCGAGAACAATATCACCTTTACCTTCATTGGTAAAAATTTTTTTCATAATGATATACCCAAAAAGAAATGCCGAGGCAAAAAGAAGACCATACCACCTTATTGCAAATGAACCGATTCTGAATATTTCAGGGTTAGGATTCCAGACGATAATTTGCCAGAACATAAAATTTATTTTTAATGCATCCAAAGGTAGGAAATTATTTATTTATAGCTTGTCAATATATTCAGTTAATTCATATTGTATAACAAAAGTGTAGCCAACGCCATCATCTATAAAAATGATGTATGTTTGTAACAGATTACAATTCAGTTAATGATTAGAAGGCTTAAAACGAAGACGATTATTATTGTGTCCGTTATAATTTTTACTGCTTCCTGCGCAAAAATTGTTTCTCCAAGTGGCGGACCTAAGGACACCGAGCCTCCGGTGATTATTAAAAGTGTTCCTCCTTCAGGTGCTGTATTATTTAAAGGCAACACTATTACAATTACATTCAATGAATATATAGTACTTGATAAATTGAATGAAAAATTTATGATTTCACCACCTATGGAACAAAAACCAAACATAACGGTGAAAGGAAAAACAATTAAAATAGAATTTCGCGAAAATTTTAAAGACAACACAACATATACGTTATATTTTCAGGATGCAATAAAAGATTTGAACGAGGGTAATCCTCTGGTGAACTATCAGTTTGTTTTTTCAACAGGGAGTAAACTCGATTCGCTTTCAATAACCGGAAATGTTTTGCAGGCTGAAGACCTTAATCCTGCTGAAAATGTGCTTGTAATGCTTCACAGCCAGCTTGCCGATACAGCTCCACGAAAAAACCTCCCGGATTATGTAATTATTGCTGACCCTGAAGGTTATTTCAGAATGGACAATATAAAAACTGGCATGTACAACCTTTACGGACTTGTTGATAACAACAACAATAAAAAGTATGATTTACAAGATGAGATGTTTGCATTTTCCGATTCAACCCTTAATATTAATCCAATAAATAATTACATAAGCAAACTGGAAGACAGTTTGTTAAATGTACAGCAAAGAGATACTGCAATAAAGAAAGTTCAGAAGAAAATTGACAACAGATTATTTCTATTCAGAGCTTCTACAAACAGATACTACCTCTTATCTTCATCCCGGAATATGCCATATCAACTTACTTATACACTGTCTCTTCCACCCGATTCGTTTAGTTTTGATCTGGGAGGCTTTGAACAGAATACTTATTTAGTTGAAAGGAGTAAAGAAAGGGACACTATGACGGTTTGGTTGCTCGATAGCCTCATCTGGTCGCAACCCGAAATTAAAACAATCCTTAAGTATCCGTTCACTGACTCGAGCGGTAAGGTTATAAGCCGTACTGATACTATTATAATGAGGTATTTTATGCAGAAGCAGGCTGCAAGAGTAAAAGAGAAAACCAATGTCTATAAGCCTTCAGTAAATATTACAGGCGGAATAATAAAACCCAACCAGAAAATAATATTTACTTCTCCATTGCCATTCGCAAACCCCGATACATCAAAGATAAAGCTTTATAAGCTTGAGAAAGAAAATCGGGATACAATTCCTTTTTTACTTTACCCCGACAGCATTTCTTCCCTGAGGTATTATCTTGAAGCAGAGTTAAAGGATGGCATCAGATACATGCTTATTGCTGACCGTGGAGCATTCAGAACTATATATGGTGACGTTTCGGATTCATCAGGATACGCTTTTTCTGTGAGGCCTGCAAACGAATTTGGGCAACTTATAGTGCATGTTAAGAATGTTCCATGTAAAATGATTATACGGCTTCTCGATAATGATGAAAAATTGATTGATGAAAGAAAACTTTCAGGAAATGGAACCGTTGATTTCCCCTTACTTGAAAGAGGTAAGTACCGTCTTAAAGCTATTTATGACCTGAACGGTGATAATAAATGGACTACAGGAAATTATGACCTGAAAATCCAGCCTGAACCAGTTTCATATTATCCGGATGAAATAGATGTTAAAATTAACTGGATTATTGAACAAGACTGGGATGTCAGAACTATGTGGGTTAAAAGTGAAAATCTTAAAAAGAAAAAAACAATGCGGTAAAGATGATTAAGTTCCGGAAATAATTTTATTTTTGTCCGAAATAGATAAATTTCATTCCAATTATTTTAAAGCTATATTAATTTAATCAAATCCATATTATGAAAGAAGTTGTTGCAGGTATTGACATAGGAGGAACCAATACTGTGATTGGTCTGGTTGACAGGGATGGAAACATTCCTGTTGAAAAAAATCTTCTCACCGCATCATATACTGATGTGCAGGATTTTGTAAATGCAATCGAAAAGACAATTTTTGAATTGCAGAAGGAAGCAGGGAACGTCATGTTAAAAGGAGTTGGGATAGGAGCTCCAAACGGGAACTATTATAAAGGTACCATTGAACGGGCGACTAATCTCATCTGGAAAGGTATTATTCCTCTCTCTGAAATGATTAAGTCAGGCACTTCGTTGCCTGTTGCTCTTACGAACGATGCTAATGCTGCTGCAGTAGGTGAAATGATCTTTGGTGCTGCCAAAGGCATGAAGGATTTCATCGTGCTCACACTCGGGACCGGGCTTGGAAGCGGCATTGTAATTAACGGACAGCTTGTTTACGGGCATACAGGATTCGCTGGCGAGCTTGGACATATAATTATTGTTCCAGGTGGAAGAGCATGTGGTTGCGGCTGTAACGGATGTCTTGAAACTTATGCTTCTGCTACAGGTCTGGTGCGTACAACACTATTTCTTATGACGGAGATGAGGGAAGAGACTCCATTACGAAACATTGCACCATCACAGTTGACAGCCAAAATGGTGTCGGAAGCTGCTATCAAAAATGACCCTATCGCATTGAAAGCTTTTGACTTCACCGGCGAAAAGCTTGCTCATGGCATTGCCAACGCAGTTGTTTTTTCCAGCCCTCAGGCTATCTTCCTGTTCGGCGGACTTGCCAACGCAGGCGACCTGCTGTTCGTTCCTGTAAGGAAATATATTGATAAATATATTATGCCCACCTTTAAGGGAACATTTGAAATACTCCCGTCGGGTATAAAGGAAAGTAACGCTGCAGTGCTCGGTGCGGCTGCTGTTGCATGGAATGAACTTGCCTGAAAATCATTATGATTACCGAACATACTTCGTAAACTTGTTCTTTTTTAATCATATTTACAGTTATTTAGTTCTTTATTAACGTTCAATCATAAACTCTTTTTTCCGGATGTCGGTCATTAAGGTCGCAGCGGGTATTGATATCGGAGGTACAAACACTGTTTTCGGACTTGTTGACAGGGACGGAAAAGTACTTGCCGAAGGTTGTTTGAAAACCAACGATTACCCTGTACCCGAAAAATTTGTTGAAACCGTTTATAATAATATAATATCTCTAAGCGAAAGAACCGGATTTGATGCCGAGCTTACCGGATTCGGAATTGGTGCCCCTATGGGTAATATTTACAGGGGCACAATAGAATATCCTGCCGGGCTACCATGGAAAGGTATCACGCCTCTTGTAGTACTTTTTAAAAATTATACTACTCTTCCGGTCATTATAACAAATGATGCCAATGCTGCGGCAATAGGTGAAATGATTTATGGCGGCGCTAAAGGAATGAAGGATTTTGTAGTGTTAACGCTTGGTACAGGCCTTGGAAGCGGTTTCGTTGCTAACGGGAAACTGATTTACGGTAATGACGGATTTGCTGGTGAACTCGGGCATACAACAGTTAAACCCGGTTTCTCCGAACGGGAATGCGGCTGTGGTAAAAAAGGATGTCTCGAAACGTATGTTTCCGCAACCGGACTTAAGAGAACTCTCCTGAAGATAATGGCCGATAGCCTGGAGCCCAGCATGCTTAGAAAAATGAGCTTCGAAGAACTCGATTCAAAAAAAATTTATGAGGCAGCAGTAAACGGCGACCCGCTTGCAAAAAAAGCTTTTGAATATACCGGAAAAATCCTTGGAATAAAACTTGCCGACCTTGTTGCACATACCGGCCCTGAAGCAATATTCCTTTTTGGCGGATTGGCAGCTGCAAAGGAGTTTATTTTTGAACCGGCAAAAAAATATATGGAAGAAAATCTTCTCCATATTTATAGAGGCAAGGTGAAACTGCTTCCTTCTCAGATTGAAACAAAAAATGCTGCTGTACTTGGAGCAAGTTCACTCGTATGGTCGGAACTCGAAAATGACTGAAATCCAAAATCAAAATTATGGCCAATTTTCCTGATGTACTTAATTATATCCTCGGTGCAGTATTTATTATTCTGATATTCTCACTGGCTTATGCCTATCTTAAACCGCATATTCTTCATAAACGCCGACCGGTTTCTACATTGATGCTAAAAGTAAGTTATCTTCTTTATTTGATCTTTTTGCTGATAATTGTTTACTTATCGGCATTTGTAAAGGGAGGTTTCGATAAGGTCTTCTATGGCTTTGAGTTTTTTGCTTTTCTGATTGTGCTTTTTGCTCCAACGATCGGTATCCTTGCAAGAAAAATGGAACAATTCCACAAAAAGAGGGAACAATATAATTATTTCTTTACAGTAGTAAACCTTATCTGCCTTTGTGCTACTCTCATAATGTACATTTTCTGATATTATTCAAAATAAAATTGTGAATAAATTATTGGTCTGCTTAGAATATTCATTTAACAAATTGAAAAAAATTTTTCAATGCATTCAGACAGGAATTTGTATGTTGTTATAGTAGCCGGAGGAACAGGGAAGCGGATGGGAACGGATATCCCAAAACAGTTTCTCGAACTTGCCGGGAAACCGGTATTGATGCACACAATTGAAAGATTCAGAAAGTTTAACAGTGCAATAGAGATAATTACAGTCCTCCCGGAAAACCAGCTAAGGTATTGGAACGATCTTCAGAAAAAATATTCATTCGATATACCGCATACACTGGTAAAAGGCGGAAGTCACAGGTTTATTTCCGTCAGGCATGGACTGGAGTTTGTCAGCGAAAATGGGCTTGTAGCTATTCAGGACGGTGTAAGGCCGCTTGTAAGCATTGAAACTATAGGTCGTTGCTTTGAAGCAGCAGCACTATACGGGAATGCTATTCCAGTAATAAGTGTGAACGACTCTGTTCGACTTGTAAAAGACGATATAACTGAACCTGTAAATAGAAATTATGTGAAACAGGTACAGACACCACAGGTTTTCGATGCCGGACTTATAAAAAATGCTTATAAACAGAACTATGATCCCTCATTTCTTGATGATGCGACAGTACTTGAAAAAACAGGAGAGAAAATTCATATTGTGGAAGGGAATAGAGAAAATATAAAGATAACAAATCGTGAAGACATTGTTATTGCTCAGGCTCTTTTCCCTTTTGTGATTTAAATGACTGCTTTTTACGGCATTTTTATTATATCACCTGATATTTGTAAATTGCATTTTCAAAACCCGTAGTTTAAAGGGTTAATATGTTTTGATGCAGAACAATATTTCTGGTTTGATTTTTATTCTCAATAGAGATACAATAGAATATGGTTTTATCTCTTAATGATAAATTTAAAGTCTTTATGACAATGAAGATAAAAGAAATGTTACTTATAGGACAATCATTGAAGAGTTTATAAATATAAGGAGTAATGTTTGAAAAGGCTATTTTACGATATAACGACCTTGAAATAAGGATTTCCGATTACGCAAACGAAGATATAATTTATCTTCTTAACCACACTATTATAGGTTCGGAAAGAGAGATGAGATATACTATTCAGAATGTAGAGGAAAGAATAAATGCGTATAAAGAAAGGATAAGATTCATTTCGCTTTATAAAAAAGGCCAGTTTGAAGGAACAATCGGGACATGCTTTAGAATCACAGGTCAGGGTGTTTTACGTGTTTCTTCTTTTTACTTCAGATATCTTACATTGCAATCATTTTATCAAACGAACCTGTTATCTCAAGGAGAGAAAAGAAGGCAGGCTGAAGCAGGGAGAGAAGATTCCTTCAAACATAAGGTTCTTGAAATTTTAAACAAACCAGAGTTATTTGACATTAAAGATTTCAATGAAGGAGAGCGGTATATTATGTACGCATTTATTGAAAGTATGAATGAAAGATCGAAAAACCTGGTACATCAGGCCGGGTATGAACATGTAAGGTCATTTCTCACAGTTGCTTTCAGCCGTTTTTCACCTTTATTTCATCCTGAAGTTTCCCTTCTTACAAATGAAGAAAGACCTTTGATGACTGAACTATTGAATGAATATTACAGAAATTATTCTCTGTTCACTACCGATTATGCTTTTTATAATAACAAATATTATGTTCTTAAAGAAAATGGAGAAATAATCGGAGGTGTATGTGCAATTCCCTCGGTATATAAAATTTATAATATTCCTGGAATATGGGGTTGGGTTATTATGAAGGTTCTGCCACATCTACCTTATTTTCGGAGATTGTTTATGCCAGGGGAATTCAGGTTTCTGGTTTTTGATGCGATTTATTGTAAAAAAGGTAAAGAGAAAAAGCTATCAAAACTCTTTGAGTCAGTTTGTGCAGCAGAAAGATTCAATACGGGACTTACCTGGCTTGATGACAGAAGTGAACTTTATGATAAACTCAGGTCAGAAGTTAAAATGGGTGCGCTCAACCGTATGCTAAATGCAAAACCTGTATTGGTGTATATACGCTTCGGAAATTTTCAGGAAAAAGAAAAAGATCCCTTTTATGAATGCCCTGCATATATTTCAGGTTTTGATTTCTCATAATTTATTTTTTATTGCTATATCAGAAAATTTAAAAGATTTGCGGCTAAAAATTATTCAAAGAATATATAAGTGAAAACCATTAATATTTTGTTTATTAATTTTTATTTACCCATTTATTTCTGGTCGTAACTAGAACGTCAAGCATTTTAGGTTTTATTGTAACATTAATTTCATCGGATATCAGTACAGGCTCTCCATCTATATGAAATCTGGATTCTGAAGAGAGGATAGTAATAGGCTGATCGGTTTCGTAATAACGGATATGTTTAGATTCCTTCAAAGTACCGCTCAATAATTTAATGGCGAAAAAAGGCAACATAATTTTAGGGAAAGGCCTTACGATGACAATATTAAATTTACCGTCATCCGGAACGGCGCGGGGAACAATAATAGCATGGTTTCCAAACTGCCTTGTATTAGTTACCGAGAGCATAAAAACATTTTCTTCAACAGTATTATTTTCAATATTTATTGTGATTCTTATAGGCTTAAGTGAAGCGACAACTTTAAAACAAGCGAGGACATAACTCCAGAATCCTCGTTTTTCAGAGTCGTGGAAAATATGGGCAACAAAGCTGTCGATACCAGTTCCTGCCACATTAATACAAGGTCTGTTATTAAGAAAGATAATATCAGTTTTGAATGAATTATGTTTACTGATATCGCGCAGTAATATTTTTATATTTTTTCTAAAGCCCATTTCTCTTGCGAATCCGTTGCCAGAGCCAATCGGAAGCACTGCGAGTATTTTTCCTGAGCCTGCAATTTCTGATGCAACGGTGTTTACAGTACCATCGCCTCCAGCAGCAACAAAAATTTCATATTTTTCAATATTATCCCTGATAAAGTTTTTGAAATCAGTTAAATCGTTGAAAACCGCATAATCCATAATGTTCTTGTAACGGTCAATTTTTTTGGCTACATTAATGATTCTTTTCCGGCCGGCCTTTGGATTGATTATTACAAGTATTTTGTTATTACTTAAAGATTTTACTGGCATTTATTTAAATTCTAAGGAGTTACTATTTCAGTACGCAGTTTTGCAGTATAATCTCTTATTTTTTCTAGTGTTTCGAGAGAAATTGTAATCCGGCTTCCTGAAGTCAGCAGAATTTTTCGGTTGGTGTCAATTTCCAGGTCGCCTTTTTTATAGTAGATGTCAAAAGTATCATACATTCTTCTGAGGTAAATAAGTTTTTTAGTATAATAAACAACTACAGGATCATCATAAAAGTTTCGCATAAAACTTATAAGGGTATTAAGAGTATATTTTTGATTAGCAATTTTTTCGATCACCTCTTTGTCGGGATTTTCAGGATTGAATAAAAGTTGTGTTGTGATGTAAAGAGCTTCAATCCATCCCCCCATTAGCATAAGGCCTGCAGTACTTTCTCGTCCTTCACTCCGTAGATAGTTTTCTATGTCTGTATATGATTTGTTCAAAAGAACCATAACACTGTCGGGATTATCCAGATTAGTTTCTATTTTCTTTACAGGTTCGATTAGTAAATTTTCCGGAATTCCCAGTTTATCACTCAATTCCTTGATTACAAGTATGTATTCAATCATATTCTGGCTAATACCGAACATTTTTAAATATCCGAAATCAACTCCATAAACGCCAAGGTTCATAGAGCATTTCGAATTGCTTGTATAAAGTTCGTGGTTCGAAACCGGATTGATTATGTTTTTATGATATGGAATGCCAAGCCTGTTAAATATGGATGACACTTCAGTTGGAGTGACAAGGCCGTAAAAGATCTCTTTCCGTGTAATTGACGATTCATTGTGAATAGAATCGGTGCGGTAGGTTGTTAACACATCTCCCGATTGTTTATTTGTAGGCTTTTCATGAACGCATCCTGACACAAAAATCATGCATAGCAGAAGAGTTGTTATTGATTTTAGTATTATTTTCATTTCATCCTGATTTAAGGAGATGATAACTTTCAGTAAATTATTATAATATAATTCTATTACCCATCTTTTTACTTATAAGTGAGAGAGTTTTACTGAGTATGTCATATTTTTTCTGCAAAATCATCACTTTCTCCATATCCCCATCTTTTGAGGCCTGATCAATCTGTTTAAGGATTGCTCTGCACACCGATTTGATTTTATCGGCTTTGAATTTAAGAACAGCGTCTTCAACAATTTCTTTAAGTTTGTCGGCCTCGGTTTCGACGTAAGCCTGTTTTTGTTTCCAGATCTGGCTTATTTCATAAGTATCGGCCAGAAGGTCGGCCGAGGCCATTGATATTCCAGGATCTGGATGATTTATGAAATGCTGATCGCCAGGGAAAAGTCCCTGATCAACATGAAATTTATAATCACTGAATATGCCGGCAAAAACAGGATTTTCGAATTCGAGATTGTCAACTGTGATTTCTTTTACTATATAATCGGCTATTGTGATAGTTGTTTCCGTGCCATCGTCTTTGTTTATTATCCTTTTGTAAACTTCACTTCCATATTTAAGCATAAGTCGGGCAATCTCTCTTTCGGAGGGGAATGAATCGGCAATTTGAAACTGGGGCTGTCTGGCTGGAGAAGCCACCTGAACCGGGATATCTTCAGGTGCAGGATATCTGTTGCGTTCCTGAAATGATTTCTGACGGCGTAGTTTATTTACTTCATTATAAATTACTGTTTCCGGTATTTCCATCAGTGTACTGCATTCTTTTATATAAACGGTGCGTATAATTATTTCAGGGATGACAGCAATCGAACTAACTATATCATGCAACAATCCTGCCCTTTTAACCGGGTCATTTTTTGCATCGGCAAGCAGGAGCTTTGTCTTGAATCGAATGAAATCAGTTTCATGATCCCTGATGAACTGCATAAACTCTTCATTGCTTATCTTCTTTGAATAAGAATCCGGATCTTCACCGTCAGGCAGGAGAACAATTTTTACGTTCATGCCTTCCTCGAGCACAATATCAATGCTGCGTAAAGAGGCTTTTATACCTGCTTCATCGCCGTCATAAATTATTGTTATGTTTCGTGTAAACCGTTTTATGAGTCTCACCTGTTCCTGGGTGAGAGAAGTACCGCTTGAGGCCACTACATTTTCAATGCCTGCTTCATGAAGGGACAAAACATCGGTGTAACCTTCAACGAGATAACATTTATCTTCTTTTGTTATCGTTTTACGGGCCTGAAAAATTCCATAAACGATTCTGCTTTTATGATAGATATCCGATTCGGGAGAATTGATATACTTAGCAGCTTTTGGGTCCGATTTAAGTATCCTGCCGCCAAAACCCAAAATCTGTCCGGCCAGTGAGTGTATCGGGAAAATCACCCTTCCGCTAAACCTGTCGAAAAGCCTTTCTTCATGTCTGACCGACAGGCCTGTTTTTATTAGATACTCTTCATTGTATCCGTCGGCAAGAGCTTTTTTGGAGAATGCATCATGTTGTGCAAAGCTGTATCCAATTTCAAATTTCTTAAGAGTTGCCTGCCTGAATCCGCGTTCTCTGAAATAAGATAGACCCACAGAAATACCTTCATCAGAATTGAAAAGATTTTCATGAAACTGACGGCCGGCGTAAGTTGTCAGAACCAGCATGCTGTCACGTTCATTCTTTTTCCCGATATCTTCTTCAGAAGGCTGGCTCTCTTCAATCTCGATATCATATTTCTTACCCAGATATTTAAGCGCTTCAGGGTAACTAAGGTGCTCATGTTCCATTATGAAGTTGACAACGTTGCCGCCTTTGCCGCAACCGAAACACTTGAAAATTCCTTTCGAGGGCGATACGGTGAATGAAGGAGTTTTTTCGTTGTGAAAAGGACATAAACCAATAAAATTGACTCCACGGCGCTTCAGCGAAACGAACTCCTGAATAACCTCAACTATCTGTGCCGAATCGAGTATTTTTTGTATTGTGAGATGATCAATCATAATTCAAATGTACATGAAATGATAATATTTTTGAACCGAGAAATAAATTTTAATTTTGAATGTTGATATCACAAAGTAACACAGAGTTATAACAGAGTGAGTATCTGAATCTATCTGTCTATACTTTGAGTTTCTTTGTAAAACCCGGAATCTTAATTGAAATGAGATTTAAAGATAAACTTGTGGTTCTTACAGGCGCAGGTATGAGTGCCGAAAGCGGCATCAAAACGTTTCGCGATGCCGGCGGGTTATGGGAAGAATATGATGTGATGGAAGTAGCCTCGATAGACGGATGGCGTAAAAACAAGGATCTGATGCTTCAATTTTATAATGAACGTCGCCGGCAACTTGCGACAACACAACCTAATGCCGGTCACTTTGGACTTGCAGAGCTTGAAAAGTACTTTGAGGTCTATATAATAACCCAGAATATTGACAACCTGCATGAAAGAGCCGGAAGTTCTAATGTGATTCATCTACATGGCGAATTAACCAAGGCAAGAAGCTCAGCTGATCCGTCTCTGATTTATGAGATCGGATATAATGACATTAATCCTGGCGATAAATGTGAAAAGGGAAGTCAACTTCGTCCTCATGTTGTATGGTTTGGCGAGGAGGTCCCTATGATGAGTAAAGCTATAGAAATTGCTTCAGAAGCCGACATCTTTGTAATTATAGGCACCTCTCTTAATGTTTACCCTGCAGCCGGACTTATTGAATATGTGCCTTATAATGCAAAAATATTCCTGATTGACCCTCATGATGTTTCCCTGTCGCCAGGAAGGAAAGTGGAAGTGATAAAGGAAAAAGCTTCAACAGGAGTGGCTATATTGAAGCAAAGACTTGTTGGGGTAAGAGGTGAATAAGAGACTCCCCCTGTCCCCTTCGCCTCTATATTTATTTATATATCTTTTATATCTTTAATTCTTTAAATTTATTATTTAATGACTAAGTCAGCCAGAAAAATCATCCTTGCAATAACAGGTGCCAGTGGCTCGATTTATGCTTTACGGCTACTCGAAAAAGTTATGGATATAGAATCACCTCCGGATGAAATAGCTATAATATTATCAGATACTGCAAAGCAAATTTGGCAATATGAAACAGGCTTAAAACCAGCTTTTAATCCTCCTGCGAAGGAGTATGATAATAAAACATATATAGCCCCATTCGCATCAGGCTCAGCTTTATATGATACTATGATAATATGTCCGGCTTCGATGGGAACTATTGGCAGGATAGCAAACGCTACTTCGGATAATCTTATTATAAGAGCCGCAGACGTGATTCTGAAAGAAAGGAGAAAACTAATTCTTGTTCCGCGGGAAGCTCCATATAACCTGATTCATATCCGTAATATGGAGACTCTTGCAATGGCGGGAGCTATAATATTTCCTGCTTCACCATCATTTTACAGCAAGCCTGAGAGCATTGATGATCTGGTTGATAATGTGGTTTCCAGAATACTTAAGCTGGCAGGGTTCGATGTTCCAGGCTTCACATGGATGGAAAATGATTGACAAAAGGATAACGCGTTTTTTTCGAAAGCACCATGTTTTTACTATTGCCACTTCGGTTGCCTCAGAACCATGGTGTGCAAATTGCTTTTATGTATACCTTGAAGGTGAAAATGCTTTGGTTTTCACAACTGACACTGATACCCGTCATGGACAGGAGTTTAGAAAAAATCCTCTTGTTGCCGGTACAGTAGTGCTCGAGACATGGGTGATCGGAAAAGTAAGAGGAATCCAGTTTCAGGGAATTGTATCGGAACTTAAAGGTGAAAGGCTCGAAAAGGCAAGGAACGCTTATCTCCGCCGTTTTCCTCCAGCCACATTGATGGATACCTGCCTCTGGGCAGTGGATTTGACATATATTAAGATGACAGATAACAGGCTGGGATTCGGAAAAAAGATTGTCTGGAACGTAAATGGTAAGCCTGATTAACGATAAGGTTTTTATACCTATAATCACTTAAATA
>JAGPFZ010000092.1 GCA_018056245.1 Bacteroidales bacterium
CGGAAATAAAAAAGCTAATGTTCCTAAAATCGTTGTTTTGATAAACATTCTCTTTTCCATAAATGTTATTATTTATGATTTATATAAATTTTACTTTTAAAAATAAAAATACATCTAAATAACTTATATGTAATATTTCAGGTTAAAATATTTTGTAAATTTATCTCAATTTAATTTAAAGAGTAAGCTTATGAATATGATAAATCGTCGTGATTTCATAAAGACTTCTTTAATTGGAGCTGCAGGTATTTCAATTTACAGACCTTCAGGAAATTTTGTATTTCAGCAAGCTCAGGAAAATTTTATTTCGAGTGTTTCATTTACTACCGGTGAAGATAGAGTAGATATGACTTTCAGAGCTTTGCAGCCATTTTCAAGACAGATAAGAGATGCAATAGGCAATCGGCGAGTTATACTTAAGCCGAATAATGTTTCAAGCAGCATTCAGCTAAGTGCAACACATGCCGATACTCTTGAAGGGATACTCGAGTTTTTGAAGTCGATAAAAAAGCTCAATAATGTTGTTATTGCCGAATCGGCCGCAGATGGCCCTACAATGAGTGCTTTCAGCAATTTCAATTACTTGAAACTTGCTGATAAATATCCGGTTAAATTTATGGATCTTGACAATGAAAGATATGAAATTATTCATTTATTTGATGAGAGAGATTTTGCGCCTCATGCTGTAAGGTTTTCAAAAGTATTACTTGATCCCGGTTCATATATTGTTTCAGTGGCAAGATTGAAGACCCACGACCGTATTATTGCGACACTTTCTCTGAAAAATATAATAGTTGGTTCGGCGATCAAGGATGCGGGGTTTGCTTTCGGAAAAAACAGAAAAGAGGGCACAAGAAGTGATAAATCTATTGTACATGGCGGAGGATACAGGGGTATAAACTATAACCTTTTCGACATTGCCCGACGGTTGCATCCTCACCTTGCAGTTATTGACGGATATGAAGGGATGGAGGGTAATGGCCCTACAGCAGGAACTCCTGTTGACCACAGGGTTTGCCTCGCCAGTACCGACTGGCTGGCAGCCGACAGAGTGGGAGTAGAACTTATGGGTATTGATTTCAGCAACATCGGCTATCTGACCTATTGTGCGCAAGCCGGACTGGGAAATGCCGACCTTGGTAAAATTGAAATTATTGGAGAAAAGATAAACGATCATGTAAAACCATATAAATTACACAGTAATATCGAAAAACAGCTCCTCTGGAAGAAACCGGCAGCCTGAAAAAATAATCACTATTATTTATTTATTATTAAAAAAGCTTATATTATTGACACGTCTTTTATAACTTCATAATTATTATAATTCAAAACTTTAAAATAAAAATAAAATGAGAACATCATGAAGAACATTTATAAAGAACAGCGCTATGGCAGTTGCCGGTGCCGTTGTTTTACCCAAAACTATTTCTCCCGTGCCGGCAAAAGCAAAAGGAATTGTAGGACTTCAGCTTTATTCTATCAGGGCCGAAATGGGGAAAGATCCTGTCGGGTCGCTCAAACAGATAGCCCAGATAGGTTATGTTTATGTTGAGCATGCAAATTATATTAATGGTAAGTTTTACGGATACCAGCCTGTTGAATTCAGAAAAATACTTGACGACTTGGGTTTGAAAATGATCAGCGGCCATACTTCCCTTAATCCGAACCACTGGGACGCATCAAAAAATGATTTTGCCGATAGCTGGAAAAAACTTGTAGATGATGCAGCGACGCTTGGCCAGGAGTATGTTGTTAGTCCGTCAATGATTCAATCAATGTACCGTACTTACGATGATTTGATGAGAACAATAGATATTTTTAATAAAGCCGGGGAGCTGTGTAAAAAGAATAAGATGAAATTCGGATATCACAACCACGATTTTGAATTTAAAACTGAATTTAATGGTGAAAAAATGTTCGATATCATCATGAAGTCAATTGATCCAAAGATGGTTGTGATCCAACTCGATATGGGTAATCTTTACAACGGAGGCGCTAATGCCATGGAAGTGGTTAAGAAATATCCGAAAAGGTGGGAAAATATTCATGTCAAAGATGAGATAGAGACAGGAAAAGGGAGGTTCGAAAGCTGCATAATAGGACAAGGTATTGTCAATGCACGCGAAGTTCTTGACATTGCAACAAAAACCGGAGGAGCAAAAGTTTATATTATCGAACAGGAAGCTTACCAGGGTAAAAGTCCTATGGAATGTGTAAAAGCCGATCTCGAAGTGATGAAAGAATGGGGATATGCGTAAAAAATGAAAAGGTGAGGGGAAATAAGTAAAAATAAATAATAAGGAAAATAAACAGGAGAAATCAGGAAACCTCAACCGTAATCTCCTGTTATAAAATATTACTTTATTGAATAGTTTCTCGGTTTAGATTTGCGGGTTTAAAGGTTCGTATTTATCGGGATTGAATAATTTGATAGTTTCATTTTGCATCAATACCCATATTGAATAAACACCAGCCAGTGTTCCTATAGGAATATTAAGGCAGCAGATAACCGAGATAACCAGAACAAGTATCCGGGCCCAGTTTTTATATGAGAGCAAACCTATACCGCCTATAATCCCCAGTAATGACACTGATCCAATAAAAAGTGGTAAAGAAATTCCAATAAAAGATATTATTGTTTCTGCTATCTCATCGCCAAGCACTAAGCCTTTTACAAACTTCATAACTGCAAAGACACACCCGGCACCTAATAATCCCAGTGAATTTAAAACTATCCTGAGAATTGCAACTAAAGTGACTTGCTTTTTCAATTTTAAATCTTCCATGGTTTTAATTTGATTTTATTTTTTATCATAATGACTGTCTTTCTGTTCAGTTTGATGCATATTTTTTATAAAGCAATTAAGACAATAAAGGCTTAAAATTAATTAAAATGATGTTGAGGAAATATTTTACAATTTAATGAGTTTTATAAATTTGTAGATGAAAGCAAATAATTATGAAAAAGAAAATTATTTTCATTTTTTCCTTTATTCTGGTTGCATGGTTTTTAGCTTCATGTGAAGAAA
>JAGPFZ010000011.1 GCA_018056245.1 Bacteroidales bacterium
CATGGTGGAAAAAATAAAACATCTCGTTAAAATTGAAGAAATTTAATGTAAATATTATTTATAAAATATGAATCTTAGTAACCTAAAACCGGCTAAGGGGTCAGTAAAGAATAAAAAACGACTGGGAAGAGGTCAAGGATCAGGAAGAGGCGGTACCTCTACAAGAGGACATAAGGGAGCCCAACAAAGATCTGGATATGAAAGGAAATTCGGATTTGAAGGCGGTCAGATGCCACTCCAGAGAAGAGTTCCTAAATTCGGCTTTAAAAATATAAATAGAGTTGAATATAAGGCTGTCAACATTGGCTCACTTCAAAATCTGGCAGAAAAACTCAATGTCGAAAAAATTGATATCCCATTGCTGATTTCTGCTGGATTGGTTTCAAAAAATGCACGTGTTAAAATTCTGGGTAAAGGCGAACTTAATAGAAAACTCGAAGTACATGCACATGCATTCAGTAAAAGAGCCATTGAAGCCATTGAAGCAAATAACGGAACGGCCGTAAAATTATAAAACCGGATGAAATTTATACAAACTATAAAAAATATCTTTAAGATTGAAGACCTCCGGGCAAGATTGTTTTATACTCTCGGTATAATTGCAATCTACAGGCTTGGTAAATATGTAACGCTCCCCGGAATCGACCCTTCACAGCTTCAAGGACTTAGGAATCAGACAGCTACGGGCATTATGGGGCTACTCGATATGTTTTCTGGCGGAGCATTTTCACAGGCTTCTATCTTTGCTCTGGGCATTATGCCTTACATATCGGCTTCAATCGTTATACAATTGCTTGGAATAATTATCCCTTATTTCCAGAAACTTCAGAAAGAGGGAGAAAGCGGCAGAAGGAAGCTAAACCAGTACACACGTTACCTTACAGTTATTATATTAATTCTACAGGCTCCAACATATCTTTACAACCTGCACGTTCAGCTTCCGGCATCAGCTTTTGTTATGTCGGGTACTTTTTTTACGGTTTCCTCGGTAATAATCCTTACTGCAGGAACAATATTCGTTATGTGGCTCGGTGAAAAAATTACCGATAAAGGCATAGGTAATGGAATATCTCTTATAATAATGATAGGTATTGTAGCACGCTTACCTGAGAACTTTATATTCGAAGCCGGCACACGTATAAATGGCGCCGGCGGCGCTATCGCACTTGTTGTCGAACTGGTATTACTTTTTGTTGTTATCCTGTTTGCAATACTTCTCGTCCAGGGAACACGTCGTATACCTGTCCAGTATGCTCGCCGTATCATAGGAAACAAACAATACGGTGGAGTACGTCAGTATATACCTCTTAAAGTCAATGCAGCAGGAGTTATGCCAATTATCTTTGCTCAGGCAATAATGATGCTACCGATTATCATTGCCGGATACTCAAACTCATCTTCAGGCTTTGTTATGGCATTCTCAGATATGTACGGCTTCTGGTATAATTTTGTTAATGGATTATTGATTATATTGTTTACATATTTCTATACTGCAATTACGATTAACCCTGTTCAGATTGCCGAGGATATGAAAAAGAACGGAGGATTTATTCCAGGTATTAAACCGGGAAGAAAAACAGTTGAATTTATTGACAGTATTATGTCAAAAATTACTCTACCAGGCTCAATATTTCTTGCAATTATTGCTATACTGCCTGCAATTGCAGTTAAAATGGGAGTTTCCCAGCAGTTTGCCCAGTTCTATGGAGGCACTTCCCTCCTTATCCTTGTCGGCGTAGTACTTGATACACTTCAGCAAATTGAAAGTCACTTGCTTATGAGACATTATGACGGACTGATGAAATCGGGACGCGTTAAAGGTAGAACTGGCGCAGTGGCAGCATATTAATTCAAATACATTTTTTCGATGTTAAAAAGCCGGACAAAGGAAGAAATAGAACTACTGAGAGAAAGCAATATTCTTGTTTCGATGACGCTGGCAGAAATCGCAAAGCATATCGCTCCAGGAATTACTACTGCCGCCCTTAATAATATTGCGGAAGAGTATATCCTTGACCATGGAGCATTGCCTGCTTTTAAGGGTTATAACGGATTCCCCGCTGCAATCTGTACGTCGGTAAATGAAGAAATAGTCCACGGTATACCTTCTGAATATGTTCTGAAGGAGGGAGATATAGTATCAATTGACTGCGGAGTAGTTCTTAACGGATATTATGGTGACAGTGCCTTCACATTTGCCGTAGGCGAGATTAGCAGCGAAGTAAGAAGGCTACTCGATTATACAAGGGAATCACTTGAGGAAGGAGCAAAAGAAGCAATTGCGGGAAACCGACTGGGAGATATCTCATTTGCCGTTCAGTCGAAAGCTGAAAGCGCAGGTTTTTCAGTTGTAAGAGAACTGGTTGGCCATGGATTGGGAGCAAGGCTCCATGAACCACCTGAAGTACCCAACTTCGGTAAAAGAGGTACAGGGCATAAACTCCCACAAGGACTGGTTATTTGCATCGAACCAATGATAAATATGGGAAGGAAAGAAACATTTCAAAAAAATGACGGATGGACAGTTGTAACAGCCGACGGAAAACCTTCAGCTCACTTTGAATATGCTGTTGCTGTGGGACAGGGGAAAGCTGATGTTTTAACAACTTTCAGATTTATTGATGAAGTGTTAAGTAAAAAAGAATTCTATGGCTAAACAACCTCCAATTGAACAGGATGGAACAATAACTGAAGCTCTCTCAAATGCCATGTTCAGAGTTGAACTTGAAAACGGACATATCATTACTGCCCATATATCAGGCAAAATGCGAATGAATTATATTAAAATATTGCCGGGTGATAAGGTAAGAGTCGAAATGTCACCTTACGACCTGACAAAAGGTAGAATAACATTCAGATATAAATAAATTATTATATGAAAGTAAAAGCATCTGTAAAAAAGCGTAGCGCCGACTGCAAAATAGTGAGAAGAAAAGGCCGCGTTTATGTTATTAACAAAAAAAATCCTAGATTTAAACAACGTCAGGGATAATTTACTAACTTTGCAAACCATTTTTAGAACTATATGGCACGAATTGTAGGAGTAGACTTACCTAAGAATAAAAGAGGCGAAATAGCTCTCACCTATATTTATGGTGTTGGCCGCAGTACTGCACGCAAAGTCCTTGCCCAGGCAGGCATTGATAAGGATATCAAAGTACAGGACTGGAACGATGAACAAATTACAGCAATAAGGAAAATTCTTAGCGAAAATTATAAACTGGAAGGCGAACTTCGTTCAGAAATGCAGCTTAACATCAAACGTTTGATCGATATCGGATCCTATAGAGGAATGAGACATCGACTCGGACTTCCGGTCAGAGGACAAAGAACAAAAAATAATGCAAGAACACGCAAAGGCCGGAAAAAAACTGTTGCAAACAAGAAAAAGGCTACTAAATAATATTGATTATGGCGAAGAAAACCGGAGCATCAAAGAAAAAAGTCGTACGAATTGAACCTGCCGGACAGGTACATATACATTCATCGTTCAATAATATTATAGTTACAATGACAAATAATTCCGGACAGGTTATTTCGTGGTCATCCGCCGGCAAAATGGGCTTCAAGGGGTCGAAGAAAAATACACCTTATGCTGCCCAAATGGCAGCTGAAGACTGTAGTAAAGTTGCATATGACCTGGGCTTAAGAAGAGTGAAAGTTTTTGTTAAAGGACCCGGCGCAGGCCGTGAATCGGCAATAAGATCAATTGCAAATACAGGCATTGAAGTGACAGAAATAGTTGATGTTACACCATTGCCTCATAATGGCTGCCGCCCACCAGGAAGAAGAAGAGTTTAATAAAACTTTGAAAATGTCTAAATTAAATTAATTATAGTCAATGGCCAGATATATAGGACCAAGATCCAAAATAGCAAGAAAATTCGGTGAACCTGTTTTTGGACCCGATAAATATCTTGATAGAAAAAATTTTCCGCCCGGACAACACGGTATTAACAGGAAGAGAAAAAAGACTTCCGAATACGGTATGCAGCTAAGGGAAAAAGTAAAAGTAAAATATATCTATGGCGTTCTTGAACGAGAATTCCAGAATACCTTCGAACTGGCTTCAAGCAGTAAGGGAGTAAAAGGTGAAGTACTTCTTCAACTTCTCGAATCAAGACTCGATAATACCGTGTATCGCCTTGGTATTGCCCCAACAAGAGCCGCTGCACGACAGCTCGTATCACACCGACATATTACAGTAAATGGGAATATTGTTAATATACCTTCTTATAAACTTAAACCAGGAGATATTGTAGGCGTGCGCCAAAAATCAAAATCACTCGAGGCAATTATGAATTCGCTATCCGAAAGACGATTTTCAAAAGTTCCATGGCTTGAATGGGACGACACTCAAATGGCCGGAAAATTTATGTCACTACCCCAGCGTTCAGATATCCCCGAGAATATTAATGAACAATTAATCATTGAATTATACTCAAAATAATTAAGCCTATGGCAATCTTATCATTCCAGAAACCGGATAAAGTAATAATGCTCGAGGCGAATGATAAATTCGGGAAATTTGAATTCCGACCCCTCGAACCAGGATACGGCATAACTGTTGGCAATGCACTCCGCAGAATCCTTCTCTCTTCAATTGAGGGATATGCAATTACCCTGGTGAAAATTGAAGGCGTTGAACATGAATTTTCTACAATAAAAGGTGTTATTGAAGACGTAACCGATATCATTCTTAACCTCAAGCAAATAAGATTTAAAAGAAAAATTGAAAACATTGAGACAGAAAAAATAGTATTGAAACTTCAGGGCAAAGAGGTTTTTAAAGCTGGCGATCTTAATGCAGTTCTTAATAGCTTCGAAGTCCTTAATCCTGATCTGGTTATTTGCAGAATGGAACCTGATATTAAATTTTCAATCGAACTTACTATCAGCAAAGGCAGAGGCTATGTTCCTGCTGAAGAAAATGAACCGGAAAATGCAGAGTTCGGAATTATTGCAATAGATTCAATATTCACACCTATAAAAAATGTGAAGTATTCAGTCGAAAATTACCGTGTCGAACAAAAAACAGACTATGAGAAACTTCTGATTGAAATTGAAACTGACGGTTCTATCCATCCAAAAGATGCATTAAAAGAAGCTGCAAAAATTCTTATATACCATTTTATGCTCTTTTCTGATGAAAAGATTACTATTGACGCTGATGAAAAACTAACCAGCCAGGAATTTGACGAGGAAATGCTGCGTATGCGCCAAATTCTTAAAACAAAACTTATCGATCTCGATCTTTCGGTAAGAGCACTCAATTGTCTTAAAGCAGCTGAAGTCGAAACACTCGGCGACCTTGTCAAATATAACAGAAACGATCTACTTAAATTCAGGAATTTTGGCAAGAAATCACTTATAGAGCTTGATGAACTTCTTGAATCCATGGGCTTTTCTTTTGGAATGGACGTCAGTAAGTACAAGCTTGATATAGATTAATTTGAATTGATAAGAACATTTAACGATGCGACACCAGAGAGTAATTAATCATTTAAGCCGGACAAGTTCTCACAGGAAAGCTATGCTTTCAAAACTTGCAACATCCCTTATCATACATAAAAGGATAAGAACAACAACAGCTAAAGCAAAAGCTCTGCGTACATATGTCGAACCACTGATTACAAAATCAAAGGAAGACTCTACTCACTCGAGAAGAGTAGTCTTTAGTTATCTTCAGAATAAACAGGCAGTATCTGAACTTTTCAGGGAAATTTCACCAAAAATAGCCGATAGACCAGGCGGTTATACGCGCATCCTTAAAATTGGAAATAGAATTGGAGATAATGCCGAGATGTGCTTTATTGAACTTGTCGATTTTAACGAAACAATGCTTGCATCTGAAACAAAAACAAAAACCACCGGCAGGAGAAGAAGATCCTCAAGGAAAAAAAGCACGGTTGAAAAACCTGTTAGCATGACTGAAGGTCAAACTACTGCTGCTCCTCCTTCCGATGAAAAAGAAATTCACGAAGAGAAAGATATTAGTCAAAATGAATTCAACAGGCCTGAACAAACACACTCTTCACAAGGAAAAGAAAAAGAGCCTGAAAGCCTATAATTATCATATATCTAATAACTTAAAGAGTTATTAACAATTGTTGATAACTTTTGTTTATATCAGGTTTAAAATATAGACCTGAAAAATTATCTTTTTTAAATTTCTTTTATTACTTTTGATACATCAGGCGAGCGATAAAAGGTTGCTCAAAAGATGTGGAACCATTAAAGAGGTCTTAAATGATTCCCTGAATGGTCCAATCAAACTTCCGAGTTTGCACATCCAAGAGCCGAAGCCTGAACTAAGCAACATCTATAAGAAGTTGCTGATGTTCAGTAAGTTGTTGAAGCCGGAAACGTTCTTTCAACGACCAGGTCACAGGGCTACAGAAAAAAGGACTTCGGTCCTCTTAAACCTGTAAACTGCTCCTCCCTCCGGGGTTGAGCAGCGTATGCCTAAATGACGCTTCGTCCCGGAATTCTGCAGTTAGCAGAAGAAAGGACAGCCTGAAGGTTAAGCCTTAAAAAGCTATACCCGAGGGCTATGGGTTGCCAAAACAGATCGTACGACCTGCAAGGCAGCCGGCCAGAATAACAGTAGCCTGACGCCGTGAGCGGCTTCGGCTGCAAACGGTGAATGGGAACTACTCTCAGGAATAGTTCCCATTACTGTTTTTATACCTTACAATAACCTAAACAACTTTATACCAACCTTAACCTTTTACCTTCTCCCTTGTCCTTTTTAACTTAATAATCTTTCTATCTTTATACCTGCTTTAAAAATAAAGAAATGGCATGGAAAGGCATTAATGAATTTGCCGAGGCACTCGACAAAAAAAGAGAACTAATAAGAGTTACTGAATTTGTAAACCCAATTCTAGAAATAACCGAATTTGCCGATAGAAGTGTAAAAAATAACGGCCATGCATTATTATTCGAAAATAACGGTACAAATTTTCCTGTTCTAATTAATGCTTTTGCATCGGATAAAAGAATAGCAATGGCATGTTCAAGGAAAACTTTCGAGGAAATTCCTGATGAAATAGAAAAAATTCTGGGCAACCTTCTATTACCTCGACAAAATCTTATAGCAAAGCTTGCAAGTGTCCCTGGTTTAATAAAACTTGCCGGCATAATGCCTTCAAGGCTCCGGCAGAGAGGTAGATGTCAGAGCATTATTCATAGAAACCCCGACATAGGGATACTGCCGGTTCTGAAATGCTGGCCTCATGACGGTGGGCGTTATATCACACTTCCTATAGTCCATACTTACCATCCCGAAACTCATATGACAAATGCAGGAATGTACCGCATGCAAATATTCGACAACAAAACTACAGCAATGCACTGGCAAATGCATAAGACAGGTGCAAACCACTTCGAAGCATGGAAAAAAGCCGGAAAAATAATGCCGGTATCGGTTGCCCTTGGAGGCGACCCCGTATATACATACGCCGCTACTGCACCATTGCCTGAAAATATTGATGAGTATATCCTTGCAGGGTTTTTGAGAATGAAAAATGTCAAAATGGTAAAATGTATCACAAACGATATCTATGTTCCTGAAGATGCTGATTTCGTTATAGAAGGCTTTATCGATCCTTCGGAACCACCCGTTGTTGAAGGACCATTCGGCGACCATACCGGATTCTATTCACTTGAAGGTTTATATCCAAGGTTTCATA
Organism: Bacteroidales bacterium; assembly: GCA_018056245.1. Taxonomy (GTDB): domain Bacteria; phylum Bacteroidota; class Bacteroidia; order Bacteroidales; family VadinHA17; genus LD21. Next base: position 7,695 of record JAGPFZ010000011.1, read on the forward strand.
TTTCATGTATAACCCATTCCAAAAATGCAATCTATCCGGCTACTATAACAGGAATACCCCCTATGGAAGATGTATGGTTTACAAAAACAACCGAAAGAATATTTCTTAAGCCATTGCAAATGACTATATTACCAGAAATTGAGGACTTGCATCTACCACCTGCAGGCGTGGCTCACAACCTGGCAATAGTAAAAATATGTAAGAAATTTCCCGGACAAGGTCTTAAAGTAATAAACTCCATTTTTGGAGCAGGACAGTTGATGTTTACAAAATACCTTATCGTGGTAAGTGGTAACATTGATATAAGAAATTATGAGATGTTGGCACATCACCTGTTTATGAATGCCAGTTTTGAGAATGATGTTATATTTTGCAAAGGTCCCCTTGATGTTCTCGACCATTCGAGCGAAACCGAAGCTTGCGGAAACAAAATGGGTATAGATGCAACTGTAAAAATGCAACAGGAGATAAAATATAAAACTGAAGAAATTAATCCGGATTATTACAGGGGAAACCTGAATATCATGGTTGACAAAGGACTGATTAAGGGTTTTAAAATAATTTCAGATGGAATGAATATCCCGGTTCTGATAATTTCGATAAAAAAAATAAACGGAATAACTAATATTGCCAAAGTGAACTCCGTACTTATAGAGACAGAGGCAGGTAAATTTTTCCGACTTATACTTGCTGTCGATGAGGAAGTTGATTTGAATAATTTTTTTATGGTCGCCTGGTATATCCTGGCAAACTCAAGTCCTATAAGAGATACTTACTATATTTCCGATACATCTATCCTTATTGACGGAACTATAAAAACTTTCAGCCCTTCCGGTTTTCCACGCAAATGGCCAAATATTGTCTGCTCCGATGAAAGAACAATAATAGATGTTGACAGAAAGTGGCATTGTTGCATACCGGGTGAATTTATACCTTCTCCCTCATTGAAATACAGAGTATTACAACAAGGAAATTCGGCTTCTGTTAATACAGAAAGCCAAAAATGAACATTTGTGATTTTTTACAATTATTCTGAATAAGTGTATTTTATACATTTATATTGATCTGTAAAAGATATCTACCTATAATTCGATAGCAGAAAACTTCTCAAGAGAATATATTCTATTTAGAATTAGAATATGAAATGATAATGTATCCGTTATTTACAGAGTTCAGTTTTAAATTTAAGTTTAAAGGTGCTTTTTAATTATTTCTATAAGAGTCGAAGGCTGAAAAGGTTTACTTATATAATCGTCCATCCCGGCCGAAATGCATCTTTCTTTATCTCCCAGCATAGCATTTGCAGTAATTGCAATAATAGAAACATGTTTGCCGGTATTGACTTCTAGTTCCCTAATCTTTTCAGCAGCAATAAGTCCGCTCATTACCGGCATCTGAATATCCATAAGTATAATGTCGTAACTTGCACGTTGAAATTTTTCGAGAGCCTCCATGCCGGTTGAGGCTGTATCTATCAAATTCACCAGAGGTTTTAGGGTTAACATTGTAATTTTCTGGTTTATCTGGTTATCCTCCACGAGCAATATATTTGCATTCTTAAGCTCTTTCCCTGGTTTTTGTCTTACCCTTAGAGATTCTTTTTCAGTGATTATAATTTGTTTTTTACCTTCCTCTATTACTTTGAGAAATGGCACAGTAAAGTTGAACACTGAGTAATCTGAACCTGATTCATGGCTGTAACGGCCGTCTGCTTCTGCAATTAGTTTTGCCGTATGTCTGCCATAATTAATTCTTTCGTCAATAAACAAAATATTCTTATCTGTATGAATAGTGAAATTCAGAATACTCTCTTTTTCAGTCTCCCTCTCTTTCCTTAAACTTATAGTAACCTTTGACTTTTTTTCTTTGCTCTGGGCGTTTATTATATTGAACAAATCAAGAAAAATTTGTTTGAGTACAATAGGATCTCCTGTTACTTCAAAATTATTGATTTCATTTTTGTTGAGAATAAAATCTATATTTAAAGAATCCTTAAGATTAAACAAGTCAATCGTATTCTGAATTGTAGAAAAAAGGTTAAAAGGTATTTTCTTCCTTCTCTCATAACTGATGCCGGCGCTCTGCATGGTCAGATCATTAACAACATCAACCATATTTTTAGTTGAAGCTATGAGCGTTTCAATAAGTTCTTTCTGTGTTTTTTGTTCGTTAGAATTAATAAGCATTTCACTTATTAGCACAAGATTATTCAATGGTTCTCTTATCCTGTGAGAAAATTCGGTTATCACATCATCTTTTTTTTCGATCGATTCCGATGTTTCATAAAGTTTATCCGATAACTCATTTAGAAGCTTGAATAATTTTCGGAAAAGTACCAGACCAAGCACACATGCTGTAATGACAAAAAGTCCTGCTATAAAGACAAGACGTAGCGACATCAGAATAATTGAAGCAATGAGAAGAAAAAGAACACCTATGGATATTTTTTCAATTGAATTTCTTTCCGCTTCAAAATCAGTTTTTACACTATTATTTATTGCCTCACCGGTATTCTTAATTATTTTCTTCATTGAGATTATAATTCATTCGTAAAAATACAGGAATAAATTGAAGAAATATCAGAGAATATTCATTTTTCTAAATGAAAGCATTATTTATTTAATTAATCGGTTATTCGCAAAAAAATTATTATATTTAACTTCAGGTTAAATTGTAATAGCTCAAAGTATTCGGTATAATTTTTGATTGAAACTCAAGTAAAAGATATTAGGATATGATGAACATGAAAAAATTGATTGGTAATCGAAAATTTTCGGTAATAATATTCAGAGTGGCATTCTTTTCTTTCTCTATCCTTTCCTTTGGACAGGAACAAAATGGAATGGTAAAATATACGCCTGACTTCAGATTTGAAGACGGCATTTACCTCAACTTTGACCAGGTTAAAGCCAATAGCCCTGTGCCTAAATCAAAGATTCTTACTTCTGCCGATTATAACGACAGAGATTTTTTTAATAAGGTTTTTGCATCGGAAAAAATTTATTTCTACGATGAAATGGGCGTAAGACAGGAAGTAAAAAAAGAGGATATATGGGGATATGCACGCAACGGCATTTTATATGTGATGATACAGGGTAAATTTAACAGAATCACCTTTGTTGGAAACATTTGTCATTTCGTTGCAGATGTGACAACGTACGACAACAATTATTATTCACCATACGGGTATTATGATCCTTATTATTATCCTTATAGCTATTATGGAGGATACTATCCTTACGGAATGTATTATTCACCTTATTACAGACCTTATAATACGGCACGAAATGAACTCATACAATATATTATTGACTTTGAATCAGGGAAAGTACTCGAATTTACTATTGAAAATGTTAAACTCCTCATTATGAAAGACCCTGAATTATATGAGGAATTTGTTAAACTGCCCAAGAAAAAACAAAAAGAACTTATGTTTGTATACGTAAGGAAATTCAATGAAAGGAATCCTTTATATTTACCTGAAAAATAATATTTCCTTAAATGAAAAAATTTAGCTTATTCATCCTTTTTATTTTAATTGCTTCAGGTTTAAAGCCTCAGGCACCTTTTCCAACTGCAGAAGAAATCGCACAGTTTATGAAGTCGAAAACATGCGTTGTCCTGGAAGATGACCCTTTTTCAGCCTGGAACTCCTTTATAAAGGAAGCTGTCAATTCATCATGGACCATTACACCATTTGAGTTCATCAATATCACCGAGTTCAATAAAAGACGAACTAATCCGCAATATTCATTTATAGTACTAACTCAGACTCATTTCGAGAAAGATAAGACAGGCGGGCTTTTTAATTTTATTAATCTCATTCAGGGTAAAAAAGTATCCGATCTGAGCGATAACCCTGAAATATGCGCCGTTCCCCTCTCATTTGCAGGCGAAGACGATATGGAATACGGCTACAAACTCGGATTGATTCTTTCCTTTATTCAGAAACATGCCAGACTAATCTCTGAAGACCCTTCACTCACAGGAAGAAGGTATCTAAGATATTATAATGTAAATGCTCCGCAGGTAGTTAAGAAAACAATAATGGCAAAAAAAGAAGATCTTGCACCTGATATCAATACTATTGAGGCAATTAAAGCAATCTATCCTTTCCCTTTCAAAATTGTAGATGAAGAGGAAATTATAAAAGCAATAAATGAAAAAACCTCTGGAACACTCGTACTCCATAAAGTAGGACCAAAAAAAGAAATTGGAGGAGGGCTTTGTTTTAAAATGCTTTTTGGAACCGACGATTCAAATATGTATTATTTCAATCAGCATAGGATTAGCAAAAATAACCCAAATGCTTTTCTTGAAGCTGACCTTAGAAGACTTGCAAGATATAAATAATGCAACATTCTTCGGTTTATGCCGTCTTTAAGGGAAAATAGTATGCCATGAAAGAAATCAGAGTATTATCGGAGAGCGAGCGTACATGGGCAATGTTCTGCCATCTGTCGGCATTTGCCTGTTTTATTTTTCCTTTCGGCGGAATCCTTGGTCCTTTGATTTGTTGGCTCAGCCGCCGCGATGAGTCTACATGGGTAAATGAAAACGGCAAAGCCTCACTTAACTTTCAGTTTTCAATACTGCTTTATACCATCCTAATTGCTCCTCTTTGCCTTATTATTATTGGGATACCGCTCCTTATATCACTATGGGTATTCGAAATAGTATGCGTTACAATGGCTTCAATCAAAGCCTCAAAAGGTGAGGAATTCAGATATCCCCTTGCAATTCCTTTCATTCAATGACTATAAATTCACCTGTGTTATAAACAGAATTATTCTTTTATTTTTTACTACAGATTACACAGATTTATACTAATATTTTCTGTATAACAATCTTTGTTAGCCAGTGTCCTCTGTCCTGAATTTTCATATATATTTGTCATCTTATTTGATTGAAAATGCCTCTAAAACCATCTATACCAAAAGGTACACGTGATTTTTCACCTGAGGAAGTAGTAAGAAGAGAATATATTTTAAACACAATAAAAGAAGTTTTTAAATTATTCGGCTATCAGCCTTTAGAAACGCCTGCTATGGAAAACCTGTCAACCCTCCTCGGAAAATACGGTGAAGAGGGTGACAAACTTCTTTTCAAAATACTCAACTCGGGAGATTTCCTGTCAGATCTTTCCGCAGATGACTTTAAGAATCTGGACCTTGCGTCCATCTCATCTAAGATATGCGAAAAAGGGTTGAGATACGATCTTACCGTGCCGTTTGCAAGATACATCGTACAACACCGAAACGAAATCATTTTTCCATTTAAACGTTACCAGATACAACCCGTATGGAGAGCCGACCGGCCGCAGAAAGGAAGATACAGAGAATTTACCCAGTGCGACGCAGATGTTATCGGAAGCAATTCATTACTGAATGAGTTCGAACTACTTGAAGTTATTGATGAGGTTTTTTCAAGACTTCAAATACCAGTCATCATTAAATTGAATAATCGGAAAATACTTTCAGGCATCGCAGAAGCTGCCGGCGAGTCAGAACATATTAAAGATATCTATATTGCTATAGATAAGCTTGAAAAAGCCGGCACGGAAACAGTCATTAACGAGCTGCTTTCAAAAGGTATTTCTCAAAATGTTATCGAAGGGCTCAAACCATTGTTCGAAATATCGGGAACAAATCAGGAGAAAACCAATGAACTCCGAAAAATCCTGAATAAATCCCTCGAGGGATTAAAAGGTATTGATGAAATTGAAACGATTTTGAAATTTAATGAAGCCGAAACACTACGTAATAAAATTGAGTTTGACCTGACACTTGCCCGCGGTCTCGACTATTACACCGGCGCAATAATCGAAGTAAAAGCCGAAACTGCTAACATTGGAAGTGTATGCGGCGGAGGAAGATATGATAATCTTACAGGTGTTTTCGGATTGGAAGGTGTATCGGGAGTCGGCGTTTCTTTCGGTGCCGACCGTATATACGACGTGCTGATAAGCACCGGTAAATTTTCTGAAATAGATTCCACCCCTTCAAAAATACTTATAATTAATTTCGGTAACGAGGAACTTTCTTATGCCTTCAAAATATTGAAAAAGTTACATAAAGCAGGCATAAGTACCCAGATATACCCCGATGATTCCAAAATAAGCAAACAAATGGCTTACGCCAATTCCCTTAAAATTCCTTTTGTCGTTATAGCAGGCGAAGATGAAATCAAAAATTGCCAGATAACCTTAAAAAATATGACCGACGGTTCACAGAAAAGAGTTGGCTTCGACTCACTTGAAACGCTTTTCAGAAGTTGATTTTGTCTGAATCCTTAGTTATTTTTTAATGCCTTTATTTATAAAATATAAATGAAAATTTTATTAAAAGCTTTATTGCTGTTTTTTAAAATATATATATATATCTTTGACGAATTTAAAAATTGTTAGAAATAAATTACAATAAATTGTATATTAATAATATACGATTAATTGTAATTAACATAAGTTTCAAATTGTTAGTATATTTTAGGCAGATAAAATTTAGTTATGAAAATACATGAATCAACCGGGCAAATGAATATCGAGGAATTTTCTTATGCAAGTAAGAGAGAACACTATTTCATAAATATATTAATTCATCAAACTCGAAATAAGTTATGCCTTCTTGATAACTATCTATAAAAAACAAAAGAATTCAAAATAAATGAATTCAAAACTTATCCTTCAGTTAATTGTTTTTGTCCCCATAGTAGGCGCCTTTATTCTTCCCATTATTGGAACTATCTCGAAAAATATAAGAAATATTACATCTTTATTACTTGTATCCGTTTCAGTAATCGCTTCATTTATAGCTTTACCTTATGCAGTAAAAGGAATTCCTTTCTATTTTAATATAGATTTCCCTTTAGGTTTAAATTTTGGATTGCAGGCTGATGGATTGGCAGTTTTTATGGCAATAATATCGTCATTTATCGGAGTTATAATTATCTTCTATTCTTTTGGTTACATAAGTCATTATGAGAATCAGAATGAATATTATCTTATGGTTGTGCTGTTTATAGGCTCGATGATGGGAATAGTATATTCTACAAACCTTATATTCATCTATTTATTCTGGGAAATATCGGCTATATGTTGCTGGCGCCTTATCGGATTTTTCAGGGAAAAAGAACATGTTATAAAAGCCAACAAAGCGTTCCTGATAACAGTCTTCGGAGCTCTCGTAATGCTGGTAGGACTTATCTTAATTTACTTTCAGACAGGCACTTTCGATCTTAGTAAGATGAAAGGTACTCGAATATCTGATTTAGCAGTATTTTTGATACTATTCGGTATATTTTCCAAGTCGGCGACTTTGCCTTTACATACATGGCTTCCTGATGCGGGTGTTGCTCCGACGCCTGTTACCGCCTTGCTTCATGCTGCCGTATTGGTAAAAATAGGTGTATATGTTTTTGCCAGATTATTCCTTGCTACTTTTGAAGTAAGTCCTATCTGGCATACTATTATACCAGCCGTTGCAGCAGCAAGCGCTTTGGTGTCGGCAGGCGCAGCACTTATTGAAACCGACCTGAAACGAATCATTGCATATTCCACTGTAAGTCAATTAGCTTTTATCTTCCTCGGATTATCAACAGGAAGTATAACAGGTGCCGCCGGAGCATTATTATATATATTGATGCATGGGCTTGGGAAAGGCGGATTGTTTTTATGTGCCGGCATTGTTGAGCAAAATACAAAAACACGTGACATTACTAAACTGGGCGGACTAATAAGCACAATGCCTGTTACAGCTATAACATTTGCAATATGTGCATTTTCGGTTATGGGCATTCCTCCTTTAGGCGGATTTTTCAGTAAGCTGATGGTAATCAGAGGCGCAGTAGATGCCGGTGAAATCTGGATTGCTCTGGTATTCGTAATTGGAGCCATCCTGACAATAATTTACCTGCTCAGAGTATTTGTTATGGTATTTCTCGGCGACAATAAACATCCGGGCATCAAAGAAGGCTCTTTCACTATGGTCTTCAGCGTGATTGTCCTTGCAGTATTATCAATTCTGGGCGGCATAATGATTCATATTCCGGCAGACTTTGTAAGTATTATATGTAAACAAATGGAGGCAACTTAAAGATGAAGGATATTGTATTACTTTATCCTGTTATTATTCCTGCAGTCGCTGCATTGCTGATACTTGTAATGCCAAAAAGAGATTTTTGGGCAACAAGTTTCATAAGTTTAATTGGTGCTGCAATAAATTTGGGCTGTTCTATTTACCTGTTTGGAAAGAGTGCAGCTTTTTTTGTGCCATGGTTCGGTTTTGGTTTTGACTTTTCTCTGAAACTTTATCATTTCAACAGTTTTATTTTACTTGCAGGTGCGGCATTCGCATTTCTTATAGTGCTATATTCTTTTGTTTTCATGAGAGGGAAGGAGAATATTAAACAGTTCTATCTTTTCTTATTGATTACTGTTGCCATGATCAATGGAGCAGTGCTTGCAAATAACCTTTTGCTGATGCTGTTTTTCTGGGAAGGACTTTTGATAACTACTTTCGTTATGATTATGGCAGGAGGAAAGAAATCGTTTCATACTGCCGTAAAGGCTCTCGTTCTCGTTGGAGTATCCGATTTGTGTATGACAATAGGAATAATTGTGACTGGACTTATTGCCGGAACTTTCGAAATGGATAAAATTCATCTGCCGCTAAATAACTGGGGTAATTTTGCATTCATATTTCTTATGATAGGTGCAATCGGTAAAGCAGGAGCTATGCCATTCCATAGCTGGATACCCGATGCAGCAATAGATGCCCCATTGCCTTTCATGGCATTCTTGCCTGGCGCACTGGAAAAACTGACAGGTATATATTTTCTGACCAGGATAAGTATAGACTTGTTTGCTTTTAACCCCGGTTCGTCAATGAGCATTGTCATGATGTCTGTGGGGGCTATCACTATTATCCTGGCTGTAATGATGGCATTGATTCAAACAAATTATAAAAGATTACTTTCTTATCACGCTATTAGCCAGGTTGGTTACATGATCCTCGGAATAGGCACGGCTCTTCCTATTGGAATAGTCGGGGGTGTTTTTCACATGATAAACAACGCATTGTATAAAAGTTGTTTATTCCTGACAGGCGGCGCTGTGGAAAAACAAACAGGTACAGCGGACTTAAAGGAACTTGGTGGATTGGGAAGAAAGATGCCAGTTACTTTCGTCTGTTTTTTAATTACCGCTGCATCAATCTCAGGTGTTCCTCCGTTTAACGGCTTCTTTTCCAAGGAACTTGTTTTCGAAGCAGCATTATCGAGCGGGAAAATATTCTACATAGTAGCATTACTGGGAGCATTTTTTACTGCAGCCTCATTCCTGAAACTTGGACATTCCGCTTACCTTGGAAAATCTTCGAATGATTTTAGCAAAGTCAGAGAAGTCCCATGGACAATGCTTGTACCAATGATTATAATTGCTCTGATCTGTGTCTTATTCGGTGTATATAATTCTTTGCCGTTAAGTTATTTTATACAACCAGGTCTGGGTGAAATGCATGGCCATGATTTTTCCGGACTGCATAATTTGACACTTGCATCGATCTCTATAGGAGTGCTCCTTTTAGCACTTGTAAATCACATGTATGGAGTGTCGAGAACAGGGAAGGCCATAGGCGCCGTTGATCATATTCATCACGCACCGGTGCTTTCCCGGATATATGACCGGGCCGAAAAACGATATTTCGATCCTTATGATATCGGGATGTTTTTTGTCAGGATATTAGCAAAAATATTCTGGGTAATAGACAGAAGTGTCAACTGGTTCTACGATACTTTTTGCGTCTGGATTACAAATTATTTTTCTTCACTGCTCAAAAAAGCTTTCTCGGGAAATTATACGGAATCGGTTAGCTGGTCTTTGTTAGGAATATTAATTATAATAGTGACAATAGTGGTTTTAATATAATTTCTATAAGAAGAATCCAAAATGCCTACTTTATTTATATTGATACCTTTTATTGGAGTTCTGATTCTAAACCTCTTTTATTCGAAAAGTATAAAAAAACTTGCGTTTTGGATATCTATATCCGTTGCTATTATTCAAATGCTTCTATCGTCTGCAATTATTTTTCAAATATCGAAAGATTTATTATCCCGTATTGAAATAAATTATTTTGTAGATTTTTCAATAGATTTTTATTGCTCTGTTGTTCTTTTTACTATTGGATTGATAAGCTTCATTGCTTTAATGGTAAGAAAATATACATCGGATGAAATTTTCAATTTTTCTAATCTAATATTGATAATTATCATCGGAATGAACGGTGTTGCTATGGTAACTGATATTTTTTCGCTCTATGTATTTCTCGAAGTTACTGCAACAGCCTCATTCATATTGATTGCAAAGTCGAAAGAACTGACTTCACTGAACGGTTCATTCAAATATTTTCTGATGTCGAGTATTGCAACTGTTTTATTGCTTACAGGTATCGGGATACTTTATATGACATTCGGAAGTCTTAATTATAGTGCGTTGTCAGCAGGATTAAGCAATTTAAAACCAATTCCATTGCAACTATTAGTAGCATTTGTTTTCCTTATTGCAGGTTTATCTATAAAATCCGGTCTGATACCATTTCACATGTGGGTACCTGATGCTTATTCTTATGCGGATTCTTCTGTTTCAGTATTACTTGCCGGAATAGTTACAAAAGCCGGAGGGATATATGCCTTTTTGAGGTTATCTAAAGATGTATTTGCCGATATAAGTATCTTTCACGATGTTATTGCTTTTATTGCAATAATCTCGATTGTTATAGGTGCATTAATGGCTATCGGTCAAAAGGATTTTAAACGACTGCTTGCATATTCGAGCATAAGTCAAATCGGATACATTATTATAGGCGCTGCATGCGCTACGCCTCTGGGTATACTGGGGGCTTTTTTCCATTTCTTTAATCATGCTACTTTTAAATCGTTATTGTTTGTAAACGCTGCCGCTGTTGAAACGCAGACAAGTACACGAGATCTGGACAGACTTCAGGGTCTGTCATATAAAATGAAAATAACAGGAGGAACATCTGTAGTAGGATTTTTGTCGGCTGCCGGAATACCTCCTCTGGCTGGATTCTGGAGTAAATTGATTATTATTCTGGCCTTATGGCAGGTCGGTTATCATTCCTACGCTGTAATCGCATTGCTTGCAAGCATACTTACTCTTGCATACTTTTTGATATTACAACAAAAAGTGTTTTTCAGAAAACTTCCTGAAGATGCTGAAGACATTGGAAATATAAAAGAGACAAATAAAGGCCTCTCATTTTCGGAATTATTACTTGCAATAATAATTATTGTTGTAGGAATAGGATCTCCTTTTATATTGGTTTTTTTGAGATCAAAAGGGCTTTTTTGAGTTTTTAGATATTCGTTAAGTATTTGATTATGTTGAAAAAAATATAAATTTTAAACCCATGCGTGTTGTAAGAAAAATTACTTATTATACAAAAGATTAATTTTAAAAATGACCGACATTACAATTTATATTCTTTTGAGTTTATTAGTCCTTTTTTCATTACTCACGGTAATGATAAAAAACCTGCTAAAAGCTGCTATCTCTCTTGCTGCAGTCAGCGCATGCCTTACGATTATTATGTTCCTTATGAATGCCCCGTTAGCTGCAGTGTTTGAATTATCAGTATGCGCAGGATTAGTAACTGCAATTTTTATAAGTGTCATTAGCCTTTCAAAACCATTTGTCCCTGAAGAAGAAGCATTAGAAGCAAAGAAAAAATTTAACAGATATATACTTTTACCGGTAATATTATTAATAATTGTAGTTCTCCTGTTTTTGTTCATTAAACCAGACCAGAATTTTATTATCAGTAAAAGTCCGGTTAATGATATAGATGTGAGAGATGTTATCTGGAATAAACGCCCTCTGGATATTCTGGGACAGATTATAATTATTCTTGCCGGTGTATTTGGAGTTGTGATTCTTTTTAAAGAAAGTAAGAAATAATTATTATGTTGATTACATATTTCATAGTTGTGGTTTTACTATTCATAACAGGATTCTATTGTCTTATTACTACACGAAATTTGATACGCATTTTACTTGCATTGGAAATATTGACAAAAGGCGTTACATTAACATTGATTCTTGTGGGAAAAATCACAGGGCAGATTGCAACAGCTCAAAGTATGGTAATTACACTTATAATTATTGAAGTCGTGATTCTGGCTGTTGCTGCCGGTATAATCGTAAATATTGTTCGTCATACTGGATCGCTCGATATTCGTAAGATTTTTAATAAAAAAGAATAAAGAATTTAATATGGAAAAAATATTGTTTTCTCCACCAATAGCTTTTATTATTTTACTTGGGGTTTCATTTTTGATTTCTTTTTTTTCGAAGTTTGTCGCAGCTAAGGGTATTGTGGCTCCTGGAAAGGAAAAGTCATACGCATGTGGGGAAGATGCTGAACTGAACAAATCACAACCGGATTATAGCCAGTTTTTTTCATTCGCATTTTTCTTTACTATTATGCATGTAGTTGCTCTTATAGTGGCTACAATTCCGGCAAAAATTTCTGTTATGCCTTTCATATACATTTTAATTGCAATAATGGCACTATTAATACTATTTAGAAAATGAAATTATAAATAACGGTGTAATTAAAACTATCATTACTATTAAACAAATAAACAAAGTACTTTTAATCTTATTAATTCATAAACTTCAGAAAAGACAAAAGACAAAAGGTTCAAAACATTATGAAAAACAATAATAAAAATCAACTTAACAGAAAAAGATTGAAAAAAGTTTTGCAATTTCCTGACTTTTATCTTTTTAATTTTATCTTTTATCTTCTGCATGAATAATGTAGGTTAAATGTGTTACTGTATAACAGTACATAATAAACTTTCAAAGCAGGAACTTGTAACGAATTGATATAAAATACAGCCAGACTATGGTTATTGATAAAATTGTAAATTGGGCACGGATTAAATCACCATGGATAATTCATTTTAACACAGGGGCATGTAATGCCTGTGATATAGAAATTCTTGCATCATTGACACCGGTGTATGATCTGGAACGCTTTGGAGTTCTCCTGAAGGGTACTCCACGACATGCAGACGTACTGGTGTGCTCGGGTCCGGTTACTTTACAGACAAAAGATAGGCTAATAAGAATATACAACCAGATGGCTGAACCAAAGTTTGTTGTTGCTGTCGGATCGTGTGCATGTTCGGGAGGAGTATTCCACGATTGTTATTGTGTTAGCGGAGGCATTGATTCAGTTATACCTGTTTCAGCATATATTCCCGGTTGTCCTGCACGCCCCGAGGCTATTATTGACGGCGTGGTAAAACTTCTGAACAGTCTTAAAAAATAAAAGACATAAGTTGCTATGAACAACGAAGAAAAAATAAAAACCGAATTGTTACAGAAATTTCCATATCTGGAAGGGAAATGCGAAATAATCAGACAGCGACGAATAACCACGGAAGTTGATAAAAATAACTTAATCGAATTGTTGAATTATTTATTTAATGATTTAAAATTCGATTTCTTATGTACAATCACAGGTCTGGATGCAGGTGATAATCTACAATTTATATATCATGTTGCCAATAAAGATGGAATTATCATTAACGTAAAAACAAATGTACCGAAATCTGACCCTGTAATCAGTACTGTTACAGGCATTTATAATGGAGCTACTTTTTATGAGAGGGAACTTGAAGATTTATTGGGAGCCAGAGTGGAAGGCTTACCCGAAGGTCGACATTACCCCCTTCCGGATAACTGGCCAAAAGGACAATATCCTCTCAGAAAAGACTGGAAACCTGAAAATATGAACCAACCAACTAAAAAAGAAGAATGATATGGGAATAATAGAAATTCCGATAGGGCCTCAACATCCGGCTTTAAAAGAACCTGCCAGTTTCAGATTGTATCTCGAGGGTGAAAGAATAGCTGCCAGTAATGTTACGTTAGGCTATAACCATAGAGGCATTGAAAAGGCATGTGAGGGAAGAACTTACATAGAGGATTTATATCTTATTGAAAGAGTATGCGGAATATGCTCCCATTCACACTCAACGTGTTTTATCAGTGCCGTTGAAGAAATTGCAAAACTGGAAATTCCCAAACGTGCAAAATATATCAGGACTATTATCGGTGAACTCGAACGCGTTCACAGCCATCTGCTATGGCTGGGAGTTGCCGCACACGAAATCGGATTCGATACTCTTTTTATGTACAGTTGGCGCGATAGGGAAGTTGTAATGGATATTCTCGAAATGCTTTCAGGTAATAGAGTTAATTATGGCATAAACAAAATTGGTGGCGTAAGGCGTGATATTTCCGAAGTCCAGAAAGAACAAGTCCTTAAAGCTGTTGACATATTGGAAGAACGTACAAAATACTACATTGAAATAGTAAATTCAGAAGTTACTCTTATAGGTCGCCTGAAAGATGTAGGTAAGTTATCTTATGAAGATGCTATGAGGCTTCAGGCAGCAGGGCCAACAGCCCGGGCATCAGGCATAGATCGCGATGTCAGACGAGATGACCCATATCTGGTTTATGACGAAATACCATTTAATGTTATAACCGATAATCATTGCGATGTGCTCGGCAGAACAATAGTACGTGTTAAAGAATTAATTGAATCATATAAAATCATAAGATATGCTTTGGAAAATATTCCACAAGGCGATATTACAGTCAGATCACCAAGAAGAATACCTGCAGGCGAAGCTATTTCACGCTACGAAGCTCCCAGAGGCGAAGATGTGCATTATGTAAAAGCAAATGGGACGGATAAACCTGAAAGAGTAAAATTGAGAGCCCCTACTTTAGCTAATTTTGCTTCAATAACTTATATGCTCAATGGAGGATACCTCGCCGATGCACCTATTGTTATAGCTGCCATCGATCCATGCTTCTCATGTACCGACAGATCTATTTCAATCCAACATCTCGATAGTGATAAGGAAAACATTATGGATTGGGAAAGCTTGAGACAGTATAGCATCGGCTGGTATAAAAATAAGGGTTTCAATACAAAAAATATTCAATTGAGTATCAAAAGATAGAATTTTCAAATCCAGACTTATAGATATGTTACTTTCGTTATTCCATATTGTTATTTTTCCGGGATTTATTTTTCTTAGTGTGTATGGTTTTATGGTCGAATACCTTGACCGAAAATTATACGCACGTTTTCAAAATCGAATCGGTCCTCCATGGTTCCAGCCATTTGCCGACTTTATCAAACTAATAGGGAAAGAAGCTATTATACCGGCAAAAGCTGATAAAGCATTATTCAGAATTTTACCTGCTTTTGCCATTGCTTCCGCTTCTACTGCTATCTTGTATATTCCTTTATGGAGTACCGGAGCATTATTCCCTTTTGAATCGGACCTGATTGTAGTTCTCTATCTATTGACTATACCGACGATTACATTTTTTATTGCCGGCTGGGCATCTACATCATTATACTCAACTTTAGGCTCCATCAGAACATTAACCCAGTTGTTTGCATACGAAGTACCACTGTATATGACCTTATTAGGCCCTGCTTTATTGGCAGGAACATGGTCAATTAGCGAAATAGCATCGTTTTATTATGAAAACCCGTTATTGGCTTTATGTAATATTCCCGGATTTATAGTTGCTATAATAGCATTGCAGGGGAAACTTGAAAGAGTTCCTTTCGATACTCCGGAAGCCGAAACTGAAATCGTTGCAGGTTCTTTTACTGAATATAGCGGTCGCTATCTTGCTTTATTCAGAATGACGATAAATATCGAGATGCTTGTACTTGTTTCATTAATAGGGGCGATTTTCTTCCCTGTTTATTTTCCGGGGAATATTGCTTTGGGTGTAATCACGTATTTCCTGAAAACAGTCATTCTGGTTTTTATCCTTGCACTGGTTCGCTCATTAATGGCAAGATTAAGAATTGAACAAATGGTAAAATTCTGCTGGAAATACCTTGCCCCGGCAGCAATTTTTCAGATATTGATTGATATTTTGGTGAAAGGAGCATTATAAAATGATGAATATTGTGCATCCCGGAAGTATGTTATCGCAAGTTTTTAGCTCGGTTTTCCATAAACCTGCTACAAGGCTGTATCCCTATGTAAAAGCTGAAGTTGCTGACAGATTCAGAGGAAAGCTGAAACATGACAGAACCAAATGTAATGGATGCATGTTATGCATGAAAGATTGCCCGTCAAAGGCAATTACTATTGTTAAGATAGCGGATAAACAATTTAAAGCTGTTCTATCTCTCGATAAATGCTTATTTTGTGCACAATGCGTTGATTCATGCTCGAGAGATGCATTGGAATATACCAGAGATTTTGAGCTTGCTCACTTTGACAGGAAAAATTTACAGGTCGAGATTTGAAAGACGATTTATATCACGCTTTGCTTCAGCGTTTAAAAAAAGCAAAAACCCTTGTAATACTTGGAATAGGGTCTGTATTGATGCAGGATGATGCAGCGGGAGTTGTTGTCGCA
This sequence comes from Bacteroidales bacterium, assembly GCA_018056245.1. Classification (GTDB taxonomy): domain Bacteria; phylum Bacteroidota; class Bacteroidia; order Bacteroidales; family VadinHA17; genus LD21. The sequence goes on from JAGPFZ010000011.1 coordinate 24,190, forward strand.
CAAAACCTTATAAAAAAATATGGTGAGGATAACAAGAATTTCAGGATTTACCCGACTTATACAAACCCCGAAAATTATACAAAGATTATTACCGGTTACAATCCCGATCATATAATAATTGTTGATGCAGCCGACCTTGATAAACAACCCGGCAGTATTTCATTCATTCCTTATGAAACAATTGCCGATATTACCATCGGCACTCATAAGATTTCGTTGATTATGACAATCGAATATCTTAAAAAAGCCATAAACTGTGAATTTACTGTCATGGCTATTCAATATAAAAGCATTGATTTTAACTGCAAAATGACCAGGGAAATGAGAGATGGAGTAAAACAGACTATCGCTTTATTATCCGATATCATAGATGCTCACTTTGTTGAATAAAAGCTATCGAATCAATATTTACACTACCATGGAATCCAATCATGCTATCATCCAATCACCCCATCATTCAATCATTCAATCATCCAATCATCCATTCAAACCGCCCATAAATAATATATGGCGATTTCTGAAATATGACAATTGCCTGAACATTGAATAAATTAAGGAATTATTGTTGTCTTTTATAATTTTCAATCACTGACACTCCCGGGTAACCAATTCCGGCAAGCTCCGGGAAATATTTATATGTTTCTTCTTTTGTATAGAAGCCGGGGATAATAACATGATAGTAGCCCCATTGGTCAACTATTTCAACAGGTAGATTCAGTTTTGAAGTTATCCTTCTCTGTGCTCTTAAAGCCTGAGACTTTTTATGGAAAACCCCTACCTGAAGAGCTATTGTCGGTTCTTTTGCAACAACGGTTTCAGTAGTGACTTTAACGGGAGGTTTTAATTCCTTAATTACTTGAATTGTATCAGTTTTTGTTTCCATGAGTGACTCAATTTCTATATGCTTTCCTTCAGATTTGTTTACCGGAGGAATCCATAAATCTTTTAATCCAAATCGTTTGAGTGATGGGATGAATTTTATCATTTCATCATAGCTCTTAAAGCCAGTTATCCTCACTTTAAAGTACCCATCCTCGCGTATAATATTAATCGGCTTATAAACTGATGTAAGAAGTGTGTCTTTAAAAGCAATTGCATCGTTAATATTTTTGAAGCGACCGACTTCTAATGATAATGCCAGGTTGAAAGACTTTTTAATTGAATCAGCGTATATTTCAGTTATATTTATTACTGTATCCTGTTTTTCGGTCAGAAGCCATTGCTGCTGTTTTGCTTTCCGTCGTATTACCCACACTTCAGTCACCTTGTTTTTCCTCAGAATTTCGAGATATTTATCCACTTCTTCACGGGTTTTAATGTCAGGGATCCTTACTTTCCAGAAATCATCCTCGATCACTATAATGATTTTCATATTAAGCATTTTCTCAAGCGTTCTTCTGTATCTCTCGGCGTTTGACCTGATCTTAAATGCTCCAAGTTGAATTGCCCAGCTATCTTCCGAAATGGTTACAAGTTCCTCAACGATCTCATGGACAATCATATAAGTTGTATCTTTTCTTGTAACAGGCTTCTCTTGTTCGGTGGGTAATATCACAAACGTGGAGTCAGCAAGTTTTTCCCTGACTATAAAATTAAGTCCATCAACTATATCGCCCTCAATACTTCCGTGAATACTGAATAGCAATGAATCGTGGTCAGAGACCATATTTAGCTTCCTTAACTGTGCTGTGTCAATTCTTGCAATGTAGTTCCCCGGAGCAAATCCGAGGTAACCAAAGTATCCATCCTCTTCTGTAAGCGTTCTGCCAACAAGTTTACCTGCAGCAGTTTCAAAGTTTACTATTATGCGCCCAAGTCCGGTTCTTCTTCCATCCTTTTCAAGTTCAACACTTCCGCTTGCTTCTCCTGCCACTATAACAGGAATCTCAATAAGTTTCAGGATATTTGGATCAACAGCAACACTCATTGTCTTTTTTCCGAGCCTCCATGAAATATTATCAAAGCTGTTTGGATCGAGTTCGATAAAGCAGTTTGTGTAAGGTTCCAGCCCCAATATATGGATAATAGTATCTTTGTCGCTTTTCTCAACACGGCCGCTATTTGTATGAAGATTAAGTCCGTAAGCTTTTGGTTCTCCGGTATCTCTTTTTCCGTTTGAATTCAGATCCAGATAAGGTACAATTGAAATTCCACCCTTGTTTACATTTGTCCTGTTATCGGCATGAAGATATTTTGTTTGTCTGTCATTAATCAGGCTTCCTCTGGCATATTGTACAAATGATGTTCTTTTGTTGAGCTGCCGAAATGAAGTTCCCGCCTGTGCGAATGAGAAATCATAACGGAATCCCAGCTCTGCAAGTTTAATTGAATTTTCAAAATTCTTTTCAAATGAAAAATTCAGGTAACCATGGTCAAACAAAGGTTTTTCTATTCTCATTTTAGCAGTAATAAATTTATTACGGGTATATGAATATTGTGTCTGAGGCATAATAATAAAACCTGCAGGAAGCCTGAATGCCATGGAGAGATTGCTGTAAATGTTCGGTTCGGTTTCTTTAATAAAAAGGCCATAAGTAGTAATATTGGTATTTACTCCGAAAAGAGAGCCGGAAAACATCCACTCGCCTGTTGAATAGTCGGATAATGGCAACACTACCTGATAATAGCTTAATCTCTGATAAGTTGAGAATTTACCGATCTTTAAAGGGAATGAAAGTGTTGCTTTTCGTTCCTCCCTGTAATTAAAATAAATCGCTTTCTGATCCTTCTCATACCATGTATAATTTAGGTCGAGTTGGAGATTTGAAGGCATTCTGTAGCTCAGTGTACCTTTGGCTCTTACTCCATAAGCATATTCTCCGGAAAGCAAAATATTACCTGTAAGCCGGAGTGATGTATTCAGAAAAGGGATAAACCGGCCTGATGTTACCGATGAGAGATATTCCGTTCCGCCGCCGACAGTCAGACTGCTGGTTAACCCGTAATTAAACCCGGCTCTGGAGAAACGGCTATTCAGTGAATCTTCAACTATACCTGCCCCGAAATTATATTCAAAAGTTTTTAGAGGGAGGAAGTTATACGGGATTGTAATATTCTGTTCTTTTGTTCTCTCTTCGCCCCAGGGGCTGTAAAACTTCAGTTTAACAATGGTATTTCCATATACAAGAGGAACCTGGAATGTAAAAAAACCGGATGCATCTGCAGTAGCATAATCAACAAGAACATTATTCACGTAAAGTTCCACTATCCATCCCGGTTCCGTTCTGTCGGCAAGTGTATAAGAGCCAAAAGCTCTTCGGAATGTTGTAGGCGCATTTGTTAATTGAATCCCTACAACTGGATTAAAAATAGTGGAGATCGAATTAGTTGCTATTTTTCCGGCCACTACCTGTCTCAATGGATTAAAATCATTGTTTACATAACGCCAATGATAATGCTGTTGCTTTTCTGAGAAAGGATCAGTGTTATTATAATTCAGCGAGGCATTAAATTCGCCTTTTGCTATCATTGAACCAAGCGCCAGATTAAACCTTGTATCTGTTTGGCCATTTATCTCCTCTGAAACAACAGCCGACCAGTCGGCCATTCCGAATTTGAACATCGGATAAGTCCGGCCGATATTTGTATCCGCTTTTACTTCACCTTTGAGCCGGGTAAGGTTACGGCGCATTTCCTCCTGGCGCATCTCCCTTATCAATGGTAATTCCAGTTTACTGTTCACGGTTACTGAAAGGCTCCTGAAGTTGAATATACATTCGAGCCCGAATATTTTTCCGAAGTACGAAGTATGAAGGTATAGATTCGATTCCGTACGGATAAGATCGCCAGGAGCTATATTAAATACTCTTCCCTGATAAGTAATGCTGTTATTCTGCCTGTTTATTTCGTATTTTGCTTCCGGATCGATGAAAAAACCTGTAATGGTTTCCATTCCAGGGGAAGGAATATTCTTTATCTTAAGAAAGTCAAACAGCTCGGTAACAGGCAGATATAGCTGCTCATCCCTTATAATCGCATCAATATCCATTACTCCCACACGTGGAATTACAAGGGAAATCCCAATTTCATCATACTCTGGAAGTTCCTGAGAAATCAAAACTAATGGCGTGTAAAGAAGAAATAATGAAAAAAAAATGAGAGAGCGTTTCTGTTTCTCATTTAAACCTGTCATTTATTTGAGTGTAAAATTTATTCAACTACTAATATCACGTCAAAAGTACCGGTATATGTCCCCGGAGGATTTGCTGCCGGAGTACCTACTAACAATGTTGCTCCGATTGTTAATTCTGTCGGAACAGAGTATGGATTTGTGTTTACAAAAGGAAGTTGCGGATTAGTGTTCCCTGCCTTGACTGTCATTGAGTATCCGCTCCATGTAAGTTGAAAATCAGGTATATTAAGAATATTGATTACGGTTCCGGCATTAGCATAGATATTAAAATGTGCTGCTGAAACACTTCCGAACGAAAACAAAGTGACATTAACTGATGATCGTGCGCCGTATTGATCAATTGTTACCGATCCTCCTGTAGCACTGTAAAATGCTCCGAAAGAGAGATTCGTTATTAGTGTTACTGAAGGCGGACGCGGCGGATCTTCCTGTGCCTTTATCTCATTACATATTCCTGAAAGAAGAATAATCCCTGCTAAAATCAAAACCTGACTCTTAAACCCATGTCTTATATCTTTCCAATCAATCATTTATCAATTATATACAGAGAGTTTTCTCGTAATTTTACTGTTTTCTGTAATCAGAGTAACAATATAAATTCCGGGATATAGCTTGTGAACAAACTCGTAATGTCCGGATTCATAAATATTTTTTATCAATATCGTTTTACCTGTAAGATTTGTGACAGTAAGTATGCCCGACCTGATAAACTCCATGTTTATATCAGCATTCAATATTCCGTTTGAATAAAAAACCCTGAACGAGGATTCGTTGGCATTTAATCTTTCTATCTCTGTTGGTATCGAATTGATGCAAAGAAAAAACCTGCCTGTATATTCACCAGGAGCAAGAGTCAGGGAATACTGATTTCCGGGCATCATATCCTGATTGATACCTTCACCGGCATCAGAAAGGTAAATATTATATACGGGCAGTAAAGGATCGAGGCAGGTAACATTGAAAATGACATTCCCTGTTCTGTTGATCTTTAAACCCAGAGGTACTATATACCCCGATATGAGGTCAGCGGGAAGGGCATTGATGGAGAGTTTTGAACCGTCGGAACCTAATGCATAGAGATTCGGCACTTTAAAATCGGTATTCATTAGCTTCAGGGCGTCAAGGTTACCGTCAAAAGAAGTTTCGGCTTTTTCGGAGAAATATATTACTGCAGGATCAGCTGAAAGGGGATCATCAGAAAACCTTGCAGTGATACGGATTAGCGGTATAGACTCGCCCTTGCCTGATTTAATGAATTGATGAGTAAGGTCGGTTACCCTTACACTGTTATCCATTGCCAGAGTACCTGTTACAGGATAAGTTCCGTCTGAAACATGAACAAAAAATCCCTGCATTGACGGAATAATGTTTGTCGCCGGCGGATATACCGACACGCCGTTGACATAGCTTTTATAAGTTCCACCATATTGATCTGTTGTACTTGCCTCGAAGAAATAAATAGCATCATCAATGTTTGTTTTAGTCCAACCGGCAGCATCCCAGTCAATGGGTGATGGATATGGATTCCCTACAAGGTTGAAACCCTTAGTGTAAGTATTATTATGGTTATAAAGTGTAACTGAAAGAGGTCCGTTATTCACAGTTCCTTTTATATCAACTGTATTCGGAATGGTTTTTGAACCAAAATTTGCAGCATATCCACTAAGAGGGTTTAAAATATTTTCTGGTTTATTGTATGATACCCATCCTGATGAAGTTCTGCTTTCATCATAGCGGTAAAACATTGGAAAAGTTGTACCAAGGTTCATATCATCACTAAACTCAGCAACTGTTGCAGCCTGGAAGGGAGAGCTGAAATATTTGTAACCGAAACCTGAGGGAAGGTAGCGTTGCATAGTTACGTTTCCAGTCACCGTTCCCGTTCCGGTACCATCAATGAGCGCTGTCTGAGAAGCGTTTGAAAGGAGTATTAAATAGCCGTCTGAAGCCAGATTGCCGTTATTCACTTTTACAATTCCCGAAATTTTAAGCGTGTCCTGAAGTGTAACCCCGGCACTGTTATTGATTATTATATTTTTTATTGTATTTCCCGAAAAAACATTGCTTCCAATTGATTGTGCGAGCGTTCCGTTAAATTCAATCGTTCCGTCCGAGGCATTAAATGTCCCGTTATTCGTAATAGTACCTGAAATCTGTAATGTATTACCATCAACAATAAGAGAAGCGTCGCTATCAATAGTCAGATTATTTACAGAACCTGCCCCTCCGCTACTGAGAACAGGGTCGTTGGTCATATTGGTTATCCGGACGGAATTTGTCTGGCCGGGTAAATGTCCGCAAGTCCAGTTGCCGGCATCATTCCAGTTTGAGTTCACAGCCCCTGTCCATGTAAAGTCTGGATTTATTGTTAACAGTGCAGCTGTACTGTTAATCGGTGAAGTACCGCAGGTGGCTGAGATAACACACCGGTATTGTTTCCCGTTTTTTAAATTATCCGGATTGGTGAGAGTTAATGTTGATGTTGTTGCACCGCTGTATATGCCACCATCTGAGATATTTGCCCCGTTCTCCTGCCATTGATAAGCAAGATTGTATCCTGTTGCCGTGACTGAAAAAGTTGCATTATCACCTGCACAAATGGTTACAGGCTGTGGCTGGGCAGAGACTGTTATGCCGCTGTAGATAGTAAGGGTGACAGTAGTGGCCGGACTTTCACAGCCATTCACTGTTTGTGTGACAGTATAAGTATATGTACCCGGAGTAGTTTTCCCTGTTGAATAAGGATTGGCTGTACTAACCAGGGTTCCTCCGCTATACCACCGGATATTTTCACCCGAAGTAGCCTCGAGATATGTGATCTGACTGTAACAATATTCTTTATCCGGGGCTGTAGGCGCTTCAGGTGCAGCAGTTATTATGAAATTTTTGGTCACACTCGATGTTCCGCAGGCTCCATTATAAGTGTATGTTATTGAATAAGTTCCTGCAGATGGTGGAGTAAAAATGTTTTCCGAAATATATGGATTTCCCGAATAAGTTCCACCAGACGGGTATCCGAATGTAAGTGTGAACGGACTGGAGCAGATACTGGCAGACAAAAGATTAAGAGCACTACTTGCTGCGTCAAGAGAATAAAAAGTGGAGGGAGATGATTGATTATTATACTCTGTTCTTATCCATCCGTTTGAACGAACTTTATCGGAGATCCTTAATTCATCGAATCTTCCATCGAAGTAATAGAGATTATCAAAAGGCTCTTTCCCTATTGTTAAATTATCTGATGCGGTTCCCAGTATCCCGGTTTTTTTAAACGGTCGTTCAGGAATCCCGTTAACAAAGGTTTTTATGGAATCAAGAACATCCGAGCTTTGCCCTGCAAGGTAGTACCATTGACCTGTGTTTAAAACAGTTCCATCCGGCACATCCCTGTTTAATGAAGGAGTATTAGCAGAATTGCGTATTTCAAATTCTACCTTATTATTAGTATATATGCCAAACTTATATCCTCCGCTTGTACCATTCTGATTACCTGCAATCTTCTGATCCCGACCTCCGGTATCCATATATACCCACGCTGATACTGTTATATTTCCTGCAAAGTTTGTGTTAGGTGCATTTAAAACTGCCGCGTACTGGTCAGTCCCGTTCAATTCAAGGGAATTATTTATTTGGCCGGAAGGGTATGTTGGATTATTATAAGGAGTCGCCGGCTTATTGTAAGATGTAAAATCATTCAGATTATTGTTATCGAGATGCCATACACCTTTATAATGGCTGTCCCATACCGAAGTGACTGAAGGGTTGGATGTTACCTGATGATTTCCGTATAGTATTTTTATTACTGTATTGGTTGAGCACGACAGGGTTGGAATCCGAATCCATGCTATAAGATCGCCGTTTGTTCCGTTGTAATATTCAATCTGATGATCAAGTTTATTGTAATTCTGGTCGGTAAATATTATATCGTATCCGTTTGTATTGATTATCTGGCCGTTTGGAATAGTTTTCAGAAAATTCTGACCTGTAACGGAAAATAGCATCGGGAAATTATACAGATCTCCACCTCCGGCAACTTTGGAGTGATCAATTGTAATATTTCTTTCATAAGCATAACCCATCGCTGTATAACAACATGTCACGACCACCAATCCTGCCCTGCCGTTACCACCTATACGATCAGTCTGATCATTAACGTATGCACCGCTGCCACCTCCTCCATATTCAAAGCCCCGTTTGCCGTCACCTCCACTACTTAATCCTGTTCCCCCGTCACCACCGTTTGATGTTGTACCCGTTCCGGCGGTTGTTCCTGATGCACTACCTCCTGCTCCCGTTGAACCTGCGCCACCGCCCCCTCCACCGCTAAAGGTCGCGGTTCCGTCAGCACCATTACCGCCTGCGTATACCACATCACCGATGCTACCTGAAGCCGATCCTATGCCTCCTGCGGCTGTACCTCCGTTCGGTGCGGCTCCGCCGGCTCCGCCTTCAGCATAAACAGTTCCGGTAGTTCCAAACCATGAAGGATTCCCCTTTGCACCCGCTGAAGTGGTGCCTACTTTACGTTTACCTACAGTAACTGTGTAGATTGTACCTTGTGTTACTGATAAAGTTTTTTTTGCGTATGCTCCCCCTGCACCTCCACCCCCTCCTTTTGCATTATCATTTGTAGTCCCTCCCCCTGCACCGCCTCCTCCCCAGCATTCGACAATAATTGATGTCACACCCGGAGGCACCGTGAAGGTACCGCTTGAAGTAAACGTAAACGTCTGACTTTGTCCCATGGAGAGACCAGAAGTGATTATAAAACCCAGCGCTGTCAGTAATATTTTTATGTAGAAGCCGGGCTTTTGCATTCCGAAAGTAGTTTAATGATAATTCTGTATCTATTCTTTCAACATCAGCTCAGCTTCTGCATACTTCTCCGGTTTAACGTCGGAAGGTGCGGAAAATATTGCTTTCAGTTTCCCCGAGTTGTAATCTACTCCGGGAACATTTTGAAGATTGAGCCGGAAGTTACGGATTGTATTAGGAGTATAAACGGCAATACCGTTTGCGGCACCTACCTTCGTTTCTTTCCCTTCAGGAGAGATATGGTAAACAGCAAGGTCGCCATAAACCGACATGTTGCCCGACCTGTTAATGGTGAGTGATAAAACAGGACCGGCATCATTAACCATATCTAATGAAAGTCCCGAAAGAGTCACTTTTGTTGTTGATTCACCCACCCTTATTATTACCGGAATAGTTATGCCATAAACAGGTTTGAGCACAACTGAAATTGTGGTGGTATCGCGTACTTTTTCCTCTTCTCCCAGTGGCTGTGCTTTGGGTATTGCCCTGAAATAAAAGTGGGATCGGTATTCTCCGGGTGCCAGTTTGCCCTGTCTGGCAAGCTGAACCTTCACTACCTGGCTTTCATTTGGACCCAGGGTTACTGAACGCGGGAAATAACGGATATACTTATCGGCAAAAAGCTGACCTGGATCAGGTTCGGTGATTGTTTCAAAGGTGCCATCCTCCTTCATCCGTATCTGCACCAGCGATATTGCGTATGTCGCAGTATCCCTGCCGGTATTTGCAAGATTCACGTCAATGGACCTTTTTGAACCATCAAAAACGACCCTTCGGGGAGTTATCAGCAAATCTCCCTGCGAAAAAGCGGTGTAAAAGCTGAAAGTCTGTGTAATTAAAATACACAGTAACGCCGACCTGATGAAAGTCAGCCTCTTTTTTGCCGATGATATGAAAGATGACATCCGAAATATAGTTTAAGGCATTAATTAAAGTCAAATGTTATTGTATATGATCCGGCATATAGCCCGACAGGGTTATCCTCGAGGGTTCCAACCTTGAGAGTAGCACCTACATAGACCATTTGTGCACCATCCTGAAGGATTCCGGCGCCGGTGCCTGGACCGGGGTTTGACACCCAGTCACTTATTACCATTGTTCTGGCACTGGATACATGCTTTAATAGCACAGGCTCCTGAGGCAAGGTTACTGTGAAGGAAACACCTGTATGTCCCGAAACATAAAAACTTGCCGCAGTCTGTGAACCGTCCTCCTTGTAAACACTTCCTATAACCGATACTGTGCTTTCGGGAGTAAGAATGATCTCACCTCCTTCAGGACCGGGATAAAATCTCCCGAAGTTCATCCGCGAGATTTCCGTTGCTGAGTAAACAGTTATAACCTCAGCAGTTATATGACCTGTAACACTCGCTGAATATACGCTTTGTGCTTTCAACCATAATCCTGATACAATTAAAAATAATATAAGGCAGAAAAATAATTTTTTAAGCCTTCTCATGAACATATTAAATATCTTTTTAAATCTGCTAGTTGTAATTAACAGTTACAGTGAAAGGTGCAGAGGTATATGTACCGGCTGCCTGGTTTATACCGACATGCAGAGTAGCACCAACTCTTAAAATCTGAGTACCTCCAGGGCTGCTAAGCTGACCCGTAGGCGTTGGATCACTGACAAAAGCATTAGCTGTCATTGTTACTGATCCGGGTCCTGTAAGGGTAACATCTGAAGTTGGCAGAGTAATAGAATAAGTTGCATTAGGAGTACCAGTAACTGTAAACACGGCAGCAGTAACAGCAGCTGTGGCAGATGGAGTCGCTGACGCTGTGACATTGGAATAAGTTGGTGTACCATTGGGAGCAACAGCAACTGTCCCGGTTGATGTTGCGCTTGAGATTATATTGCCAAAGCTTAAATCAGTTCCTGTCTTAGAGATTGTAATAGGTGTTACAATTGTTGCAGTAGCCGTGGCTGTAGCCTGAGAAAATGCTGATGCCGCGAAAGCAAACACAATAATTGAAAGTGCAAATAGTTTTTTCATCTTTGTTAAATTTGGTTTGACAATTGATTTTAATTTTGTTAATTTATACGTAATTTTAAAATATTTGTTTCATTCGTAAATGATATATCATATCAATAAAATAGCAAAAAAAACTTTTTAAAAATAGAAAAAATTCTTTAGATGATTTGCTATTAGAAAAATTTCATAATAACATATTTGATATAAACGAATTCCATCGGACTAACACAAACTCCTTTTGTGTCAAGGTTCGCTATGGTGAATTGAATCATTTCCGGATAGAACACCGATGACAAGGATGTGACAGATTAGAAGATAGACTACGGCGGATCCAATTTATGAGAAACCTTACCACAAGAATCCTTATCGCTATGGATTTGGTAATCCTGTCTCCATTACGGATTCTACAGGATAGTATGAAAATATGCCAAATGATTATAAAGAAATTGTAAATTTGTAATTTGATTTATTTATCTTATGTCTTTACAGTGCGGTATAATAGGATTGACAAACACCGGGAAAACCACAATATTTAATTGTTTTTCAGGTACAAAAGTTGAAACGGGCAGTTTTGCACACGGCGCCAGGAAATCGAATATAGGTGTTATAAAGGTGCCCGACCCGAGACTCGAAGAACTGGAAAAATTCCAGAAAACAGAAAAAATCGTCCCTACAACTGTGGGAATTGTTGATATACCCGGACTGGGCGGAGGTTCTGCAAGAGAAGAAGGCGCCGGAAGCAAATTCCTTGCCGATATCAGAAACACCGATGCTCTGATTCACGTCCTCCGCTGTTTTGACGATGACAGCATACCTAATGTTTTCGGTTCGATAGATCCCGTCAGAGACATGGAAACTCTCGACCTCGAACTGCAGGCAAAAGACCTTGAATCGGTGGAACGCAAGATTGAACGCCTCGAAAAAGCTTCGAAGTCGGGCGATAAGGATGCTAAACATGGAATTGAAGTTCTGTCACGCTTCAGAGACCATCTCGAAAACTTTGGAAATGCAAGAACACTCGAAATTGGAGCCGAAGAGAAAAAATATATCGAAGACCTCTTCCTCCTTACTATGAAACCGGTGATGTATGTCTGTAATGTTGACGACAAATCCGCTACAGGCGGAAACGCACATGTTGAAAAAGTAAGAGAACATCTCGAAGAAACGGACACGGAAATTCTTGTTATTGCCGGAAAACTCGAGGCAGAAATCGCCGAACTCGAAGACCCCGACGACCGTATTGCCTTTCTGAAAGATGCCGGACTTGACGAACCCGGAGTGGATAAACTTGTAAGAGCCGCATACAAAATGCTTAACCTGCTAACCTTTTTTACTGTAGGGCCAAAAGAAATCAGAGCATGGACTATCAAAAAAGGAATGAATGTACAACTGGCAGCCGGGACTATACATAGCGACCTCGAAAGAGGATTTATTCGGGCTGAAGTAATGAAATACAAAGACTTCGTGACTCTCGGTTCGGAACATGCTTGCAGGGAAGCAGGTAAATTCTATATCGAAGGGAAAAATTATATCGTTGAAGACGGAGATATACTTCATATCCGTTTTAACGTTTAATATTTCGTGAGACGACTTGCTTCAATATTGTTTCTGTTTATTACATTTTCATCTTTCGTTTGTTTAGCCCAGGTTGACAGGGATGAAAAACTAAAAAAGGAGATAGAAAAATACGGCCAGGCCGAAGTGGTTATCCCATATCCGGGCCGGCAGGCCATGGACGTAATAACCAGAAATGTATCAATCACAAGCGTTCGCGATAAAAGTGTATATATTACACTTTCTGCTTTAACTCTGAAATGGTTTCTCGATAGCAGGTTCGATTATGAGATTATTCAGAGGGACGAAGGCAAAGGTGTCATTTCAGCAGGCTCGGTAAAACAGGCAATGCAATGGAACTGCTACCCGACATATTCCCAGTACGACTCAATAATGCAAAAATTCCAGTCGGATTACCCGTCGCTCTGCAAGCTCGACACTATAGGCACAAGCGTCAACGGACGTCTGGTTCTTGCACTGAAGATTTCCGACAATGCGTCAGTAGATGAAGATGAACCCGATGTGTTTTATTCCTCCACAATTCACGGAGACGAAATCGGAGGGTTTGTATTGATGCTCAGACTCGCCGATTATCTTCTGAATAACTATTCCTCTGACACGAGGGTAAGAAATATGGTTGATAACCTCGAAATATGGATTAACCCTCTTGCAAACCCCGACGGAACATACAGAACGGGTGACGTGATTTCAAACCCTGTTAGAGCTAATGCAAACGGATATGATCTAAACAGAAACTTTCCTGATCCTGTCGACGACGAACCTGTTAAGCAAAAGGAGACTGTTGACATGATTAAATTTATGCGGCAGCATCATTTTGTTCTTTCGGCCAATTTTCATGCCGGCAGCGAAGTGGTAAATTACCCATGGGACAGATGGCTTAATAAATATCATGCCGATAATGACTGGTTTTATCATATAAGCAGAAAATATGCTGATACCGTTCATAGATATTCCGAGTCAGGATATATGACCTTTCTCGATAACGGTGTTACACGCGGGTCGGATTGGTATGTTATTTCCGGTGGCCGGCAGGATTTTATTACATGGGAACTACAGGGTAGGGAGGTTACAATAGAACTCGACAATACTAAATTAACTCCTGCATCACAGCTTGAATTGCTGTGGCAGTATAACAGACGGTCGCTACTGGGATATCTCGAAAATGCGCTCTATGGGATACATGGCACAGTGGTAGATTATGACTCTGGTAAGCCTGTGGCTGCAAAAATCTATATACCCCAACACGACAAGGATAGCTCACATGTTTATGCCGATACTACTACTGGAAATTTTATCAGATTACTCTATCCTGGAACGTGGAATCTGTTATTTACTGCTGAAGGTTACAATGATACGGTTATTACGGCTATAGATGTGATAGATAATCAAAAAACCGAATTGACTGTGTGTATGAAACAGTCCGGTGATTCTATTGAAAAAATAGAAAAACCGCTCCTCTTTCCCAACCCTTCGTTATTTACAATAGAATGCAGACTTCCCGATAAGATTGAAAGTCCTGTAAGAGTAACGGTTATAAACATCTATGGTAAAAAAGTCATGGAATTTATTTCAAACGAAAGACCTGTGACACTTGACGTCAGAGGTTTATCTGCTGGAGTCTATATTGTTATTTTCACATCTCAGAAGACTGGCATTTCCTTCAAAAGCCGCTTTATTGTTCCTGCACGGAATTTCTGATTTTTGTTTTTTTTCTTGTCTCTGAAACCAAAACATATATTTTTGCAACACCGGCTGTAAGGAAATTTAATTTGGTAAAGTAAGGTTTTCAAACTCGAATCTCCGCCGGTTAATTGGACACATATAGTACAAATTATCAAAAAGAAAAAAGAGGTTATTTATGAGCAGAGAAAAGCTATTGATTCTGGCATTGACAGTGCAGTTGTTTTTATTAACCTTTTCACTTTCAGGGCAGGGAGTGTATATTCCTCCTGATAGACCTAAGCTTATAGTACAAATAATAGTTGAGCAGTTAAGATTCGACCAGATTGAGAAGATGAAGAACAGATTTTCGGAGAAAGGTTTACGGAGGATGATAAATGAAGGCACATGTTTCAATAATGCTTTTTTTAATTATGTTCACACACAGTCGGCCCCTGGCCATGCTACTATTGCAACGGGTGCGGAACCTTCTGCCCATGGCATCACTTCCGACTACTGGCATGTTCCTCTGAAGAATGAAATTATTTACTGTACCGCCGATAGAGAAGTTTCTCCTATAGGCGGTTCTTATGAATCGGGGCTCCATTCCCCTGGAAATCTTATGGCATCCACATTTTCGGATGAACTTTTTCTCGCCACAAAAGGTAAAGCCAGAATATATTCGGTTGGGCTAAAGGAAAGCTCGGCTATACTCTCCGCAGGTCATACTGCAAACGGTGTTTTCTGGTTCGATAGTAATACCGGAACATGGATGTCGAGCTCTTATTATATGAAAGACCTGCCGGCATGGGTAAACGATTTCAATGCCATGAGAATTGCCGATTCTTATCTTGAAAAGATATGGCAGCCTCTTAAAAAGATAGAAGAGTACGGTGATTGTTCTCCGGATTCGAATAAATATGAGGTGGGATTTAATGGAATATCATGGTTTCCCTACGACCTGAAAAAGATGCAGACAAAAGGAGTACAGGGATTAAAAAAGGATTATTCTCTTTTGGACGAGACACCTTTCGGCAACAGCTTCACAAAAGATTTTGCTTTGAAATTGATTAAAGAAGAAAGCCTTGGCACCGATGATATTACCGATTTCATTTCGATATGTTTTTCTGCTACAGATAAAATTGGACACAGATTCGGACCTTCATCAGTTGAAGCTGCAGATGCTCTTTTAAGGCTCGATGCCGATATAGCTGAACTTCTTGATTTTCTTCTGGAAACAATAGAGAAGAAGAACGTTCTTATCTGTTTCACCGCCGCTCATGGTATTTCAGAAACACCTGCCTTGCTCGAAGCTAATAGAATTCCGGCAGGTTATTTCATTCACACTCAGGCATTGCAACTTTTGAGGATTTATTTGAATGCTATTTACGGTCAGGGCGACTGGGTTAAAGGATATTTCGACAATCAGGTTTATCTCAACCGGACATTAATTGAAGATGCCAGAATATCGTTAGAGGATATTCAAAAGAGAGTAGCAAGGTTTATGGTTCAGAACAGTGGCGTGGCTGAAGCCTACCCGCTATCGGTTTTCGAAACCGCCGATTTCATGAACGGACACCTGCACATGGCCGAAAACAATTTTGTTCCCCAGCGCTCGGGCGATGTCCTGGTCATACTGAACCCCGGATGGGTCGAAGCAAATGAATATTCTGTTACCGGTCATAATTCTCCGTATAATTACGATACCCATGTTCCTTTGATATGGTATGGCTGGACAGTCAACAGGGCAACTGTAAACCGCAGAGTTAACATGATTGATATTGCGCCTACGTTATCGGTTATGTGCGGCATTCCGGTTCCAAACACGTGCACAGGCGATCCGGCTGATGAATTGCTCAGATAGCGGTTCCGTTTCTGAATGAATCTCTTACTTGGCAGGCTTCGGCCAGCAGCGCGGGCCTCTTTTCGCAACCGTTTCCAATAACGACCATATCGGCACCCGATTCGAATGCATCCTTAACTTGCTTTATATTCTTCAATCCGCCACCGACAATAACTGGTATTGAGACATTTTCTTTAACAGCTTTAATTACACTTGCGGGCACAGGCGATTTTGCCCCGCTGCCACCCTCGAGATAAACCATCTTCATTCCAAGCATTTCTCCTGCAAGAGCAGTGGCAATAATTATATCGGTCTTATCAGGCGGTATTGGTTCGGTCTGACTCATATATTCTACTGACGTTCTCGAACCACAACTGATAAGCATGTATCCGACTGGGATTACACGATCTTTTATTTCTCTAAGATAAGGTGCGGCGATAACATGATTTCCGATAAGCAGTTCCGGATTGCGGCCTGAAATAAGCGAAAGAAAATAAATGCCGTCGGCTTTTGTGGTTAGCTGAAGAAGATTGCCCGGGAAAAGAATCACCGGAATAGTACATACATCTCTTATGCAACTGATGAAATAATCAATTTTATTAAAAGTTATACTTCCGCCTGTAAGTATATAGTCGGCTTTAAAGGTTACTGCAATTTCGATTAGATTTTCGAAAACCTTTCCGCTTGCTTTATCGGGATCGAGAAGAAGCGCAACCGACTTTTCGGATGGAACTAAATCCGGTATCATAGAATCTTCTTTTTTGTCCAAACTATGGCATAATTATCGTATTTGGTATAAAAAAGGTCGAATAACATGTTTATTTTATTGGTATGCACTCTTCCCTTTATCTCACCTGAATCTTTCAACTTAAACGGTTGTATCGTTATATTATTCTGCAGACTGATACCTTCTTTGTCGCAGATTTTATATAATGCCTCTTTAGCACACCAGTGAATATAAAGATGATATTTAATAAGGTCGGCGTCTTTTGTTATTTTTTCCTTTTTATTTATAAACTTCGACATAAATGCCGAAATATTTGCATTCATATATTCAAGGTCAATTCCAACTTGTTCATTTGTACTGAGAAGTATTGAAGTGAGGCGGTATGAATGCGAGATACTTATAAAATGACTTCCGTCTTTTATAAAAGGTTTGTTGTTTTTGTTGTAAACTATACGTGCATCTTTTCCAATGAGTTCGGCAAGGAGAGCTCTTACGCTCAGAAATTCAAGTTTTCTCGAATTGCTTCTGAACTCGTGGAATCTCTTCATGTCTTCCCTGCTAAGCTCAACCATGCTTAGAAGATTATTGATATCTTCTTCTATCTTCCATATGCCAAGCACAGAATATTCGTTCAGATAATGTTTGGTTATACAGCCCATATTTTACTGTTTTATCCTTCAGTTTTCCATTGGAACGATTCAATGAGATGAACAATGTCTTCCCTGAAGAAGCTTATCACAGGTGCAAGTGAATCTTCCCTTGGCTGAACATAGAAATAAAGCGCACCTCGCAGGAAATGCTTTGTACTGTCGGTAAGAAAGAATTGTACCGATGACGCAGTGTTACCCTTTATATCGTAAAGAATGCCATATACTTTTTTTTCTTTATTAAACCATGGTTGCTCGGTTATTGCATCGGCCTTTATAGTATGAGTGTAAACGTATTCGTTCGATTCCTTAAGAATTAGGGCCAGATTTCCATTGATTTGCTTATAGCTTAAATGTATGGTCGCTTTGTACTGCGGGAATTCAAGATTAAACCAGCATGGTTCAACCCTTCCGTTTATATCGTATGATATTTTACCGTAAACCGGATATTCAAATGTGAAAGGACAGATAGTGTCAAAATAAGTATATTGTTTCTCAGGGAATTCGATCCTGAAATAACCCCTGGGCTTAGGAATACTCTTTTCTCTGCATGAAATAAGCAGTAAAAGGATTAACATAGTTGATAGAAGCTCATAATTTATGGCTCTCTTCATCTTTCTTGTTTACGATTACTCTTATCTTTTTTATTCGCCTTTTATCGGCCGATTCAACTATAAATTTAAATGCATTGTATTCGGCAGTTTTAATTTCTTCAGGCATTTTACCTGTAAGTTCGAGCAAAAGCCCTGCAAGTGTTTCAGAGTCTCCTCTTATATCTTTAAAGGGATCTCCTTCAATATTAAGAATTTTATAGAAATCGTTAAGCAATATTTTACCGTCGAAAATATATGTATTGTTATCAACTTTTTCGTAAAGCGAGACTTCTTCATCGCTTTCATCAATAATATCTCCAACGATTTCTTCCAGAATATCCTCGAGTGTGACAATGCCCGATGTCCCTCCATATTCATCAATTACTATTGCCATGTGTATTTTTCTTACCTGGAATTCCTTAAGGAGTTCATTTATCTTTTTTGTTTCCGGTACAAAGTATGGTGGCCTTATTAGATGCTGCCATTTGAATGAATCAGGATTACCAATGTAGGGTAGTATATCTTTTGCATAGAGTATTCCAACTACGTTATCAAATGAGCCGGAATAGACAGGTATTCTTGAGAATCCGGATTTTACAATTACATCAATTACTTTATTGAACCCCGATTTTATATCAATTGCTGTTACGTCAACTCTTGGACACATAATAGCATTTGCAGGAATATTTCCGAATTTTACTATTCCTTTAAGAATTTTTTCTTCTTCCTCAAGTTCACCGGAAGTGAGCTCAAGGGCATCCGATAAGTCGCCAATACTGATGTTTTGTTTATTTTGTAATTTTTTGTTTTTGACTATCCTTGTCGAAAGCATAAGCACAGACGTAACAGGCTTGAAAATCTTTTCCAATGTATGAAGAGGGGAAGCCATAGAATAGACTACAGCCAGATGATTTCGGGTAGCATATACTTTCGGAATAATATCGCCGAAAAGAATAATAATAAATGTAATTACAACAACTTCAATTAAAAACCTTGTCAGCTGTGAGCCGCTAAATTCGAAAATCCGTCTGCTCAGAAAGGCTGAAAGAATAGTAATAGCTACATTAATGAGATTATTGACTACAAGAATTGTACTAAGCAACTTTTCAGGCTCTCCGTATAATGAAAGAACAGTACTTGCTCTCTTACTTTTTTCTTTCTTTATACTCTTTATATCTTCTGGGCTTAGTGAGAAAAAAGCTAATTCCGAACCCGACGTCAATGCCGATAGTACAAGAAGAAAAATGAGAATAATAATTCCGATAATTACAGAAATATCAGGAGGTAGTATTTTAACTCCTGTGGTTAAAATAATATTTACATAAATGTCAGCAGGTATCAAGAGATATACATTTTGTTTGTATCAGAAAGGAAGATCATCCTCAGGCATTGGCTGAATTGGCTCTTCATCAAAAGGATAATGTGTTTTATCAGGTTCATTAAATGTATCCGGCTTTTTGTCGGAACTATTGTAATATGATGATTGATTGCCGTTTTCAAGAGGTTTATAACCTTCATTTTCCTGAATGCTTTCATTAGCTTCATTACTGATCGATGTGCCTTGCTTACGGTCAAGAACAAACATCGTATCGGCAAGTATTTCAGTGATATACTTATTGTTTCCGTCTTTATCAATATAAGACCTTGTCTTAATTTTACCAGAAATGTAAAGTTGTGTTCCTTTTTTGACACTCTTTTCAGCCACTTCTGCGAGCGACCTCCATAATACAATATTATGCCATTCGGTATTTGTTACTCTTTCTCCTTTCTGATTTCTGTAAGTCTCGCTTGTTGCAAGCGGAAATGTAGCTTTTGCAACTCCTTTATCAAAATATCTTATCACAGGGTCTTTCCCAACATTTCCAACCAGAATTACTTTATTAATAGACATATTTTAATAAATTTGATTTTCAGCATGTAAATTTAATAAAAAATACACTCAGATTGAAAAAATATTCATGCATCAGGTTAATATAGATAACAGAGAAATCGTATATTGTATGCCGATTAATTGAATTGACCTCTTTTTAGTAGAATCTTTATCCGGATATTGTTATTTTCATTATATATTGAACTGTAAGAATGTTCGATAAAAATAAAAATTCCGTAAGTGTTTCAATTTAAATAAATAATATTTCTATATTTGCAGGACTGAAAAAAATAAATTAATTAAAATATTTGTTGAATTTTAAAATTTCATAAGAAATGACTAAAGCAGACATCGTAAACGAGATTGCCAAGAGTACTGGTATTGAAAAGGCAGCAGTTCAGAAAACTGTTGAGGCCTTCATGGAAACAGTCAAAAACTCAATGATTGCTGGAAACAATGTATATCTAAGGGGTTTTGGGAGTTTTGTAATTAAGAAAAGAGCCAAAAAAACAGCCCGGAATATTTCGAAAAATACTACTATTATTATTCCGGCCCATAATATACCGGCATTTAAACCTGCCAAGTCTTTTGTTAATAAAGTAAAATCGCAAACCAAGAAATAAAATCTATGCCAAGCGGTAAAAAGAGAAAGAGACATAAAATGGCCACACACAAGCGTAAAAAACGCTTGCGTAAGAATAGACATAAGAAAAAATAAAAGATCATAATGGTCTGTAATGTTTACATTATGAACCTAAAGGTCATATGATCTTTAGGTTTGTTGTATTTTGTATTTGAGATAAACGGATATCATCTTATTTCAGTTTTTTATATAAAGTGGAAAGTAAGGATTTAATCATCGACGCGGGTGATAAAGAAATTTCTTTGGCTTTACTTGAAGATAAACAGCTTGTCGAGTTACACAAAGAAAAAAGAAGTATAAGATTTTCAGTCGGAGATATTTACCTTGGAAAGGTTAAGAAGATAATGCCAGGTCTTAATGCGGCATTTGTCAATGTTGGATACGAAAAAGATGCTTTCCTTCATTATTTCGACTTAGGACCGCAATTTCGAACACTCCATAAATACTACGAATCGGCTCTACAAAAGAAAGGGAAACCCGTCCCTGTACATAAATTCAAAAGGGAACCGGATATTCAAAAAGATGGTAAAATTGGAGATGTCCTTACTAATGGCCAGACAGTTATTGTACAAATAACCAAAGAACCGATATCAACAAAAGGTCCGCGCCTTTCTTCGGAAATCTCAATCGCAGGCCGTAATCTTGTCCTTATTCCTTTCTCCGACAAAGTATCGGTGTCAACGAAAATAGAAAATCAGGAAGAAAGAAGCAGATTGCGTACCCTCGTACAGAGCATTAAACCAGATAATTATGGCGTTATCATAAGAACGGTCGCAGAAGGAAAAAAACTGGCAGTCATTGACGCTGAATTGAGAGAACTTATAAGTAAATGGGAAGGAGCTTTTGAAAACTTAAGAAAAGATATTAAATCACCTCGACTGTTCATTGGCGAAATGGACAGGATTTCTACAATCCTTCGAGATATGCTGAATGAATCATTTAACAGCATACATGTGAATGATTATACACTTTTTGAAAACATAAAAAAATATATAAAAGAAATAGCTCCTGAAAAAGAAGATATTGTTAAATACTATAAAGGAACTCTTCCGATTTTTGACTATTTCGGGGTTACAAAACAAGTAAAATCTCTTTTTGGACGAACAATATCGTTCTGGCATGGAGCATATCTTATAATTGAACACACTGAGGCTCTCCACGTAATTGACGTAAATAGCGGGAACAGATCAAGGAGTGGAACCGACCAGGAAACTAGTTCCCTCGAAGTAAACCTTGCCGCTGCAAATGAAATTGCCCGTCAGCTTAGACTAAGAGATATGGGAGGAATAATTGTTATTGATTTTATTGATATGCAATCGGCTGAACACCGTCAACTTCTCTTAGACCGTATGAAGGAAGCCATGGAACATGACAGAGCAAAACATAACATTTTGCCCCTTACAAAATTCGGAATTATGCAAATTACACGCCAGAGAGTCAGACCTGAAATGAGCATAACCACCGAAGAAAAATGCCCGGCTTGCAGAGGAACAGGTGAGGTTAAACCTTCTTTGCTCCTTACCGATGAAATTCAAAATAAACTTTCTGAAATCGTAAAAATAGTTAAAACACGTAAATTGCAACTTAATGCCCATCCTTTTGTGGCCGCATATCTTACAAAAGGCATCATGCCGCTTTATATGAAATGGAATTTTAAATACCATATTTGCCTTAAAGTACAGGCTATCCCGTCATACAACATGCTTGAATACCACTTCTTCGACAGACATGAAAACGAAATAGACTTTCCTGAATACTCAACGGATTAAACTGTTATTATATCAATTGTCGTGATTTATTATCAAAATCTTAATTTTGTAAAATCAACTGTTAATTTTCCCTGATGAAGAAATTCATTGCAGTTTTATCTATTACTTTTTTTATCACAGGGCTGAAAGCCCAGATATATGATCCTGTATCATGGAGCTTCAGTTACCTGAAAACGGATACAGACCTATATGAGATAATAATGACTGCAAGCATTCAAAAGGATTCTTATATTTATGCTCTCGATGTACCTGAAAATGGTCCGGTTCCAACATCATTCATGTTCGACTCAACAGGCAGTTATACGTTAATCGGTAAACCTTACGAGATTACCACACCTGTTGAGAAATTTGACGAGGCATTCGGTATTAAAATTAAAACCTTCAGCGATACAGCAGAATTCAGACAGAAAATTAAATCCGAAAAAACAAATTTCATTGTTAGTGGCATTGTTACATTTATGTCATGCTCCAATTCAATATGCCTTCCACCGAAAGATATTAAGTTTTCAGTGGAAATAGGGGATACACAAAAACAGGAACAGACACTTTTAATTTCCGACAATACGGCACCTAAAAAGGGCTTAATTAAGTTCTTTATCGGATCATTCCTGCTTGGGTTAATAGGCGTACTTACTCCTTGCGTTTATCCCATGATTCCAATGACCGTTGCCTTTTTTGCAAGAGGCACTGAAAGTCAATCAAAATCAACTGTTAATGCCCTTATTTTCGGTATTTCAATAGTGCTTATTTATACATCTCCCGGATTAATAATCTCTCTAACCGGAGCCGGCATCGACTTTACAAATACACTCAGTACACACTGGATCCCAAATGCTATTTTCTTTCTGCTTTTTGTCATTTTTGCAGTTTCGCTTTTCGGAGCTTTTGAAATAACTCTTCCAAACAAATGGGTTACCAGTGCCGATTCTAAAGTTGATAGAGGAGGTGCTTTTGCATCTTTCTTCCTTGCACTCACAACAGTAATAATCTCTTTTTCTTGCACTGGCCCTATTGTGGGAAGCCTTCTTGTTGAGGCAGCAGCAGGCGATGTATTGCGGCCGGTAATTGGAATGTTTGCATTCGGCTTGGCTTTTGCTATCCCTTTCACAATATTTGCATTTTCTCCTGGCATATTGAAACGTCTGCCAAAATCAGGCGGATGGCTTAACTCTGTAAAAATTGTTCTGGGATTCCTTATGCTTGCTTTTAGCTTGAAATTTATTGTAAACATTGATAGCGTTTACAATCTTAATATTCTATCGAGAGAAGCATTTATTGCAATTTGGATTGTTATCTTTTCATTGCTTGGTTTATATCTGCTTGGAAAAATAAAACTTGCTAACGACAGCGAGATTCACCATATAGGATTTTTTCGATTGTTTCTTGCTATTGTTGTGTTTTCTTTTGTGGTTTACATGGTTCCCGGACTGTTTGGAGCGCCACTAAAAAATCTTGCATCATTTCTTCCCATACAAAAATCTACATCCTTTAACTTAACTCAAATCACATCACAAGAATTTCCAGAAAATCCTGCTGGCTGGCAGCCTCTTAATGCCAATTGTTCCCGGCCAAAATACGCCAACAAATTTACAATGCCCTATGGCCTCCATGGATATTTTGATTACAACCAGGGTATTGAATGTGCAAAAGAACAGGGGAAGCCTGTACTGATAACTTTTAAGGGACATGCATGTTCTAACTGCAAGCTCATGGAAGCAAAAGTGTGGTCAGATCCGAAAGTTCTGGAACGTCTGAGAAAATTTGTTATTATTGCTTTATATACTGACGATCGTACTCAGCTGCCGGAAAACGAATGGATTATATCTCAGTTTGACGGGAAAATAAAGAAAACTATTGGCAGGATAAATGAAAACCTTGAAATAATAAAGTTCAAAACAAATGCAATACCGTTGCATGTAATTACAGATTATGAAGGCAATCCTCTTAATAAGCCAATGTCAACAACTATGAATATTGAATTGTATACAAAATGGCTTGATGAAGGAATTCTGATGTTTACCACCTTAAAAAAGTAGTTCGTCTACATTTTTTTCTTATTTGTAAAATTTATATAATTATAATTGCTTTTTGATTTTTAATTAGTTAACTTTAAATACTATTGTCTTTGAAAAATAACACTATGAAACGTTGTTGCCTGGTAATTCAGGTAATACTTTTTGTTTTGTCAGTCTCAGCTCAGGTAAAACAGGATGTTATTGCAAGTGCCGGCGGATATGACAAGAGTTCCGATAATTCCCAAGAGTTCCGATAATTCCCAAGAGTTCCGATAATTCCATATCAATAAGCTGGACTCTTGGCGAAACCATTATACAATCATGTACATCAAATGACGGACAGCTTATTCTCGATCATGGTTTTCAGCAAAAGCTGATTATTACAGGTATAGAAGAGAATCTGGAAGTGCCTGTTACAGTTACTATTTATCCTAACCCTACAAGCGAATCGGTAAAAATTAAATTCGAGACGGCAGTTGACAGACTTATTGATATTCAGATTATAGATGGACAGGGAAAACTTATAAAAACTGACAGAATCGAAGAGTCTGTTATTGAGAAAACAATCAATCTTTATGATCTTCCTTGTGGAACATATTATTTAAGGCTTTTAAAAGGCAACGTAGCAAACGTTTATAAGATAGTTAAACTCTGAATCTGATATTTTTAACAATTCCTTTTCCAGCACGAGGATAACATGCCATTTTTTAAGTATTTTTAAGTTTTCAAATTACTTTTGGCAGTACATTCACCTTCCCATTTTAATATATTAGCAAAAAAAAAGTATGGAGAAAGCATTAAGTATTATTCTGTGCATATTTTTGTTTTTTTCTCCAGCCTGCAGGGATACTGAGAAGGAACTGATTAATAAGGCAGAAAAAATACATGCTGCTGTTCTTACATTAGATACTCATTGCGATACGCCGATGAACTTTATACGCCCCGGTTTTGACCTTGGTCAACGCCATGAATTTACTTGTGTAGACTTTCCTAAAATGAAAGAAGGCGGGCTCGACGCAGAATTCTTTGTTGTTTTTATAGAACAGGGGCCGAGAGATAATATATCCTTTTTAAAAGCCCATGAAAAAGCTTTGAGCATTTTCAACTCTATTCGTAGTAATGTGGAAAAAAATTTTTCATTGGCCGAAATTGCACTGACCGCCGATGATGCTTACCGGATCGAAAAAATAGGCAAGATCGCTACTTTTATAGGTGTTGAAAATGGATACCCTATTGGGAAAAACTTAACAAGAATAAAACAATATTATGATCTCGGTGCAAGATATATAACTCTTTGTCATTCGAAAAATAACGATATATGCGACTCATCAACGGATATGTCCGGTCCTGAACATAACGGATTATCACCTTTTGGCGAGGAATTGGTTAGGGAAATGAACAGAGTGGGTATTATGGTTGATGTATCACATATTTCAGATGAGGCTTTCTATGATGTCCTTAAAGTAACTATGGTTCCTGTTATTGCATCTCACTCTTCATGCAGGGCTTTATGTGAAAATCCCAGAAATATGAGCGACGATATGCTTATCGCATTGAAGCAAAATGGAGGTGTGATACAAATTTGTTTACTGAGCAATTATCTTAAATCGCCCGAACCAAATCCGGAACTCGATTCGGCACTTAATAAAATACGGATGAAATATGGAGATCCTGGTTCCATGGATAAGGAAAAGCATAATCAAATGAAAGGGGAATTCCGTGCTGTGAGGAAAAAATATGAAAAACTTGCCACGGTGAAAGATGCAGTTGACCATATTGACCATGTAGTTCAGGTGATCGGAATCGACTATGTGGGCATTGGTTCCGATTTTGACGGGGGCGGCGGAATTCACGGATGCCGGAATGTGTCGGAAATGAAAAATATTACAATCGAACTTGTAAGGAGAGGTTATTCCAGGAAAGATATCGAAAAGATATGGGGAGGCAATTTCATGCGTGTCTTCCGAGCCGCAGATGAATTCGCAGGCAAGAATATAGTATTTTAATCTATTCTGAAGGCAGTAATTTTTCTTTTTCTTTTTTATCTGCTGTCTTTTCACCCGCGGCAAGTTTGTTGAATCTTGTCATTGTCAGGTCAGTGCCTTCAGTTACAAATGATTTAATCATCTGAATGACGTATGGTATTTTTTCTTCAACTATTATTTTTTCTTCAGGCGTCCAGTTGCTCAGCACATAATCTTTTTGCCTGCCGCGGCTGAATGAATTACCAATTCCAAATCTTATTCTTGTATATTCGTTTGTGCCAAGTACTGAAGTTATATGAGCCAGTCCGTTATGTCCGCCGTCGCTTCCTTTTGGTCTCATTCTTATAGTACCTAAAGGGAGGGCCAGGTCGTCAACTATAACGAGAAGATTACTGATTTCTATTTTTTCTTTTTTCATCCAATAATTTACGGCATTGCCACTCAGATTCATAAAGGTAGAAGGCTTAAGGAGGTATATTTTTCTGCCTTTAAAGTTAACGTTACTGATAAAGCCATACCTTTTGTCGGTGAATGTCGCATCGCAATCACGGGCAAAAGCATCAAGAACTAAAAAACCTACATTATGGCGGGTATCTTTGTATTCTTCGCCGACATTACCAAGTCCGACAATTAGATATTTCAAGTTATCGAATGATTTTCCGGAGGAAAACATTATTTTTTAACTTCTTCCGTATTTGTTTTTTCTGCAGTCTGTTCAGAAGGTACTTTTTCAGCTTCAGGTGCAGTTTCTTCTGCTTTCTGGGCCACTCTTGAAGTGGCAATATTGAGTATCATAAGACTATCAGGTTCAAGCAGTTCAATATTTTCAATAGCAATATCGCCTGTTTTTATAGAATCATGTATTTTCAGATTGGTTATATCAATAGTTATATGATCGGGAATATCTTTCGGAAGTCCTTTTATTCTCAGGTATCTTTTGTTTAATTTAAGTTTGCCTCCTGCCTTTACACCTGGAGCATCACCAGTAACTTTTACTGGAATGGATACTACTATAGATTTATCGTCGAATATCTCTGTGAAATCGGCATGTATTATTTTGTCGCTAACCGGATGGAATTGAATGTCTTTAAGGATAGCATTAAACTCCATTCCGTCAATATGAAGTTTTACAAAGTGAACCTCACTGGTATAAACAAGTTTTAGAAAATTGTTCTCATGAGTCGAGAAATGTATATTTTCCTTTCCTCCATACAAAATACATGGTACCATGTTTGATTTTCTCAGTATGGCTGCATCTTTTTTGCCTGTAGATTTTCTTAATGAACCATTGATTTCTAACGTTTTCATCTGTCTGCGAGTTGTTATAATGCTAAAAGTTCTTACGCCGGTAAATAACTTCGCTGCATATATTTATATTTTTAAAATCGGCGTGCAAATTTATTATAAATGAATTAAAATACAAAATTAGTGCTTATTGATTGGTTTGTTGCAACAGCATAAATTGTATTGGCAAAAATTTTTGCAATTGATAGCACTTTAATCTTTGGTGAATTATTA
>JAGPFZ010000093.1 GCA_018056245.1 Bacteroidales bacterium
AAAAAGGAGGCAAAAATGGACACAAAAGCTGGACACCCAGAATTCTATAAATTATTAGAAAGAATGGGCGAAATACATTCCTCTAAAAATAGAGATTACAACCCTGGTAATGACCCTTTAGCTAATTTTAGAATGAGTGAAAGTATGGGTATACCTGCCTGGAAAGGTTGTTTAGTAAGAATGGGGGATAAGTTTTCCCGTTTATGTTCTTTCGCTAAAAAAGAAAAGTATGAAGTTAGGGATGAAAGCGTAGAAGACACCCTAATTGATTTAGCGGTCTATTCTTTACTTTGCGTTATTCTATATCGGGAACAGCTAAAATAATAGACGATTGACTAAAATATTAAATTGACTACAATTGTAGTAGGAATGGACTACGCATAATTTCTAAACATTTATCGATAAGTGTATATAATTTATCCGACAGATTTAAAATTTAATGTTAAATAATCAGTGAACTATAGTAATCAGGTGAACATTGATATACACCAAAGTTAACAATTTTGCTAACTATCGTGCATTAGTAAAGGAAGGTTCACTGGAATAGTTTGCAATAATGGTAATGATATGGTAATAATATGGTAATGATTGGAATATATCCAATGATTTCGGAAGAATGTTGAAAATCGCACTTCAGAGAAAGGAGGTGAAAAATATGTCTGCTGTAAAAAAAATAATTGAAGCAATTACAATATTAGTGTCGCTTGTAAAAGTGCTGGTGGAAGTTTTTGAAGTTCCTGGGTATGGTCCTGAAAAGAAGCAAGCCGTATTAGATGCTTTATCGTTTATCTTTGACCTTATTGAGGAACATTGGTTTAAGTTTCCATTTAGCAAAGAATTGTTCTTAAGTGTTGCTGGCGGGTTAATAGAGATATTTGTTGGTTTTTTCAACAAAGTGGATATTTTTGTTCATTTGGACAAAGCCAAAGAGTAATAAGATGGTATGAGAAAACTTTTGTAGAACCATTCTGGACAAAGATATTCAAAGCAATTAGTTTGTATGACGAAGACTATCACGCTAAATACAAACAATACATAGACCAGAAACGATACAGAAAATATCTTGAGTCAGTTAGGCTGGATATGTTTACAAAATTAATTGATTTGAGAAGAGAATTAGATATTGAAAAGAAATTGAAGGAGCAATTTCCAGAGCCTGAATATAAAATTAGCTGGTCTAAATGAAATAGAATGACATAGAATTCTCCCCGGCTACTGGAAGCCGTCAATATCCAGTTTTCTACCTCCTAAGGCGGGGGATTTTTCCCATTACGGGTTTTGCCCCCGCCCCCCCCTCAAAAAAATATTTTTCAAGTTGAGAAAAAAAAGTATTGACAAATAGAAAAAAAGGTTTATACTGATAATAGCATTAGTAGAAAAAAATAATCAGAAGGGAGGTAAATATTATGAGAGTCCTGAATGATAAGGATTTCAAGTGCATTAAAATTACTAAGCAATCTTGGAAAAAGATTAAGCGGTATGCTCTGGAGCAAGAAAAAACAATGCTTCAGGTAGTTGATGAGATTGCGGATAAGTTAGAAGAAATTTTAAAAAAATAAGGAGGAAAAAATGTTAAAAGCAGGTTACTTTACTATTGTGTCAGTGATATTACTCTATATTTTGTTTCCCAAATGGAAAGTATTTGAGACAATATTTTCCATAGTAGAAAAAATATTCTTTAGGAAAGGAGGTAAAATCAGATGGTAAAAAGTAATGAATTGCCATTAGATAAAATTTGTGAAACCTGTAAACACTATGACCCAGAGTATGGCTATTGCACCAAAGACCCAGAGTGGGCATACACAACAGAAAGTTTTGACACTTGTGATGATTGGGAAGGATTACTATGAAATTTAAAAAAAGGAGAAACAAAATGGTAACTAAAGTAAACGGGAAAAGAATAAATATTCATCCTGCTTATAAGGATAGTTCTGGTGAAACACTTCCTTCAGTAACGATGATACTAAATATTCTGGCAAAGCCAGCCTTAATTCACTGGGCTTGGGATTTAGGGACAAAGGGTATTGACTACCGTAAAAGCCGGGACGATAAGGCTGATATTGGCACATTAGCACATGATTTTATTATGTGCCACCTGAAGGGGGTAGAGTGTGATACTTCTCTATATACCAAAGAGCAAATCGATATAGCAGAAACTTGCTTCTTGAAATACTTAGATTGGGAGAAGTGGCATGAAATAAAACCTGTCTTATTGGAGACCCCTCTGGTAAGCGAAAAATATCACTATGGAGGAACTCCAGATAATTATTGTATGCTGGATGGAGTATATACTTTAGTAGATTACAAGACTGGTAAAAGTATTTACGAAGAATATTTTTATCAGCTGGGAGGATATAATAATTTGCTAATTGAAAACAATCAATTCCCAGAGAGATTTATAGTTCTCCGGATAGGGAGAGACGAAACTGAAGGATTTGAGGTTAAGGAATTAACTGACCTTAAAAGAGAAACGGAAATATTTATTAAGTTAGCGGAAGTTTATCATTTAATAAAAAATAAAAATGGAGGAAAATAAAATGACTAATGAAGTTGCTACTACTAAAAAATTAACTTTTAACTCGCAAGAAATACAGACTATCAAGAATACTGTAGCTATCGGGGCTACAGAATATGAGTTCCAGATGTTTATGCACCTGGCTCAGACTTATGGACTTGACCCTTTCAATAAGGAGATTTGGTTCATAAAGGATAAAGAAGGTAAACCACTAATAATGACTTCACGGGATGGATATTTGAAAGTTGCTAATGAACATCATGCAGAAGTTCATGATGGGCTGGTTAGCGATGTAGTGCACGAAAACGATATTTTCGAGAAGACTGTGGACGGGATTAATCACAAGTATACCCTCAAGAATAGAGGCAAGATAGTGGGGGCTTATGCTCTTACATACCGCAAGGATAGAAAATATCCTACTTATTTCTTTGCTCCTTTTGAGGAATATTGCAAGCCAGGAAGTCGTGCCTGGCAACAAAACCCCAGTGCAATGATAGT
>JAGPFZ010000094.1 GCA_018056245.1 Bacteroidales bacterium
ATTTGTGATTATGCCAGATCATATTCATGGGATAATCATATTGAATGATATCGTAGGGGCGAAAAATTTTTCGCCCCAACCATCAAATAATTTTTCGCCCCAACCATCAAATAATTTTTCGCCCCAACCAATGCCAACGCCCCAACAAAATATAACGCCGTTTCGTTCGCCATCAAAAACAATTGGTTCCATTATTCGTGGATTTAAAATTGGTGTTACCAAAGGATTTCGACAAAACACGGATATTTACGTTGTATGGCAACGAAATTATTACGAACATATTATTCGAAATAAGGTTGAATTAAATCGAATGCGACAATATATAATTGATAATCCTAAAAAATGGAAAACAGATGAAAATTATATTTGATATTTATCTTATTTTTCCCACCTCCCAGCATATCGTTTCGCAAATCGAAGCGCTGGGCGACAAAACATTTCTGCAAAAAAGAAAAAGTCTCCTGCATCGTTATATAGATATTAAGATTAAACTAAGGATACCATCATTATGAAAACAACCACCAACAACACACCCCCACAAGGCTACAAAATAAAAGAACTCGGAGTAATGCCTGAAGAGTGGGAAGTGGAGAGAGACAGAACAGACAAAATGAAAATATTTTTCCGCGAAAGTATTAATGATGCAATGATTATGAATGATTCATGTAAAATTAACGGATAGGTTAGTGCCTGAAATTTGCAGGAAAGGAAGAACCATATCATAAATACCTGTCTTTATGTCCTTATAAGAAATTGATACAAAAGAGGATAAATATGTCTAGAAATTTTATAACCAATAGCAATGCCCAAAATCTCCAGGCCAGAATATCAGAACTGATAACACAAAGTAAAGAACTGAAATTTCTTTCTGGTTTTTTTTATTTTTCTGGCATTCGCGAGCTTTATGAAGGCTTAAAAACCAATTCTGATTTCCTGCTTAAAGTGCTGGCAGGCATAAGAGTTGATGTAATTAATTCCCAACTTGTCGAGATGGATTATTCTGAGGACATCTCCGACGAGGAGAAGGTCGAACTTTTTTTTGAATCTATCAGAAAATCCATAAACACCGATTCTTTTGATACAAGGGATTTTTATGAGCAGTCACGCTATTTCATCGGACTGATACAATCCGGGAAAATGATTATCAGAAAGACTTATGAACCCAACCATTCCAAATTGTACCTGTTCAAACTCCGGGAAGAACAGATTGCCCGAAACAGATTATTTATAACCGGAAGCAGTAACCTGACTAAAGCAGGATTAACCACCCAGAACGAATTCAATGTCGAAATATCCGATTACGGATTCGACGAGGCCGAAAACTACTTCGACAGTTTATGGGACAAAGCTGTTTTGATAAACGAAAAGGACGACATAAAAAAGAAACTGATAGAAGTTATCGAACAGGAAACTCTGATTAAGAAACTGACTCCTTTTGAAGCTTATGTCCTGGTTTTGAAAAGCTATTTGGAAATGTACCAGCATAAGGATATAAGCACAATCATTATACAGCTACTCGAAAAGAGCAATTATAAACAATATCAATACCAGTTAGATGCTATTAAACAGGCCGTTGCCATTATTGAAGCGAATAACGGGGTACTTGTTGCCGATGTTGTGGGACTTGGAAAAACCATCATAGCCTGTGCCATTGCCAGGCAACTGCGGGTGCGCGGTATTGTCATCTGTCCGCCAGGTCTTATCGGCGACGAAAATAAAACCGAGGGCTGGAAAAAATATCTCGAACAGTTCGAATTATACGACTGGGAAGTCAGATCATCAGGTGACCTGGAAAATGCTTTCGAATACATTAAGGATAAAAACGATTTTGAACTGGTAATTGTTGACGAAGCCCATCGGTTCAGAAATCAGGACACAAAAGGATATGAACTGCTGAAAAATATTTGCCGGAACAGAAAAGTAATCCTTCTCACTGCTACTCCTTTCAACAATAAGCCTCGGGATGTACTGTCGCTGCTCAACCTTTTCATCGTCCCTAAAAAATCAACTATAACACTCGACACAAACCTTATCAACACATTCAGGGAACTCAATAAAGTATTTGAATCTCTTGCATACATAAAGAAAAATTATTCCTCGGCTGATGCATATAAAAGGAATCGGGCTATTGAACTCTATAAAATACTCTTCAATGAAAAAATGGTTGATTTAAGAAAAGTAAAACGGAAATCCGAATACCTTGCAAAACAAATAAGAGACGTTATTGAGCCTGTTACAATAAGGAGAAACAGGCTCGACCTTCAAAAGAATCCCGATTACAGGCAGGAAGTGAAGGAACTCTCCGAAGTCGAAAATCCAATCGAAGGTTTTTATGAATTAAACTCTGAACAATCAAAATTTTATGATGAAGTCATTTCCAGGTTCTTCTCTTCACCTGATGAAGGTGGAGAATTTAAAGGTGCAATTTACAGACCTTTTGAGTATGAACAGGGTACTTTATTAGAGGATGACCTTTTAATTGAATTAAAAATTGATAAAGAAAAAAACCGTGAGTTCATTCAGCAGCGCAACTTGTTTGATATTATGCGCCGATTGCTTGTGAAAAGATTTGAAAGCTCATTCGGTGCATTTCAACAAAGCATTAACAACTTCATAAGAATAACTGAAAATGTTTTAGATTTTATTGAAAAAACAGGCAAGGGTGATCTTAAAAAAGGTGAATATATTCTCGATAGAGATTTGCTCGAGGATATTCTTGAGTTGGATGATGATGAAATTGAAAAAAAATTATTGGAATATGAACAACAAATCGCTGACGGTGTTTATCCAAAAAAACATAAAAGATATAAAATCGAAAAATTTGTGATGCATGATGCATTCATCCAGGCGATTCAATCTGATCTTTCTCTTTTCAAAAAAATCCTGGGAAGAATTAACGAATTAAAGTTAGTTGAAAATGACCCCAAAGCTGAATGCTTACTTAACCATATAAAAGACGAGTTTTCAAAAACGCCGAGAAATGG
>JAGPFZ010000045.1 GCA_018056245.1 Bacteroidales bacterium
CCCTCCTGGAGTATTGAAAGACGATCTTCAGGTGTAAATTTTCTTCGTTGTAATGTCATAGTTCCCAAATTTAATCAGACCTAATTTGTTTTTCAAATTATGTCCAGCTATTTTGGGGGTTAAGACAGTCGAATGTGAGTTCCTCAAGTTACGGAAAATTCGCCAAAGGAGCTGTCTATACAATACTCACAAAGATGTATTTGAATGCAATGGTCTGGAATCCTGATGGCGGCCCGAAATGGCAGGAGTGTATTAATGCCTGCGATACAGTATTAAGTCTGCCTTATAAACTATGTGCCAACTGGAATGATAATTTTAAAGTTTATAATGAAAATTGTCCGTAACATATTTTAACAGCTATTAATAGTCCCTCAGCAAGTAATGGCATTTTGACTTTTACACTTCACTATCTCGATTATCAGGCTTTAGGAACAACCGCACGAGGTAATAACGGACTTTCAGCTATGCCTGATTATGTAAGGCAGTTTGATGAGGACGATAAACGCCGAGGTGACACTATCGAGCATAAACCGGGAAGTTTTCTTATGGGTCCTATGAGGAACCTTTCAACCGGCGAAATTATTATGACAGCTCATGGGCGGCCATTGATACATACTATTGATATAGTAATGAAATATGGAATAGATTATGACGGATGGGGCCAGTGTGAACAGGAAGATGGTGCAAGATGCTTTAAGTGGGAGATTGAAAAAGGTGTTAACTATATGCAAAATGATTGTGCAATATTCAGACTCGCTGACATTTACCTGATGAAAGCAGAATGCCTTGTGAGATTAAATAGGGATAATGATGAAGCAACCAGACTGATAAATGAAATCAGGAAAAGAGCTTTTGACGACCCTGCA
The DNA here is from genome assembly GCA_018056245.1 of Bacteroidales bacterium. GTDB lineage: Bacteria > Bacteroidota > Bacteroidia > Bacteroidales > VadinHA17 > LD21. The sequence goes on from JAGPFZ010000045.1 coordinate 867, forward strand.
AAACTCAAAACAAGCGTTACACTTGATGATATTTATCTTGAACGTCGCCTTGAGTTTGCATGGGAATCTTTTACCCGGCAGGATCAAATCAGGTTCGGTACATTTTGTGATCCTATTCCAGGCTGGAGGGGAACAATCCCGGATTTCCGTAAGCTGTTCCCTATTCCACAAACAGCAATTGATGCAAATCCTTTGTTAATACAAAATCCTGGATATTAATGTCCTGAAAATAACATATTGTTATTATAAGAATAGTGAATAAAGGAAAGTGCGTTTTGAGGTGGTCTGACATCTAACAAAGACGCACTTTCCTCTTAATTTTCGAATACCTTTTACTTTATTTATTATTTCACATTTAAACATTAAACAATTCATAAAAAGTTTATTTTTATAATGAAAAAATAAAAAATAATTCTCTCAACTTATTAAATTCATATTTATGAAAAAACTATTGATTTTCAGTTTAGTGCTATTAGTTACATTAGCTGGTAATGCACAGCAAAAACAGGCAAGGACAGCCCTGCCGCCACAACAGACCCAACCACCTCGCGAGCCTGCAAGGATGACTCCGGAAATGACGGAAATCTGGGAACCCGAGGTAAAAATAATTGAACCTGCCGCCCAGCCCGGTATGCCTCCGTCGGATGCTATTATTTTATTTGATGGAACAGATGTCAACAAGGAATGGGAAGATAGCAGAGGAAATCCTACCAAATGGATTATAAAAGACGGTGAGCTTATTTGCGTAAAAGGATCAGGTCCTATTAAAACAAAGAGGAAATTCAATGATTTTCAACTCCATATTGAATGGAAAACACCTTCAGAAGTGACCGGTGAAAGTCAGGGAAGAGGTAATAGCGGTGTATATCTTCAGGAACTTTATGAAGTGCAGATACTTGACAGCTATAATAATCGTACTTATCGCAACGGACAGGCAGGAAGTATTTACAAACAATATGCTCCACTTGTAAATGCAAGCAGGAAGCCCGGGGAATGGCAGACTTATGATATTATTTATACAGCACCAAGGTTCGGGAATGACAGCACTTCATATTTCACTCCTCCCAGGGTTACCGTATTACATAATGGCGTATTAATACAAAACAATGTATCGCTCAGAGGACCAACATTATATATAGGAATACCTGAATATGCAATTAGAAAACATGGAGCCGGTTCGATTCTTTTACAGGATCATGGCAATCCGGTTGCATTCAGAAATATCTGGATAAGAGAACTATAATAAGGTTTGGTGAATAAGTCATTTAGTTTTTGATAACATGAATTCATTCTGGCGCAAGATAAAAATGTCCGACACTGAAAAAAGTGATGATAAAGCCTCTTTTAAAAAAGAGAACAAAAATTCTTTGCCGAACCTTATCAGGTTCATCACAAAGAATATGGCTGCTATCCAATTTTCGGACGTTTTTGATGTTCTTGCCCTTACTTTATTAAGATTATAGCCATTTTTCCCCTGTCCAAATTTACCTTCAACCTGGTTCCTTATCCCTTGTTCTATTTTCTGTTTCCTCTTCCAGTACTGAGTTTGACTTTTTGATGTTGGCCTTCCAAGTGGCTTGCCAGAGTATCTGATTCCCAGTTCTTTGAGCCATTGCCTGTTTTCACGCGTGCCATATATCTTATCCGTGATTACAACTTCCGGATAACAACCATTTAACTCTTTGTATGCTTCAACCTGTTTCTTTAAATCGGTCCCCTCATTGTAAGCTTCCCAACTTAGTGTGTTGATCCTTGCATAACCATCTTGTATGCTTACCCCCAGCTTTGCACCAAATTCTACTTGTGCTTTATCCTTTCCCCGAACAATGGGCCTTACATAGGGTTGGTAAATATTAACTATCCGGTTCTCAATACTATGAGTATGTTCATTATACATCTTTGACTGCTGCTCGTATATGTGTTGTATCACCCAGTATATTCTCTGGTCCCTGTGCTCAAGTGGAAAGTGCTTACCTCCTCCAGTGTCCAATAGCTTATCGATGCTTTTCAGGTTACGTCTGAGGTATCTTAACTGTTGTCCTACTCCTTTGCGTATTTCTTTTTTACTCTTGTTTTTCTTCTTTGCCAGATTCAAATACTCTTTTCTGGCTTTACGTCTGTAGGTACGTGGTTTGTCTCTGATATTTAGTTCTTTGCAAAGTTCATCTATCAACCTTTCACTCTCCTCTCTGCTTCGTGCAAGAAGACCAAGATCCGTCGGATATGCTATCATCCCAGGGTATTGATTCTCCTAGCCTTACCCAGCTGTTGTTTTTATTCAGCCTAATCTCGAATGGCGTCTTAAATTCCTCGATGCTCATCTGATTTTATGAAATATATCTGATCATAATTGCATGGTTTTTTGAAAGAAAGATACAAAAAATATGCAATATTTAACCAAAATATATCCGTTTTATATTAACAATCAATTGATTATAACTATAATAGGATTCATTACATTTTTGCTCTTTCGACAGATACTTAAGAAATTAGATATAACAGGGCTTTTGTGGCAATTAATACCTGTTTTGATGCTTTCCGTTCTTCAAAGCGATTATGTATTTTATATAGGTTACACTATTGGCTTTTTAATTGCAGTTGCATTTTTCTTGTTTTATATAACACTGGATAAGAAATATATACGTTTTATTTCAGCTTCTGCCGGAGTTGTCCTGCTTTATATTATAGCTGGTGAATTTGCAATTCTCACAGCAATTCTTATTATTCTATATGAATTGTTGCATATAAAAGATAAGCAAGCTATTATTTTTATTTTCCTCTTTATTTTAATATTTGTTTTCGCACATTATTTACTTTTTAGATTTTTATGTCTTTTACCGGGGAATTATGTATGGATAAAGCCAGTTCTTATCTTTGGTAAAGCCACAACAAAATACGGATTACTTATTTTGTTGGTTTATTTACCTCTTCTGCTGGCTATTTCCGGTATATGGATAAACCTGTTGAATAAACCGTTATTAAAGATTAACAGTGTATGGGGGATACTTATAATAAACCTGTTAATAATTATATTTTTTTCATTTTCACTGATAAAATATGTATATGATTACAGAACTGAACTTTTACTTGGGATTGATAATAAAATTCAGAAATCGGAATGGGATAAGGCTTTAAATCTTTCATCCATAGCGCCAGGGAACAACCAGATAGTTATATTTCTTACAAATATTGCATTATACAAAACAGGCAGGCTTGGCAATGAAATGTTTCACTATAATCAGATTGGTACTGACGGATTGTTTCTTGGATGGGGCAATGGGACATCTCCATTTTTTGGAAATGAACTTTTTTACCAGCTTGGCTATATCAATGAAGCATACAGGTGGGCTTTTGAAGCAATGGTTGCCAGCGGCCCTTCACCTCGTATTTTGAAAAAACTTTCTCTTACATCAATAATAAACGGTGATTATGAAATAGCTGAGAAATATCTTCATAAACTGGAACAGACAATTTTTTATAGAAAATGGGCAAAGTATTATTTGAAATGTATAAATGATTCGGAATTATTAAATGCCGATAGTGAAATAAGAGAAAAACGCCATTTTCTAGTTCATTCCGATTTTTTTGCAAATGTAAATAATTATGAATACGAACTTATATGCCTTCTTGAAAATCACCCGGATAACAGAATGGCTTTCGAGTACCTTATGAGTTATTTTCTTCTGAAAAAAGATCTGGAAAGCTTTGCCGCGAACATCTACCGAATAAAAGAAACCGGAATAAAAGAAATTCCCGTTCATTACGAGGAAGCTCTTTTAGTGTATACGGCAGGCACAAAAGCAAACATTGTACCTGAAGGATATGCTATACGGGAAACGACAAGGAAAATGTTTGATGATTATATTACTGCTTTTTCGACTTATACAGGAAATCCCGACAAACTACAACAATACCTTTATAGTCGTTTTGGTAAAACTTATTTGTTTTATTTACAATTTGGATATTGATTTGAACAATTGTAAAATTATGTATTGTAGAAAGATAAACAGCATATTAAATATTTGTTTGATAACTTTATCAGGTTTAATATTTGCATGTTCCGGCAGTTTTGATGAACCGCTTGCATCTGATCATGTTCCTGATATTTCACCAGATTATTCTAATGTCACCATCCCCCCTAATATTGCACCAATGAATTTTTTGATCAATGAAAACGGTGATAGTTATAAAGTGATAATTCATTCATTGAACGGCAGGGAGATAATAATTAAATCGGCTGATAATTTTATTCGTATCCCGGCTGATAAATGGAAAAAACTACTTTCTGCATCGGCAGGGGAAGATATTTATATAGATATTAATATTAAAAAAGAGAAGAAGTGGATAAAATATAAACCGATTGTAAACCATGTGGCAACTGATTCAGTTGATAGATATCTGGCGTACAGGTTGATTTATCCGGGCTTTGAAATGTGGGGGCAAATGGGAATTTATCAGCGTTGTCTTGAAGACTTTAAGGAAACTCCTATAATGGTAAACACACTGAGCGAAAACAACTGCATGAATTGTCATTCATTTTCGGCTAATGACACCCGATACATGTTGTTTCACATGCGTGGAAAATTAGCGGGCACTATTTTTTACAGAAACGATAAAATAAGTAAAATAAATACCAAAACTGACCAGACTATTTCGGCAGGTGTATATCCTTCATGGCATCCAAACAGTCGTTTTGTTGCATTCTCGGTAAATTTAATAACACAGGTTTTTCATGCGGTTCCGGATAAGAAAATAGAAGTTATTGACACTCTATCTGATCTTATTCTTTATGATGCTGAAGCAAATGTTGTAAGTCAGTGTGAGGCAATAGCCTCAAAAGAACGTTATGAAACATTTCCTGCATGGTCTCCTGACGGACATCATCTTTATTTTTGTAGTGCTAAAGCAAGACCTTTGAACCAGTATGATAAAATAAAATACGACTTGCTACGTATTGAATTTAATCCTGAAACACAAGAGTTTGGTAAAACAGATACGATTATTTCTTCCGCAAAAACTGGCTTGAGTGTATCTTTCCCTTGTGTTTCACCCGACGGTAAGTATATTTTAATTACCTCATTCTGCATGTCGCAGTATGGGAATTTTACTATCTGGCATCCCGACAGCGATATATATTTGTTGAATATTTCCACTAATGAAATAGTAAAGCCTGACATTAACAGTGACAGATCGGAGAGTTATCACTCGTGGTCCTCGAACGGACGATGGATAGTATTTACCAGCAGACGTCTGGATGGTCTGTTCACACGTCTGTGGATATCATATTTTGATACTTCCGGTAAAGCCTGTAAACCATTTATCTTACCTCAAAAGAATCCGGTCTATTATGATTCATTTCTTAAATCATATAATAAGCCGGAATTCATTAAAACGAAAGTTCAGATTAATCCCCATGCACTATCAAAATATACAAGAAAAGAGGCAGTTAAAGCTTCGTATAAACTTGATAAAAATAAAAATAATTGATTAAATCTTTTTCTCATGAAAAACATCATCCTTTTTATAAGTTTTATTTTGCCTTTAGGCATTGTCTTTGGCCAGGAGCAGAAAGTTATTAGCCGGCTTGAGACAATCAATGTTACTACTGGTGAGCGCACTCTGGTAAAACAATTCGATACACGCATTGAGGCTCCTAACTGGACTCCCGACGGAAAATTCCTTGTTTATAATAGCAATGGCCTTATTTATAAAATTCCTGTAAAGGGAGGAGAACCTGAACAGATAAACACCGGAACAATTAAAACATGTAATAACGACCATGTTTTGTCATTCGACGGTAAATTATTAGGTATAAGTGCACGAGGGCCTGCTGGAAGCTCACAGGTTTTTATTCTGCCTTTTTCAGGCGGTGAATCTAAGCTGATTACAGAAAAAGCACCAAGCTATTTGCATGGAATCTCACCCGACAGTAAACAACTGGCTTATTGTGGCAACAGAAATGGAAATTTTGATGTTTACGTGATACCTGCTGAAGGCGGAGAAGAAAAAAGACTTACCGACGCCGAAGGCCTGGATGATGGACCTGAATATTCTCCCGACGGTAAATATATTTGGTTCAACTCAGTAAGAACTGGACTGATGCAGGTATGGCGAATGAAAACCGACGGTAGTGAACAAACTCAGATGACATTCGATGAAGCTAATAGTTGGTTCCCTCATGTATCGCCTAACGGGAAACTGGTTGTAATGATTGTTTACTACAAAGGAGATGTTGACCCAGGTTCTCATCCTGCCAATAAAAACGTGGAGATTCGTGTTATGCCGTCAAAAGGCGGAAAACCTGAAACACTTCTAAAACTGTTCGGCGGCCAGGGTACAATGAATGTAAACTCATGGTCACCCGATAGTAAAAAAATAGCTTTTGTCAGTTATGAATTGGTTAAATAAACTAAATAATTAGTTTAAAAACCTTATATACAAACTGTTGATATCCCTTACTAATTTTCTTATTTTTGTTTTTGATTAGATTTGTTTATTTTATATGAATGATTCATTTGAAGCTAAGGGACTAAGAGAAAAACTCGTGGAAAACCTCAGGCTTAAGGGAATTAGTGATAAGGAAGTTTTAAGGGCGATAAGAACTGTTCCCCGTCATTTGTTTATGGATCCGGCATTCCTTCATCATGCGTATACTGACAAAGCCTTTCCGATTGCAGCCGGACAAACAATCTCACAACCTTATACCGTGGCCGTTCAGACTAGCCTACTTAAGGTTAAGAAAAGGGACAAAGTGCTTGAAATAGGAACAGGATCAGGCTATCAGGCTGCAATACTTGCCGAAATGGGAACAAGAGTTTACACAATCGAAAGATGCAGGGAATTATATCTTAAAGCACAACAAAATATCGCCGGACTTGGATATAATATTCATTTTTTTTATGGCGATGGATATGAAGGGAAGCCACAATACGGGCCTTACGACGGGATATTGATAACAGCCGCTACCAGGGAAATTCCGCAAAAACTCCTTGAACAACTTAAAATAGGCGGAAGACTGGTGGTTCCTCTCGGAGGAAATGATTTTCAGGTCATGACTCTTGCAATCCGGACAGGAACCGATACTTATGAATACTCCTCTCATGGCACATTTATTTTTGTGCCAATGATTAAAGGTACAACCGATTAATATTCAAGCATTATGAAAATATATAGAAGAGTATTTTCACCTATAGAAGTAAATACTTATATTATTACTGACCCTTCAGGTGATTGTATAATAATAGACTGCAGTTGCTATGATGATGAAGAGTTCCGGATACTAAAATCCTTGTTGGAATCTAAAAAACTGAAACCGGTTCTGCTTCTTAACACACACTGCCATTTCGATCATGTTTTTGGGAATCACTTTATGCTTGAATATTTTAATTTGAAGACTATATGCAATGAAGAAGAAATTTCAAATCTGAAAAATGCCCCTTTATTTGCGGAGATGTGCGGTCTTAATATGAATATGCCTCCCGACCCTGATCACTTTATTAAAGATGGCGAGTATATAACGGCAGGAAGTATTACTTTAAAAGCCCTCCATGTTCCGGGGCATACCACAGGAAGCATGGCTTACTACTGTAAAGAAGGCTCATGCATTTTTACAGGAGATGCTTTATTCGCAGGTCAGATAGGACGTTGCGATTTGCCAGGAGGAGACCAGCAGATGCTTATTAAAAGCATTAAAGAGAAAATTCTGACGCTCCCTCCTTCAACTATTGTACATCCCGGCCACGGGAAACATACAACTGTTGAAAATGAGAAGATAACTAATCCATGGCTCAATTAAAACTTAATCGTTTTTAATGATATCAATTGGGTTCTTCTTTTGTTCAGGTGATTATAGGACAATTTTTGTAATTTTTACTAAATATTTTTAAATCGATCATATAATGACAACTGAAAAATTTTCTGAACGACATATTGGTCCACGCGAACATGAACTTCGGGCAATGCTGAAAACTATTGGGGTTGATTCACTTGATGAAATGGTCGAAAAGGTCATACCTGATTCGATAAGGCTGAAAAAACAACTCAATCTACAGCCCGCCATGACTGAATACCAGTACCTCAATTATTTAAGAAAACTTGGCTCAATGAATAAACAGTTGAGATCTTTTATAGGTCAGGGTTATTATGGAGTGGCAGTTCCATCTGTTATAATACGCAATGTACTTGAAAATCCTTCCTGGTACTCATCGTACACACCTTATCAGGCTGAGATTTCTCAGGGAAGACTCGAAGCATTGCTTAATTTCCAGACGGTTATAATAGAACTCACCGGCATGGAAGTTGCCAATGCTTCCCTGCTTGACGAATCTACTGCAGCAGCCGAAGCCATGATAATGATGTTCAATATCCGTTCCAAAGAGGCGGTAAAAGCAAATGCCAGGAAATTTTTTGTAGATGAGGATATTTTCCTTCAGACTATGGATGTCCTTAAAACCCGTTCAGCTCCTCTCGGCATCGAACTTGTTACCGGCAAATTTGATGAAAATCAAATCAATTCCTCATTTTTCGGAGCTCTGGTGCAGTATCCTTCTGCATCCGGAGAGATACGCGATTATAAAGAGTTTACAGAAAGAGTGCATTCTTCCGGAGCTCATCTCGGTGTTGCAGCCGACCTTATGAGCCTTGCAATACTTGTTCCACCTGGAGAATGGGGCGCCGACATAGTAGTAGGCTCGACTCAGAGGTTCGGACTTCCAATGAGCTACGGCGGCCCTCATGCCGGCTTTTTTGCATCAAAAGACGAATTTAAACGCAATATGCCCGGAAGAATAATCGGCGTCTCAATTGACTCGAACGGAGACTATGCACTTAGAATGGCACTTCAGACAAGAGAACAACATATTAAACGCGAAAGAGCAACATCAAATATATGTACATCACAGGCACTGCTTGCAATCATGTCGGGAATGTTTGCACAGTATCACGGCCCGGAAGGCCTGAAAAAAATTGCCTGGCATATCCACAACGCTGCATATACTCTTTCCGAAGAACTGAAAAAATCAGGATTCGAAAATGTAAACAGCCGATTTTTTGATACCGTAAAAGTTATGCTCCCTGCCCATTTAAAACAGGCCGACCTGAAAAAAGTGGCAATGGAAGCAGGAATGAATTTCTGGTACCCCGATGAAAAATCTGTTTCGATCAGCACTGACGAGATAACAACTATTGAAGAAGTAAATCAAATATTATCGGTTTTTGCAATATTTTCAGGGAGAAAAATTAAACCTGTAACAAAGTTCTGCAATGACCGTATTATTGAAGAGAAATTCAAACGCCAATCAGAGTTTCTTAAGGAATCCGTTTTCAATATGTATCACAGTGAAACAGCCATGATGCGGTATATCAAAATGCTCGAAAGAAAAGATATCTCTCTTACACACTGCATGATTTCACTTGGTTCATGTACTATGAAGCTTAATTCCGCCACCTCGATGTTTGCAATGAGCTGGCCGGAATTTGCAAACATTCATCCTTTTGTTCCTGCCGACCAGGCTAAAGGTTATCATAAACTTATGGATGAACTGGGAGACGCACTTAAAGAGATAACAGGCTTTCCGGCAATTTCCTTTATGCCGAATTCAGGCGCTGCCGGCGAATATACCGGATTGCTGATCATCCGACGGTATCATCAAAGCAGGGGCGAAGAACATCGAAAAGTTGCATTGATACCTTCCTCAGCTCACGGGACAAACCCTGCAAGCGCAGTTATGGCGGGCATGAAGGTAGTGGTTGTCGAATGTGATGAGAATGGCAATATAAGCTTGGATGACCTTCGCAAGAAAGCGGAAGATAACAGAGAAAACCTTTCATGTTTTATGATAACATATCCTTCAACTCATGGTGTGTTCGAGGAAGCAATTGTTGAGATGGTCAAAATCATTCATGAAAATGGCGGGCTGGTTTATATGGACGGAGCGAACCTGAATGCCCAGGCAGGCTTAACCGCTCCGGGCATAATAGGTGCCGATGTATGCCATCTCAATTTGCACAAGACTTTTGGCATTCCGCATGGCGGAGGCGGCCCCGGAGTAGGCCCAATTCTTGTCAATAAGAAACTTGCGGATTTTCTTCCACGGCATCCCGTAATAAATACAGGCGGCCAACAGGGAATCACTGCTGTGGCAGGTGCACCGTTCGGTTCCGCCCATATTCTAACAATCGCCCATGCATATATTATGATGATGGGTGCCGATGGCCTGACTGACGCCTCAAAATATGCCATTCTGAACGCAAACTATATTTCCGCTTCTCTCAAAGGATGGTATAAAACTCTATATACCGGCAAGAACGGAATGGTTGCGCATGAGATGATACTCGACTGCAGAGAATTCAGGAACGAAGCCGGAGTGACTGAACTTGATATCGCAAAGCGCCTTATGGATTACGGATTCCATGCCCCGACTCTTTCTTTCCCTGTACATGGTACTCTGATGGTAGAACCTACAGAATCGGAACCTCTTCAGGAACTCGATAAATTCATTTCTGCAATGAAATCTATCCGTAATGAGATGAAAGAGATTGCCGAAGGTAAAGCTTCAATGGAGGACAATGTTCTGAAAAACGCACCTTTTACTCAGAAGGCTGCCATATCTGATGAGTGGAAACATGATTTCTCAAGAAAAAAAGCGGCTTTCCCGGCAGAATGGCTTTATGAAAATAAATTCTGGCCTGCAGTAAGCCGAATTGATGACGGTTACGGCGATAGAAATTTTATAGGAACTTGCATTCCGATAGATAAAAAGAGACAGGAAACTTTCAAAACTTTCAGAAATGACCGATAATCAATGGAACGATCTTCTCTCGCTGATAGATGGGAAAGAAATTGGATATCAACCATGTGGATTCATAATAGATAGCCCATGGATACCAGGCTGGTACGGAATATCAAATATTCAATATTATGCTTCCTACAGGCACTGGCTGGATGCAAATCTAAAAGCCTGTGAGCTTTTCCCCGATGTATGGTTCCTTCCCGGATTCTGGTCGGAATATGGCATGTGTACCGAACCTTCCGCCTTCGGCGCAAAAATGATATGGCTTGAACAAACTCTTCCACATGCTGAAAAAGTGATTAAGAACATTGAAGATATTGTGGGTCTGTCTGTTCCTAATGTCAAAACCGATGGTCTTTTGCCTTTTATGATAAACCGACTAAAAGAGAACGAGATGGAAATCATTAATAAAGGTCATAAAATAAGATTTGCAGTCTCCAGAGGCCCCCTCAACATAGCAAGCTTCCTGATGGGGACTACAGAATTTATGCTTAGTCTGGCAATGAATCCAATGGAAGCAAAAATTCTGATTGATAAAATCACTGAATTTATTTGCAACTGGCTGAGATTCCAGAAAGAATGTTTTTCTTCGATAGATGGAATTTTTGTACTCGACGACTTGATGGGCTTTATTGGTGAGGAAGAGTTTGGTGAATATGCGATTCCGTCATTCCGGAAAATATTCTCTGCTTTCGATAGCAAAGTAAGGTTCCTTCATAATGACGCAAATGGTTTGATCACTGCAAAACACCTTGCCGAAATGAACGTAAATATGTTCAATTTTTCGTTCGAACATCCAATGGGAAGGATAAGGGAACTTGCCGGCCCTGAAATAGTTCTCGTGGGAAATATCCCGCCGCGCGATGTGATGGCAGCCGGAACGCCTGAACAGGTAACAGAGGCAGTTAAAAAAGCGGCTAGCGAAATTGACAATTACCACCGTATTATCTGGTCAACAGGTGGTGGAATGCCACCAGGTGTAAATAATAAAAATATATGTACTTTTATAGAAGCGGTAAAAACGTATATAAAATAAATTGCATTATGAAAAAAACCTTATTACTGATTTTAATTTTTTCTTTGTCTCTGTCAGCTTTCTCACAGAGAAAAGAACTGATTCGGTTTTCTGTTGAAGCAGGAAATTATCAGAGAGTAAATTCACCTGTAAGTTTGGATATGTCATTTTTAAGTGTACCCGATATACTTTCTCTTCAGCTTTATGAGGTGGCTAAAGGAAAACTAATAGAGGTGCCTTCGCAGATAGAGTATTGTTATTTTCCCCGATTATGGTGGATAATGTCAGGTATAACACCTGCAGGTGGGAAAAGAGAATATGCCTTGTTTCAGGAGAATAAAAAAAGACAGGCTGGTGCAATTAATACTATATCAACGCCTGAGATACTAAGGATTGAGAAAGATGGGAAACCAGTTCTCGACTATGCCGTGAAGATGGTTTATCCTCCTGCAAAGGTTGATACAATGTATAAACGTAATGGCTTCATTCAT
>JAGPFZ010000012.1 GCA_018056245.1 Bacteroidales bacterium
AGGTCGAGCTTTTCATCAAGTATTGATCGGAGTTCGGCAACTTTCGGCAGTATTTCCTCATTAAGCCTTTTACTCAGTTTTTCTGTCTCTCTCGATCTTATAGCTTGAAGTACAATAATTTTACAATGCTCACAAAATCTTTTACTTTGTCCCAATTGTCTTATTTTGTTAAGAATTTCCGGATAAAGAGACACCCTGTCGTCATAGTAATGCAGGCAAAGCGCAAGACCGACAAGTGCCCTTTCGCAGACCTGCTCCTGACCATCTTCATAGAAACTGATAAGGTAAAATACTTTTTCCGGCTGCCAGAATCTTAAAAGACTTAATGTTACGGCACTGACAAAAATCGAAATCTCATACCATCTGAATTTACCCGACTTCCTTATTATGGAAATCAGACTCTCTTCCGCTTCACCATAGGTATCGGCAAGCCATAAGTGATTGAAGATATTTCTTATAAGCTGCTTGTGTTTTCTTGAAATTTCAGAATCAGGATCAGGAATTATTTCAGATGAAAGCTTAAGCCATTCATCCAGTTCCTGTTTGAAGAGAAGATCGTCAACCGTTTCAACGATTGTTTTTCCGCTTAACCTGTATTCCTTTTCAACCTGCTGCTTGAGCCAGTAAGTGTACCATCCGGAATAATATGACAATATGTCGTATTTGACACGATCGGCAAGATTAAGTATTGATTTTAATAATATTTTATAAATCTTGTCTCGTTCAGGATCTTTAACTCCTTCAATAGTGTACTGTAATAGGTTACGATAAGCAATTGTCAGATTTTCGAACTCATCACGAAATTGTCCGGAATTTGTCGAAGATACCATAGAACCGAGAATATCGAGACTTTGCTTTACTTTCTTTTCAGCAATAAGTTTACATATAGCCTTATATTGCCCGATTGCTTTCTTTACATCCATTCTTTCCTTTTTTTAATCAAATAATCCCAACCAGGTTATTTTAATGATTCATTCCTGCAATAATCAGGCCTAAATTGTTAACTGTCACGTTTTATAGCGGTGATAAAAAAGTTGATTTATTTTTTTATTCTTTCTAAATCCTCATATTCCCGATTCATTCTGAATTTTTTTGTCAGAAATGTGATGATTTTAAATAAAAACTCGTAAAAAATGATTTATCTGACAATTATTTCAAACTTTATTATGAATCTTTAGTTTTAAATAAAATGCTAATTTTGTACTTGATTGTAAAAGGCATTTAAAAGAGTAATTAGCATAAAAAAGGGACGTTAGCTCAGTTGGTTAAGAGCGCTTGTTTGACAGACAAGAGGTCACTGGTTCGACTCCAGTACGCCCCACAAATGTCGCGCTGAAAGGTTGAAGCATATTAATAAATATTTTAGGAATTAAATATTTTTGTTTCTTTATATTGCTTAAATGTAATATTTTTCCGACTATGAAATCTTTAAGAATTCTATTTCTCATCTTTTTTATTTTTATAGAACCCGTTTTTTCATTCCGGTTGGATGCTCAGCCACAGAGAGGTTCTGGCGGAGCACATCGGGTAACTGGCTGGATTGATGATACTCACTTCATCTTTCAGACTTATGATTCGGAAAACCGTCCGGTAACTCTCAATGTAGATGTCAAAAGCGGCAAAAGCATTCCTTATACACCTCCCAAAACGCCTGAGGAAATACTGAATGAGTCGCTTCCTGCCGGAATCAAACTGGGAAGGGATGATATTTTAAGTCCGGATGGTGTAAGTGCGGTTCTCATAAAAGAAAAAGATCTCTACTTTTTTAAACCTGGATTCAAAGAACTGCGCAGACTAACTTCCGACCCGGATGAGGAAGTGAATACCAGATTTTCACCCGATGGCTTGAAACTGGCTTACACGAAGAATAAGGATCTATATGTTTATGACCTTGTAAGTTTTAAAGAGATAAGGCTGACCAAAGATGCTACCGACAGGATTTACAACGGTTATGCATCGTGGGTTTATATGGAAGAAATTCTTGGCAGGTCAAGCCGTTATGCGGCATTCTGGTGGTCGCCCGACAGCAAAAGAATAGCATTTCTGAGAACGGATGAGACTCAGGTGCCCGTTTTCACACTCAACAGACTCGATGAGCCTGACGGCATACACGGGAAGCTTGAGGTTACTCCATACCCAAAAGCAGGAGACCCGAATCCTAAGGTGAGAATGGGGATAGCTGATATTACAAATTCTTCCATCACATGGGTTAAAACAGACGATAATATAGACCAGTATATAGCATGGCCGTTCTGGAAACCCGATGGAAGCCGCCTTGCAATTCAGGTACTTAATCGTGATCAGAACGACATGCGCTTCATCCTTGCCGATCCTGCAACAGGCAATTACACCGAAATATATTCTGAGAAACGAAATAGCTGGGTGGATTTTTTCGAGGACATTTATGTAATGAAAAACGGTTCGGGCTTTATCGTCAGAAGCTACAAAACCGACTGGGAGAATCTTTATTTGTACGGCTGGGACGGAAGGCTTGTCTCGCAGATAACGAATGTGGAATGGCGCATTAACGGCATCTCACGCGTGGATGAAGATGCAAAGCTGTTATATTTCACAGGCACCGGGCCCGAATCAACCGATTATCATTTCTTCAGAGTAGGACTCGACGGTAAAAACCTTATTCAGATAACTGAAGAACCTGGCACCCATGTGGTAACCATTTCGCCAAAAGGAAGTTATTTTATAGATACATGGAATAATATAAATACACCTGGTTCAATTGTAGCTTACGATAAAAAAGGGAGACTGGTGAGGGAAATATATAAATTTGAAGAGTATCCTTTTGATCCGGCCAGGAATTCACGAAGCGAAATGGTTAAAATAATGACGTCCGACGGACTTTTCAATATGCCTGCCATAATAACCTATCCTGTCAATTTTGATGAGACCAGAAAATATCCGGTTGTTTTCACTATATATGGCGGCCCCGGCTCAGCAAACGTCATCAACAGATGGCAGGGCAACAACCCTTCATGGTATGCGCAGAATGGTATAATCACTTTCACGGTGGACCACCGCGGGTCGGGTCATTTTGGGAAAAAAGGAATGGATTATTTGTACAGGAATCTTGGCAAATGGGAGATACTCGATTATGCCGATGCAGTAAAATGGCTTAGAACTAAATATTTCGTTGATTCGGAGAAAGTCGGCATAACGGGTTCTTCATACGGTGGTTATATGACGTGTCTGGCTCTTACGAAAGGAGCTGATTACTGGACACATGGTTTTGCCGGCTCGTCCGTTACCGACTGGCGTTTATATGATAATGTCTACACAGAAAGGTACATGGACAAGCCTGAAGATAATCCCGAGGGATATAAAGAGGGTTCGACATTAACATTTGTAAAAAATTATAAAGGGAAACTCTATTTGAATCACGGCGATATAGATGATAATGTCCACATGCAGAATTCTATATATTTGATCTCAAAGCTTCAGGATGAAGGTAAGACTTTTCAGTTTATGCTTTACCCTGATGCGCGGCATGGATGGGGTGGAGCAAAGGCCCTTCACACTGCCAATGAAAGAAATAATTTCTGGCTTTCGAATTTTTTCGGGAAGCAGTAAGCGAATGAATTTTTTTCTTGCGATTTTTTATTTATTTTGGCAGCCTTAAACAGGCATACATTAATTTGAGCAATATGATTATTGGTATTTTAAAGGAAGCCGGCAATGAGAAAAGAGTAGCCATGCTTCCCGGCGAAGTTGCTATTGTAAAAAAGTGGGGAGTTGAATTTTTTGTTGAGAGAGGGGCAGGAGATAGGGCTTATACTTCGGATGAAGATTATATTTCTTCAGGCGCTTCGGTAAACAGCAGAGCAACCGTTCTGGAAAAATCGGATATTCTCTTATCTGTAAATATTCCGGAAGATGATATAAGACTTTTCAGAAAAGGGCAGGTGATATGCTCGGTAGTGAATCCGGTAGAAAACCGTGATTGGCTCGAGAAAGCACGGGAAAAAGGATTGACTGTTCTGGCTCTCGATCTTATTCCCCGAACAACCAGGGCACAGGCAATGGATATTCTGTCGTCAATGGCAACGGTTTCCGGTTATAAGGCCGTACTTCATGCAGCATTTTTGCTGCCACGTTTTTTTCCGATGTTTATGTCGGCCGCAGGAACAATGAAGCCAGCTAAGGTTTTGGTTCTCGGTGCTGGTGTTGCCGGCCTTCAGGCGGTTGCTATTGCCCGTAAACTGGGTGCTGTAGTTGAAGTGTTCGACGTAAGGTCGGCCGTGAAGGAAGAAGTGAAGAGTCTCGGAGGGAAATTCATAGAGGTGGAAGGTGCGATCGAAGATACGACGGCAGGAGGATATGCGGCTGAGCAAACTGAAGAGTTCAGGATGAAACAGCAGGCTCTTATAAAGGAACATGCAAAAGCAGCCGATGTAATAATTGGTACTGCTCAAATTCCAGGTAAA
Organism: Bacteroidales bacterium; assembly: GCA_018056245.1. Taxonomy (GTDB): domain Bacteria; phylum Bacteroidota; class Bacteroidia; order Bacteroidales; family VadinHA17; genus LD21. Next base: position 4,440 of record JAGPFZ010000012.1, read on the forward strand.
AAGGCACCTATGCTGGTCTCGAAGGAGAGCGTTAAACAAATGAAACCGGGCTCGATAATAATCGATCTGGCCGCATCAACCGGAGGCAATTGCGAGCTTACGGTCAATGGCGAGACAGTAATCGAGAATGGTGTGACTATCATCGGAAAATCGGACTATCCTTCCGACATGTCTTCCGATGCCAGCAAAATGTTCGGTTCTAACCTTATTAACCTGCTCAGGATACTTCTCGATAAAGAGAATAATCTGGTAATTAATCTCGAAGATACAATTATCAGCGGAACGACCGCAGTCCATAACGGACAATATATCAGTCAGAGAATCAAACAAATGCTAAATATTCAATAAATCTACATAAATGGAAAGTTTTTTTGCATTCATTCTTGAACACAGAGAAGCAATTTTTCTGGTAATTCTTTCGATTTTTCTCGGCATTGAGGTTATAAGCCATGTTCCGGCAATTCTTCATACTCCGTTGATGTCCGGAGCAAATGCAATCCACGGTGTGGTCATTATCGGCGCCATAATCGTTATGGGTCATGCCGATACTACAGGTTCGATGATTCTCGGCTTTCTGGTCGTTGTGCTTGGAACGCTCAATGTCGTCGGAGGGTTTGTGGTTACCGACCGCATGCTCGAAATGTTTAAGAAAAAGAAAAAATAACCTTTCAGAAAAAAAGTCAAATGAGTCAGACATTTACATTAGGAATTCTTGAGATTACCTATATTATTTCTTCAGTAATGTTCATCATCGGTTTAAAGATGCTGAGCCATCCCGATACGGCACGCAGAGGAAATTTTATTGCTGCAATAGGAATGGGCCTGGCAATTCTGGCAACATTACTCTTTCACGAAAAGGACGGTAAACACATAGGAAATATTGGTTGGATAATTACCGCTATGGCTCTTGGAACGGCTATTGGATGGGTGATAGCGAAAAAAGTAAAGATGACGGCCATGCCTCAGCTTGTATCTTTTTTTAACGGTATGGGCGGTGCTGCTGCCGCTCTGATATCAATGATGGAATTTCCGCATATCAGTCCCGTTCTGATTGCCCGCAGCGGAATGGCAAACGGGCATGTTCTTTCAATTCTGCTGGGATTGATGATAGGGGCTATATCTTTTGCAGGGAGTATGATAGCATTCGGCAAACTCGACGGCTGGATTGGCGATTTGAGGGTAAAAGCTGTCAGATATGTGAATTTAACTCTTCTCTTAGTTCTGATTGGCTTTATGGTATTTATTATGACCAGAGAAGTCAGTGTAAGCAAAGAACTGATGCCATTTATATACATAATGTTCGGTATTTCGATGGTATATGGAGTTCTGTTTGTAATGCCGATAGGGGGTGCGGATATGCCTGTGGTGATATCGCTTCTGAACAGTTTTACTGGTGTGGCCGCAGCCATGGGAGGTTTTCTGTACAACAACCAGGCTATGCTCACCGGGGGCATCCTTGTAGGTTCTGCGGGTACTATTCTGACGATTCTGATGTGCAAAGCGATGAACAGGTCTCTGTTCAATGTCATAGCCGGAATTTTTGGCAGCGGTGGGAAGGGAGTTGAGGCGAGCGGTGTGGTAAAGGAAATTACTGTGGCCGATGCTGCAGTGCTTCTCAGTTACTCGAAAAAAGTGGTAATTGTTCCTGGCTATGGGCTGGCTGTTGCACAGGCTCAGCATATCTGTCATGAGCTCGATAAGCTGCTGGAGGAAAAGGGCGTCGAAGTTAAATATGCCATTCATCCTGTAGCAGGCAGGATGCCCGGGCACATGAATGTTTTGCTTGCCGAGGCAGATGTTCCTTACGATAAGCTGGTAGAGAGCGATGAGATAAACCCCGATTTGCCAAATACGGATGTCGTTGTTGTGATAGGTGCCAACGATGTAGTCAATCCTGCGGCGGAGGATGATCCGTCGAGCCCTATATACGGCATGCCGATTGTAAAAGTGAGAGAAGCTAAAAATATTATTGTGATTAAACGCGGAATGGGCAAAGGGTATGCGGCTATAGATAACCCTCTGTTCTACAATGAAAAGACCAGAATGTTGTTCGGCGATGCAAAAGTCGTGCTTCAGAATCTGGTAAGTGAGATAAAGAATCTGTAAAGATTTAAGAGATATCTTTCCTGGTATAAAATTTCTTGTTTATCAGGAAGATTATTGTACTAATTTAAAAATTTCTTCTGAGGGTTTTTCTGTCCTTTTTTCTCCCAATTTCTCTTATCTCCAGTATCTTCGGGTCATTTTTATCCCGGAGATTTAATCCTCATGAGAGATAAAATATATAATACGTAAGATAAATTATGGAAAGATGATTTTATCGAACAGCTCGAAAAACGTCTTTGCTATTTAATTACAATAACACACTAACACATATTTTTGTATTGTACAAAAATGTAGTAACTTTGTTATGATATGCATTCAATAAAAATGCATTTATTTTGACGTTTCTATTTCATTTATTTTTAATTTTTTTTCAGATGAATATTTTTGTAGCCAACCTAAGTTCAAAGACAACGAGTGAAGATCTTGAACAACTTTTCAGCAGATTTGGAGAAGTAACTTCATCGAAAGTTATTGTTGACAAAAGAACAGGTTCTTCCAAACGCTATGGTTTTGTGGAAATGCCTGATGAACAGGCAGCTAATGAGGCCATCGAAGAACTTAACGACACCGAGCTCGACGGTAGCAGGATAGTGGTTAAACCTTCGGTTCCTTCTCAGAAAAATAAACACCAGCGCCGCAGGAGAGAGCCAGATAATGAGGATTAATATATCACTCTAACTGGATCATAAATCCGACATCAATTAGTGGGAATTCCGTTATTCTGAGTTTTGCCGCACCGTAAGGGATTAATGTTATTCCTCCCGGAGCATCTGTACTTTTTATAGGTGAAACCGGCGGAACATCGGCCGAGTTATTTTTCATCCCCCATTCGGGTATTTTAATCCCTCTCGTTCTTATCACGACAGGCGGATCAGATGTCCATTTTATGTATTTTAACGAATCATCCGACCATATCATATCGCCATTGTCTCCAAAAGGATATTGTGAAACAGCATTCTCAGTTACTTCGAATGCCACATCAGGCTGGCTTAAATCGGCTAAGAGGCCATAGTTCCAGTCACTCAGAGGATGAATTTCCCAATCAATGCTCCCTTTATACCCGAAGTTATCGTAACTGAGCTTCACACTTTTATATTGCTTTTTTATCCTGAGCGAGAAATAGAGAGGACCTCGAAGTATCGAAATGGAATTATTATACCTTCTTTCATGTCTTATCTGCATCGGGATTTCGATAAGTATTTCATCTCCATTTTCCCATTTCTCCTTTAAAACCGGTGTTGTTCCCGGAGCAGCAGTCAAAATCTTATCCCTGTATTTTATGGTAAACTTTTCTGCCCAGCCCGGCACGCGGAGGTAAAGAGGGAAACGGACATTCTTCCCTGTAGTAATTTTTAATTTTATCGTTCCTTTGAAAGGATAATCCGTTTCCTCGGTAATAGTTATTTCCTGTCCTTTACCTGTCTTTGCCTTAACCTGTGAAGGCCCGTAGGCAACAGCAACAAGCCCGTTATCGTTTGTGGCCATCCACATATTCTGTACGAACTTGGGCCATCCCTGATGCATGTTGGCCAGACAGCAGCCGTAGTTCGGCATCAATCCATATATATTCGATTGGTCGCCATTTGTGCTCCATGCTCTTTTAGCCACTGACACCAATACCTGGTTCGACTGCTGGTCGTACTGGTGAGCCCACATGTCGGCAGTGGTTGTTCCGGGAAGAGAATTGTATGCAAGTAACTCCAGACGGTCGGCAAGGCGGTTATCTCCGAATATCTGGTATAATTCTCCCAGTGAAAACATATATTCAACAACTGCGCATAGTTCTGTTCCTCTGTCAGGGCTTTTGCCCGACAGATGCTCGTCTCCTGAAAACCTTCCACCTGCCTGACCATGGTTTTTGTCATATTTTTCTATTCCGCCGAATACTGCCTTTTTAAATCTTTCATCGCCTGTCTGCTGATACCACAGGCCAGGATATTTTATTGCCATTGCATTATTAACAACATGTGCCGTAAGTCCTTCAGCACCCCAGTTGAGAGGTATTTTCTTATTGGCCAATGCCGCAGAATCCCATGGAAATCTCTCATAATAGGAAGTCCAGTCAAAACTATTTTTCTGTATTGACTCTATCGTCTCAAGAAGCCATGGCTCGTTGATGTGTCTGAAGAGCCAGTATCCTGTTACCGCATTCTCCATTGCTCTCATTCCTCTCCATTCTTTATCGGGCCAGTCGGGCGGTGTGTCGTGGAGATATCTGAAATATTTTATCAATACATTTAATGCGCCAGTATCGCCTGAGGCGTCAAAGTATTGCATCAGTACTTTGTTTGCCACTGCCAGGGGCCACCTGTCTTTGTTTTTTGTTGGACCATACCATCCTGAATCAGTGCTACTTGCAATTATTTTGTCAATCCAGCCTTTGGTTTTTGAAATAAGTCTCCCATCATCGAGCAGATAGGCTAAAGGTACAAGCCCATCGAGATAATAAGGCCCTCTTTCCCATGCCTCGCCGTTACCTCCACGCCATGCCGAATTGACAAGGTCGGGCCAGAAATCATCAAGGTAACCGGTCAGACCTTCGGCCTGTATCTCGAGCTGGCGACGCAGCCATCCATCTGGCTTTACAGCGCCAGGAGGCAGTTTGATATATGCATTCTGCTTAAGGGGAGCAGGATTGTTATTGTAATTTATATTCTCCTTTTTCACCGAACAACTGAAAAACATCAGCGACAAAACAGCGACTGATAATACTATTTGCCTTTTCATTTAAGAGTTTTTTATCTTTTATCTTTCGTCTTTAATAGGATCTTCTATAACCTGCAATAAATCGAACCATCCAACTCCCTGACCCGGCATTCTGAAAATTACATTTGTTTTAATTTCCGGTACAGTATCCTCAGGAATTGTAACAAATGTAACAAATTGCCGCCACTCACTTTCAGGAACAAACCTTGCACGATGAAAATCTCCGAGTCCCACTTCGGCATATTGTGGCATGGGATTTTTCTTCAACGAATTCGAGAGTGAATCGGCTAATCGCTGTTCCGGATCGCATTTAGCCCATACAGAGATCATATATGAGTTACCCGGTTTAACTTTTATTGGATAAAATGTAAGGCTGACTCCTGAATTTTCCTTTGGTGTAACAAGGCGAAGCGAAAAATTGCCTTCGAACGGAACTCTTGGGTCGGTGAAATATGTTGCTCCGCGGTCGGTGCCGGGCCTGGCATAACATGCTGAAGGGATACCCGGACTTGTGATATCCTCAAATCCAGGGTCGGCAAGCAGGTTATTTTTGAACGGTTTGATTATTATTGTGGGAGGCTCTATGTCTATTATATATGCCAGGGTACCGTACGATTGAATATAGTCGTGTATTAAACCTGCATTTACTGTTACAGTACGGTTTTCGAACAGTACCCTTGCCCTGCCGCTGATATTTTTATTTATGATGAGTTGCACGGAACGTGGTGAGTTCGTATTATTGACGGCCACAACAAGTAATTGGCCGCGGCAGTACTTCGAAGTGACCGATATATCCTTTGAAAGCGAAGTTACAGGTATGCTCTCCTCGTCAGTCAGCAGCCATGGTACAATTGTATTTACTTCTATTGCCATCTTGCCGCACTCGTTCCACATTGCAGTTGATTTAGGGAAAGCATTCAAGCCCTGTCTGATGAAATACTGGATACCTGTTGCACCTTCAATTATTGCCTGCCATGTCATGGTTCTAACTTCCTGTATGGTTGGTTCCCTCAGCCAGTGCTCTCCGCCTCCGAAAGCCTGCGGCACAATCCAAACCGGCATTCTGCCGTCGAATTCTTTTTTAAGCCTTCGTGCAGCACTGCCTGCCATCGTTGGCGGAAAAACAGGTATCGGATAGGGGTCGGCCATCACAATGTCCATTGCATTCGCATAATCCTTTGCTTTTGTAAAAGGAGTCATAAAAACTATTGTTATGGGGTGCCATGGATCGGTTTCTTTAATAACTCTGTAAATTTCTTCGAGTGTTTCGGGAGTTACCTTATTGCCGTCGGGTTCATCGGCAATGTACCATGCAAGAAGTGCCGGATGATCCATAAAAGATTTGACTTCGTTTATCAGAAGTTGCCTTCTTTTTTCGTCGTCCATTTTTCCGTTCTTTGAGTTAACGCCTCCTCCGCCTGCCACCGAAGTAAGATTATAATTAACTTTCATACCGAGCTCTGCACAACGATCCATATAAGCCTTTCTTTGATTCATCGTTTCAGGCAAAACCCTCTGATAGGGTGAAATAAGATTGAACCCTTTCACAACCTCTTCTTCAGGAAGGGTGGGATGAACAGGCGTATAAGTATAAAATCCGAAAGGGAAAAAAGGAAGGCGATTCACTATAAGTCCTCCTGTCAATCTGTCGATCTTTACTTCATTGGGTTTGTGCCTAAGGATTACCAGCTTGCTTCTGCACCGATATTTCAGATTAGATATACCGGCTCGTGAGATTTCAGCTTCAACTGTTCCAGAACCGACATAGTCATTGATTTCGAAAGCCAGCCTCATAATGTCTTCCTTGTACAAACCTTTCCATTCACCGATAATGTGTCCGTTATTTCTTAATGTGACATGAAGATTCGAATTCCTGAGTTTCGGAGGGATATGAAGAAGCATCTCACCCTTTTTCTCATCAGAAAAGAAACTTAATCGTGAAATCAAAGTGAATGAAGTTGTGTCAATAGTTTGACTGATAGAATGATAAGAAAAAAGTGTTATAAAAAGGATGGTTATAAATAATCTTCTCTTCTTAAAAATCATTTTATTTGAAATTGTTTCTAAATATAGCAACTTTTGCGATTGGGATATCAAATCAATATTCTGGTAAGTATAAGTTAATTTATCAAAAAACATATAACATTAAGAAATTCAACAAAATGACCATTGCATGATTATCGAATTACAATTTTTCGGAATATTTTATATTTTTAAAACAAATATCTTTTTATGAAACGTTTTTGTTTTTTAATTTTTCTTTTGGCAGCTTTACTTTTCTTGCCGGAAAAAGCTTTTTGTTAGAAAATTTATCTATCTCCTTCAGGGAATGACTTCAATCAAGGCACTCCTAAAAAACCACTTGCAACACTTAGTGCAGCCTGTAATATGGCGAGGCAGATACGCAAGGCCGATTTCACGGGCGGGCCCGTTGAGATTATTGCCCTTCCAGGTGAATATTTTATGATGCAACCTCTTTTGTTGACTGTTGACGATAGCGGTACAGAAGCATCGCCGCTTATTATTAAAGCAGAAAAGGAGACAAAGGCAGTATTCAAAGGAGGTGTCGAACTCACAGGTTTTGAGAAGGTAAATGACAGGCTCTGGAGGTGCTTTGTTCCTCAGGTCGGCTGGTACGATTCATATTTCGAACAGCTTTATGTGAACGGCCGGAGGGCAAAAAGAGCACGGACTCCGGATGAAGGATTTTTTACAGTAAAAAATGTTACGGAATCCGTTCTTGAAAAGGGTACGGGAAGATATCCATTGCTTGCAGTGCAAAAAATCGACCTCGATACTTCGGCTTATTTATGTTTCACCAACTTCTCGGATGACGATTATCGTGATGCCTTGATTATCTTTTATCATAGCTGGGATAATACACGTAAGAGGATTCTTGGTTACAGCAGAGAAACGTCCTCGATATATATTGCCGGCGAGGGAATGAAGCCATGGAATCCTTTAAACAGTAAGTCGAGATATTATATAGAAAATTATCGTTCAGCTCTCGATTCGCCGGGGGAGTGGTACCTCGACAGATCGGGATATCTTTACTATATACCTCTGGAGGGTGAGACTATCGAAAACACGAAATTTATTGCACCGGTAATCGAAGATATGATACTAATAAGCGGTGAATCGGTGGATAAAAAGGTTTCATATATCAGATTTGAAAACCTGTCATTTCAGTGTTCGGGTTACCGTACTCCGGCCGACGGCAACGAGCCGGCTCAGGCTGCTGCACCGCTTGGCGCAGCTATAACTCTGGATTTTGCAAGTAATATTGATTTCGTTGAATGCGAAATAGCACATACCGGCACTTATGCGGTGTGGTTTCGCAGAGCTGTTAGCTATTGTTCGGTAAATCAATGCTATATGCATGACCTTGGGGGTGGAGGAGTGAAAATCGGAGAGACGATCATCAGACCGTCGGCTGACGAAATAACAAATCATATCATCGTTGACAACAATATAATTACCGATGCAGGTCATATCTTTCCCTGTGCCGTGGGTATTATCATTTTCCATGGAAGTGATAATAAGCTGACACATAATGAAATATCCAACCTTCGTTATTCGGGCATATCAGTTGGCTGGGTCTGGGGCTATTCATATAGTCCGTCAAAACGGAATCTTATTGCATATAACCATATTCATCATCTGGGATGGGGAGAACTTTGCGACATGGGAGGTGTTTACACACTTGGAGCATCTGAAGGTACTGTTGTCGCTAACAATGCAATTCATCATATCTATTCATTTGATTATGGTGGATGGGGACTTTATACAGATGAGGGTTCCTATGGAATAACGATGGAAAATAACCTGGTTTATTGCTGTAAAAATTCTGGTTTTCATCAGCATTATGGAAAGGAAAATATAATAAGAAATAATATCTTCGCCTTAAATATAAGAGCACAATTACAGGCAACAAGGATCGAAGAACATCGTTCATTCACATTTACAAATAACATCGTTTATTTTGACAGTGGAACTCTATTTAGTAGCAACTGGCATAAAATCAATCTTTTAACAGATTATAATTGTTATTGGGATACCCGTACAAGGGATATAAAATTCGGTACTTATTCATTTTCCGAATGGCAAAAATCGGGGAAAGATATTCACTCGATAATTGCCGATCCTTTGTTCATAAATGCCGGTGGATTCGATTTCAGGTTCAGGAGTCAGTCGGTTATAAAGAAAATAAAATTTATTCTATTTGATTACACTGAGGCAGGTGTTTACGGCGCCGATGAATGGAAAAAAACTGCTGTTTTCAGTCAGGTTCTCGAGAGAAAATTTGACGAGACGGTTGCAAAAATGGAATCAAGGTAAGAAAAAACAGATGATATTACTTGATCTATAAGCTAATAATAAAATATTAAATAATAATTGATTAACATAAATTAAAAACGAATACTATGAAAAATTAAATTATGTCGGTTATTTTAGCTTTTGTGCCTTTACTCATTTTTTCTCAGCAGGAGAAAATCAATGTTATAGTTATTGGTGCCCATCCCGACGACTGTGACGGGAGGGCAGGAGGCACTGCAATTTTGTCTTTCAAAAGGCCGGGACTAATATTTTTGAAAACTTTATCGGATTCATTGCACGAAATTAATGTCAACATAATTAAAGTGATACAACAAAGTGTAATATGCTTTCTCATTTAGTTAAAGATTTATATTTATATATATATTAATTTTGTGCTTGTAAGGTAAGGAAAAAACAAAAAATTGAACTGAATTTAAAATATTTAGTGAAAATATTAACTTTGTAACAAAATTCACAAAAAATAATTATGATGATAAAAAACATACATTATAATGAGTTTTGATTTAAAAAACAGAAAGTCGGAATTCTCAAGGATAACCGTTAAAATTGGAAGTAATGTTGTGACTCAGGATGACGGTACACTTAATAATTGGAGGATTTCGAGAATTGTGGAAGATGTGGCCATTTTATTCAGAAACGGAATTGAAGTGATTATTGTTACTTCAGGTGCTGTGGCTGCGGGCAGAGGGGAACTTGTTCCTTCGAAAAAGACGAATGAGATTGCTGCAAAACAGGTACTTGCTGCCATAGGGCAGGTGAAGCTTATGGCTACTTACCAGTATCTATTTGGAAAATATGGCATAAAGGTCGGTCAGGTGCTTGCAACAAAAGAGAGTTTTAGCGATCGCAGGCATTATCTCAATATGAAAAATTGCATTTCAGCGATGCTTGAGAATCATGTGATTCCGGTTGTAAATGAAAATGATACGATATCAATAAATGAACTAATGTTCACCGATAATGATGAACTTTCAGGCCTGATTTCGTCAATGATGGATTGTAAATCACTCCTCATTTTGTCGAATGTTGACGGTATCTTTAAAGGAGTGCCCGGTCAAAGTGGTTCGGAACTTATAAAAGAAGTATTGGCTAATTCGGATGATGTAGTAAAGTACATTTCTGGTGACCGATCGGAAACAGGACGCGGTGGAATGATAACAAAATATCTGAATGCAAGAAAAATTGCTTCTGAAGGTATAAGCGTCTTCATTGCAAACGGTTTGCGTGATTCCATTTTAACTGATATCATAAGAGGGAAAGATGTTCCATGCACAAAGTTTGTACCGGCAGAGAAACACAAAAAAAGCATTAAGAAATGGATTGCTCATTCCGAGACGTTTACCAGAGGAGAAGTAATAATTAACAGCGGAGCAAGAGATGCATTACTTGGGAACAAGGCATCCAGTCTCCTTTTGATAGGAGTTACAGGCATATCGGGCTTATTCAAAAAAGGTGACATTGTAAAAATTATAAGTGAAGACGGCGAAGTTATTGGATTGGGAAAATCGGAATACGATTCAGAAAAGGCAAAGATGTATATAGGACAAAAATGTAATAAACCTCTTGTTCATTATAATTATCTTGTGATAAACCAGAAGGAAGGCGCAGAGTCTGCAGTGTAATAAAAATTAAATTTCATCAAAAGAATGAATTGTTTGCCAGTTTTTAAAAAAGCCGCAGCAGCGGGGCAGATATTATCTGTTACCGAAAGTGAAAAAAGAGATTATGTATTGCAGAAACTTGCCAATGTTATCGAGAAAGATATTCCATTCATTCTTCAGGAGAATTTCAAGGATCTTACAAAAATGAATATTTCCGATCCGCGTTATGATCGCCTGCTGCTCGATGAAGGGAGAATAAGAAACATTGCTTCAGATATACGGAATGTCGTTTCATTGCCGCAGCCTGTAGGAAGAGTTCTTTATAAGAATGTAAGACCTAACGGGTTAATAATTAAGAAAGTTGCAGTACCCTTCGGTGTTATTGGGATTATATATGAATCGAGGCCAAACGTTACTCTCGACGTGTTCACGCTTTGTTTCAAATCGGGGAATGCCTGTGTTCTTAAAGGCGGAAGTGATGCTATCAATTCGAACAGAGCTATTGTAAGCATAATTCAGCGTGTTTTGGAAGAGGAAGGAATTGACACAGGCGTTGTATCGCTTCTTCCACCAGGCAGAAATGAAACGGCACAGCTCATGAAAGCCCGTGAATATATCGATCTGATAATACCACGAGGCGGAAAGGAACTGATCGAATTTGTGAGGGAAAATTCTAAGGTGCCGGTAATTGAAACAGGTGCCGGAATATGCCATACTTATTTCGATGAATATGGCGATAAGGAGAAAGGGAAAATCATTATCAACAATGCAAAAACACGTAGAGTAAGCGTATGTAATGCACTTGACTGCCTGATTATTCATAAAAAACGACTTGAGGATCTGGCATATATAACTGAATTATGTGCTGAGAAAAATGTCATAATTTATGCCGATAAACAGGCAATGAAACATCTTAAAGGGAAGTATCCTTCAGATCTTTTGAAACCTGCAGATAAAAATTCGTATGGAACAGAATTTTTATCTTATAAAATGGCAGTTAAGACAGTAGAGAGCTTTGATAAAGCTGTGGAACATATAACACGTTATGGTTCAAAGCATAGCGAAGCAATAATATCAGAAAACAGTGAAAGAATAAACATGTTTTTTCGCCGTATTGATGCTGCGGCTGTTTATTCAAATGCATCGACAGCTTTTACTGATGGAGCCCAATTTGGTCTGGGAGCAGAAATAGGAATATCAACCCAAAAACTTCATGCAAGAGGGCCGATGGGGCTTGAAGAACTTACAACGTATAAATGGATTATTGAGGGAAACGGGCAGATAAGAAGCTGAAAAATTTCTTATTTTCACAGGCTATTAAGAAAAAAGAATACTTTCTGACTTCATAATTTACCTCATTAAAAAAATAAACGGTGGTACCTGAAAAAATAGAAATGCGAGAGGGTTTATTACGTGTACCGGATTACCCGGTAATACCTTTCATAGAGGGTGATGGTACAGGCCCTGATATCTGGAGAGCCGCAGTAAGAGTTATTGATGCTGCAGTTGAAAAAGCCTATTCCGGCCGGCATAAAATATTCTGGCAGGAGGTTCTGGCAGGTGAAAAGGCTTTTAATTTGAAGGGTCAATGGCTCCCGGAAGAAACGATTGAGGCTTTCAGAGATTATCTGGTTGGTATAAAGGGACCTCTTACAACTCCGGTTGGAGAAGGAATCCGCTCACTCAACGTGGCTCTCAGACATGAACTTGATCTTTATACCTGCTACAGGCCGGTGAGATGGTACAAAGGAGTCCCTTCGCCGGTTAAGCATCCGGAACAGGTTGATATGCATATTTTCAGAGAGAATACCGAAGATATTTATGCAGGTATTGAATTTATGACAGGAGAACCTCAGACATTGAAGTTCAAAGATTTCCTTATAAAGGAAATGGGTGTAAAGTCTATAAGATTCCCGGATACTTCTTCATTTGCTGTGAAACCTGTTTCGATAGAAGGAACTGAACGACTTGTACGACAGGCAATAAGATTTGCCATAGAAAAGAATTTGCCTTCAGTAACATTTGTTCATAAGGGAAACATAATGAAATTTACTGAAGGTTCCTTCATGAAATGGGGTTATGCACTTGCTGAAAGGGAATTCGGACCGAAGGTTTTTACGTGGAATACTTACAGAAATATTTCCAGAGAAAAAGGAGAAGAGACTGCCGATAACGCCCTTAAAAATGCTGTAGAGGAGAAAAAGATGATTATTAAAGATGTCATAACCGATGCTTTTCTTCAGCAAATACTTACTAGGCCTGCAGATTATTCGGTAATTGCCACCCTAAACCTGAACGGCGATTATATTTCTGATGCCCTTGCTGCAATAGTAGGTGGTATTGGCATTGCGCCAGGGGCAAATATAAACTTCGAAACAGGACATGCAATTTTTGAAGCTACTCATGGAACAGCACCTAAATATGCTGGACAGGATAAAGTAAATCCCGGATCGGTAATACTTTCCGGAGCTCTTATGCTCGATTATATAGGGTGGAAAGAAGCTGCTGAAAGAATTCATTACGGAATCGAATGTGCAATATCTGCCGGAAAAGTTACATACGACTTTTACCGATTGATGGAGGGCGCAGTAATGGTAAAGACGTCAGAGTTTGCAGATGAAATAATAAAAGCTATGTAATTTTTAAAAGATGAGTGAAAACGGATTTTTAACAAAATTCGAGGATTATGTGCGTGATGCTTGCAAGATGGACAATAATCTGTTCGAATTGTACGACGTTAAAAGAGGCCTTCGAAACAGTGACCGCACGGGTGTGCTTGTTGGCCTGACAAATATAGGAGATGTGGTGGGATACGAAAAGAAGGAAGGTAAAATTATTCCTGTTCCGGGCCGTTTGTTATACAGAGGCATTGACATTTCGGATTTAACACATGGTTTTCAGAAAGAAAACAGACATGGTTTTGATGAGATTGTATATCTATTACTTACCGGTAAATTACCAACTGCCGACGAGCTAAAGGAATTCTCGGCATATCTTGCTTCTCTAAGAGCATTGCCTGATTCTTTCATAAACAATATGATCCTGTCTCTTAAAGGCAAGGATGTGCTTAATATTCTTGCGAGATCAGTTCTTGGCCTATACACACTCGATGAGGACCCTGATAATATTTCGCTCGACAATATGATAAGGCAATCGCTCAACCTTATTGCCAAATTCCCTTCGATAATAGCATATTCCTACCAAGCATTACGTCATGCGTATTATGGTAAGACTCTATCAATAAGGCATCCGCGAACCGACATAACTACAGCCGAGAACTTTCTGCACCTGGTAAAGGGAGATACTTATACAAAACTTCAGGCCGACATGGTAGACCTGGCACTCGTCCTTCATGCCGAGCATGGCGGAGGAAACAATTCAACTTTTACAATGCGGGTAACAAGCTCGACCGAAACTGATATTTATTCTGCAGTCACAGCAGCCATAGGATCACTTAAAGGCCCGCTGCATGGTGGAGCTAATCTGAAAGTGCTCGAAATGATGGAAAACATAAAGAAAAATGTGAAGGACTGGAAAGACAGAGAAGAGGTTTCAAACTATCTGATGAAAATCCTGAGAAAAGAAGCCAATGACCATACAGGAAAAATTTATGGCGTTGGTCATGCAGTATATACAATTTCCGATCCCAGGGCAGTGCTTCTTAAAGAAAAAGCAAGAGAACTTGCTTCAGAAGCGAGACGCCTCGATGAATTCAATCTTTATTGTCTGGTCGAAGAACTTACCCCTGAAATCTTTAAAGAATTCAAAAACGGGCAAAACGATAAGACAGTATGCGTTAATGTGGACTTCTATTCGGGATTTGTTTATTCTTGCATAGGAATTCCAAGAGATCTTTATACTCCACTTTTCGCCATGTCGAGAATTGCAGGATGGTGTGCTCACAGAATAGAAGAACTTACTTTTTGTGCAAAAAGGATTATCAGGCCTGCATTTAAGAATGTTTATGGAAACAGGTCGTATGTTCCCATTAATGAGCGAAACTGAAGAAAAAAATAAAAAATATTTTAAAATTATTTGGATATTGATTTAAAAAACATATTTTTGTCGTCATAAATTTAAAAACTATGAATTTTACAAGCACAGGAAACACTACCGTTACGACAGAAACAGGGACGCTGTTGTACTGGGGATGCTGTGCTTTATAAAGGAAGATGTAGGATTAAAGTTTATGCCATCCCCGCAAAAAGGATGGCATTTTTGTTGTATATAAACGTAAGAGAATGATAGTATTGAAATTTGGAGGTTCTTCACTCGCCGATGCTCAACTTATCAAAAAGGTTATCGGCATTATTAAAAAATATGTTTATGGCGGAGATGAAGTGTCAGTAGTTATTTCGGCAATGGGAGGTGTTACCGACCGGCTTCTGAAAGTATGCAAGTCAATAACGGAAGGAACAGGAGAGTCAGAAGAGATTATAAGGGAACTGGAAAAAAAACACCTTGAGACCGCCAGTGTATTGGTACCGGTTCAAAAGCAACCCGAAGTAATGGCCGAGGTAATGTCGATATGTAACGAATTGTCAGATATTGTCCATGGTGCTCAACTGCTATCCGAAGTCACGCCACGGACACGCGACATTATTCTTAGTTTTGGAGAACGGCTGTCAACTTACATCATAAGCCAGGCATTGAAAATAGATATTCCTCAAACCATATACACGGATGCCCGGAAGATAATAAGGACGGATTCGAGTTTCGGCATGGCAAAAGTTAATATGAATGTTAGCAACACATTAATTAAGAAATATTTCGACGAAAACAAGGGATTAAAAGTAATAACGGGGTTCATTGCGTCGGATGCTGCCGGGCAGACAACAACACTCGGGCGCAGCGGATCGGACTATACTGCAACAATAATAGGTGCCGCAACAGATGCCATGGCGGTTGAGATATGGTCCGATACCGACGGTGTTATGACGGCTGATCCACGATATGTGTCTGACGCCAAAAGTATCGAAAAGCTTTCTTATCATGAGGCAATGGAATTGTCGCATTTCGGTGCTAAAATTCTCTTCCCTCTTTCGCTTCAGCCGGCAATGATGAAACAGATACCGGTTATAGTAAAAAATACTTTTAATCCTGAACACAGAGGCACTTTAATTTGTAGCGAATCGAACGGCAGTAACGGATTAATAAAAGGCATTACATCTCTGAAAGAAATAAGCATAATAAATGTCGAAGGAAGCGGGATGACCGGTGTTGCCGGCGTTGCGGCAAGGCTCTTCAATGCCTTATGGCATAGCGAGATTAATGTAATTTTTATTAGCCAGGCTTCTTCGGAACATTCTATTTGCCTTGCCGTGATGCAGGATGATGCGCCCCGTGCAACACAGGTTATAAGAGATGTTTTTGCCCAGGAACTTGCTTCAGGTCTTATCTCTTCTATCAACTATGAAAAAGAACTTGCAATTATAGCCGTAGTAGGAGAAGGAATGAGACAAAGGCCTGGTGTGGCAGCACGTGTCTTTGAACCACTTGGGGCAAATAACATAAATATTAAGGCTATTTCACAGGGTAGCTCCGAGTTGAATATTTCTTTTGTAATACGTGAAGCTGACCTCAGAAAGGCTCTACAGGTACTGCACGACTCGATGTTTCGAAAAACATAAAATCATAATGATTATCATATAGATATCGGGATAATATAAAATAAATAATTATATTTAATAGATAACATAGATGAATGACAAACAATCTGTTACAGCTTTTGCACCTGCAACAGTTGCAAATATTTCGTGCGGATTCGATATAATGGGTTTTGCACTCGAAGGTGCAGGCGATAAGGTTACAGTTTCTGTGACCGATAAGCCAGTCGAGAATAAAATAAAATTAATCGGAAAATATGGAGAATTGGTACCTGCCGACAAAGAGAGGAACACTGCGGGCGTTGCAGCATATTCACTTTTACGTGCAGTGGGAATGGAAAAAATAAGTGTAGAAATAACACTTGAAAAAAATCTTCCTGTGGGTAGCGGTATGGGAAGCAGTGCAGCAAGTTCTGCTGCAGCAGTCTTTGCTTTGAACCATCTGCTGGGAAATCCTTTAACTACTACGGAACTAATTCCCTTTGCAATGGAAGGAGAGAGAGCCGCTTGTGGAACAGCTCATGCTGATAATGTGGCCCCTTCTCTTCTTGGAAAATTCGTTCTCATACGAAGTTATGATCCTCTCGATATTATAAGTCTGAATGTAACAGCGCGACTTTTTTGTGTCCTTATCCATCCACATGTTGAAGTAAAAACATACGATGCACGCAGAGTTCTGAGAAAAGATTTTCCACTGAGCATTGTTACACGTCAGAGTGCCAATACTGCTGCTCTCACTGCCGGATTACTTACCGAGGATTATGACCTTATTGCAAGGTCTATGACCGACCTGCTTGCTGAACCACGACGTACCATGCTTATCCCGGGATTTGAGAAAGCAAAAAAATCGGCAATTGAAGCCGGCGCCGTGGGTTGCGGAATATCGGGCTCAGGGCCCTCTATGTTTGCCTTTTGTAGAAGTATAGAAGATGCAGAAAAAATTGCCGGCGCTATACAGGAAGCATTTTTCCTTAATGCCGGACTCGAATCCGACAGGATAATATCCTCGCTTAATGCCCCCGGCGCAAGAATAATAGAAGAAAGATAAATATAATATAATAAAGAGAGAGTATGCTTTATTACAATATCAATAATCCGGTTGAAAAAGTCTCATTGTTCAGTGCAGTGATGAGAAGCGTTTCTGAAAACACAGGACTTTACATGCCTGAAACAATTCCTTGTTTTCCTGAATCATTTTTCAGAGAGATGCGTGACAATGAACTTCCCGGAATCGCTTACCAGGTAACACGACCGCTGATGACACCTGATATACCTGATGAATCTATTAAGTTAATAACTTCAGACGCATTGAACTTCGATATCCCGTTGGAAAGACTCGACGAGAATATCTATGTACTCGAACTTTTTCATGGACCCACTTATGCTTTCAAAGATGTGGGTGCAAGATTTCTGGCAGGTGTTCTGGGTTATATCACTCAGAGTCTGAACCGTAAAATAACCGTACTTGTTGCCACATCGGGCGATACCGGAGGTGCTGTTGCAAATGCTTTTGCCGGAAAGGAAGGAATAAAGGTGGTAATTTTATATCCATCAGGCAGGGTAAGCCGTGTACAGGAATTCCAGCTTAAATATGCGGCTCCTAATATTACTGCAATCGAGCTCGAAGGTGATTTCGACGATTGTCAACGCCTTGTCAGAACCGCCTTTGCCGACAGAGAACTCAATGAGAAAATCATACTTACTTCTGCTAACTCTATAAATTTTGCACGACTCTTTCCACAGTCGGTGTATTATTTTTATGCACTGGCTCAGATGGAAAACATCACTTCTCCTGTTGTGATCAGTGTACCGAGTGGAAATTTCGGTAATCTTACTGCCGGACTTATTGCTTCAAAAATGGGCTTGCCAGTAAGTAGATTTATTGCTTCGACAAACATAAACAACTCTGTACCTCTTTACCTCAAGACCGGCAAGTTCGTGCCCCATCCTTCTTATCATACTATTTCCAATGCAATGGACGTGGGTAATCCGGGCAATTTTCAAAGAATGCTTTCTCTTTTCGGAAACGACTACAGTCAGATTAAAAAGGCGCTGGCAGGTTACTGGTTCACCGATGAACAGACCATAGAAGCGATGCACGAACTATATGAGAAATATTCCTATATAGCCGACCCTCACAGCGCAGTTGCTTATCTGGGATTAAAGAGTTATATGGCCGGGACTCCTTCTACTGGCATTTTCCTTGCCACTGCTCATCCGGGCAAATTTCCCGAAGAAGTAGAAAAAGCTACCGGTGTTAAAGTTACTCTGCCTGTTTCAGATTCAGAACCGGTTTGGAAATCCGAACATTTTAAAGCTCCTGACGATTACAATTTTCTAAGGGAATTTTTATGCAGTACATTTTAATATTTGAAGGTATTATATTCTCTTCAAGAGATATTCCTCTTATGTGTAGTTTTTGTCACTTTACGTAAATATAAATTGATTGATTCTTATCACGCTCGTTATGTTTATTTATTGAAATTTCTTACGAGTGAGTATTAATGTAAAAAAATCAATAATTATCAGACCATTGTATCAATCTCGTGCCTGAAAGGTGCCGACGATTGTGCGCCGAGTCGCGTCACAGAGATAGCGGCTGCCTTGTTTGCAAACTCAGCAGCTTCTTTAATTCCTTTTCTTTCTGCCAGAGCAACTGCTAATGCTCCGTTAAAAACATCGCCTGCAGCAGTTGTATCTACAACATTCACTTTCAAACCGGGAATATGACCATTAAAGGACCTCGACTTCACGTAAGCACCTTTTTCACCCAGTGTTATTATTACATTTTTAGCTCCTCTGTTGCATAATTCCATTGCTACTTGATCGCACGATTTGACATCTCTTATTTTTATTCCCGTAAGTTCTTCAGCCTCAATAGCATTAGGAGTCAAAAGCCATACATTTTGATACAACTCTTTGGATAAGGGCTGGGCAGGGGCAGGATTAAGAATTACTCTGATATTGCAATTCTTACTCACTCCGGCGCAATATTCCACAGTTTTCATGGGTATTTCAAGCTGTAAAAGCATAATTGAAAACCTGCTGCAGTCGAAGATTATTTCGGGCATATCTTCAGGTTGAAGGTTTGCGTTGGCGCCGAGGGCAACAACTATTGTCTTTTCTCCTTTTGAATCAACAGTAATAAGCGCAACACCGGAAGGAAATTCTGAATCTTTTATAAAATATTCGGTATCAATACCCTCACGCATAAGTAAACCGACTGTCTGATTACCAAATAGGTCATTACCTCTTTTACCGATAAAAGTTACTTTACCTCCAAGGCGAGTCGCAGCAACAGCCTGATTTGCACCCTTTCCACCCGGATTAAGCAGAAATTTTCCTCCCAGTATTGTTTCTCCTGGTCGGGGAAGTTTTTCTGTTTTTATTACCATATCAGTGTTCGAACTTCCTATAATCAGTATTTCCTTCATAAGATTACTTTCGTTTTTGTCTTATTTTAAATAATCAATTTTTTCAAAACATGCCTCAGGCTTATTACAAAATTTGGGCCATTAATATTTTATCGGTGCAACAAATTTTTTAAAGAATTTTATTTTAAAGCCTTTATGTGTTCTTTTAATAACTCAGGTTCATCGGTAGTTATATAATTGAAACAATGTGAAATAAACCAGTCCATATCGTCAGGATTGTTAACAGTCCAGACATTAAGTATAACGCCTGACATCTTTGCTTCATCTATCCATTCTGGCTTTTCCTTGAAAACCGGATAATTATATCCCGCCCCTTTTATCCCTTCGGATTTCAACACGGCTGGTGCTATATCACCATTCAAGTAGAATACTTCGGCATCGGGTTCAATCTCTGATATTCTTTTCACAATATCGTAATTGAAACTTATCCATGAAATACGTTTAATGGCATTAAGCTCCCTTGCAAGTTTAATACTTTTTTCGGTTAGGAAAATATTCCTTTCTTTACCCAGACCAGAAGCTTTCAATTCACAAATAAGTTGTGTGTAATTGTTTTTCTTCAATCCTTCTGTAATGTACTCTCTTAAGGTAGGTAGTTTCTCACCGTTTGAAAGAGTGAATCGTACCAGTTCATCATAAGGTGTCTTTTCAATCACCATCTTATTGTATTCGCTATCGTGATTTATTACAAGTGAGTCGTCAGATGTTATCCTTACGTCAAATTCCGACCCTTCAGTTTTGAGTTTGATGGCATTCCTGAGAGACGCGAGAGAATTCTGCGGGTATGCATTCTTTTTCCATGCCCCTCTATGAGCTATTATCTTTATTGTGCAGGATTTGTTTTTATGTCCCGATCTTTTATCAACCGGCTTCGATGACAAACCGGAAAAAACAAAAAATAAGACAGCAATCAATGTTGCAAGTAAAATGCTCTGGGAATGACTATTTTTCATAAGATGACAGTTATTCATATTTTGTAAATGTAATCAAATTCCGGTAATATAAATATAATAGAGTTACATAAGTAGGCAGATGATTTTAAAAAGTAATAAGGTATATAGCTGCCAATTTATATATATTTTATAACTTTACATTATTATTTTAATTTTCAAAAATTTTATTCTATGAAAGTAAATTCGTCTATCATTACGATAATAATTTTTACCATTATTTTTTATGGATGCAGCAAGCCTGTTTCGATAAATAAGATAATAAAAAAAAGTTTATCAGTTGCAATAGGACAATATACGGCAATGGCTGAAATTATGAAAAATAAGTCTGATCTTCTGCCAAGAACTATCGACAAGGAAGGAAATCTTGTAACATCGCCTTCAAGCTGGTGGACATCGGGTTTTTTCCCCGGTTCTTTATGGTATCTTTATGAATATACTGGCGATGAGAAATTCAGGCAATATGCAGAGGAAATGACTTCAAGAGTGGAGAAAGAGAAATATAATAAAGGCACACACGACCTTGGCTTCATGCTTTATTGCAGTTTTGGAAACGGGTTAAGATTGACCGGCGAGGAAAGTTATAATGAGGTTTTGCTTACAGGCGCCAGGTCGCTTATTACACGTTTCAAGCCTAAAGTTGGTTGTATACAGTCGTGGAATAGCCGTAGTGGATGGCAATGCCCGGTAATTATTGACAATATGATGAATCTGGAATTACCGATGTGGGCGTTCAGAAAAACAGGTGATTCCATATATTATAAAATATGTGTCAGCCATTCCGATACCACGATTAAAAATCATTTCCGACCCGATTACAGCTCATGGCATGTAGTATCGTACGACACTATTACAGGAAAAGTTGAAGCAAAACAGACTGCTCAGGGTTATTCCGATGAGTCTGCATGGGCAAGGGGACAGAGCTGGGGTTTATATGGTTATACTGTAATGTACCGTGAAACAAAGCTTGAAAGATATCTTAAACAGGCAAAAAATATTGCTGATTTTCTGATTAATCATCCAAATCTTCCTGAAGATAAAATACCTTACTGGGATTATAATGCTCCGAATATTCCTGATGAGTTGAGGGATGCTTCGGCTGGCGCTATAATGGCCTCAGCTCTTATAGAGCTTAGCGGTTATGTCGACCAGATTACAGCACAAAAATACCTCCAGGTTGCAGAAAAACAAATAAGGACTCTTGCTTCACCTGAATATCTGGCAAAAGTAGGTGAAAATGGTCATTTCATTTTAAAACATAGCGTGGGATCTCTTCCTGGTAAAAGTGAAGTGGATGTGCCACTTACTTATGCCGATTATTACTTTATTGAAGCTATGTTAAGATATAGAAATTTACCTGCGATAAGGGAATTAAAAATGGAATCAGACGAAGCCGGTATATAATTTTTTAGATTGTATATATTTGATTGAAGAAATAATATATATAAAGATTGGAATTGTTAACTTTAACTTAAACCATAATCATTTTTAAACCAGAAAAAATATGAAAGAAGAAAGGAAAAAATTATCCAGGAGGCAATTTCTTGGTACCTCTGCTCTTGGTATGGCGGGGATACTGATTTTGCCGGCAGTTGGTTGTGGTCGCGGCAAAACCGCTTCTACATCTCCATCCGATCTCGTTAGGCTTGGTTTCATAGGATTAGGCCAACAGGCTATGTTCCTCCTGAATGGTTTCCTGCAGATTCCGGGAGTGGAAGTGCTTGCTGGAAGCGATGTTTATGGTATTAAACGCACCCGATTCGAAAAAAGAGTTGGAGAATTTTATTCCAAAGCAGGTAAAAAGGTAGATGTCAAAACTTATGAAAAATTTGAAGACCTTCTTGCACGAAAGGATATTGATGCTGTGGTAATAGCTACTCCTGACCATTGGCATGCTCTTATTGCCATTGCTGCATGCAAGGCCGGTAAAGATGTTTACCTTGAAAAGCCGCTTACTTTTACAATATATGAAGGACAGATGTTAAGGAATACTGTCCGCGAAAACAACAAAATACTTGCCGTTGGCAGTCAGCAGCGGTCAGATGATACTTTCAGACATGCTGTGAATCTAGTGCAGTCGGGTGCTATAGGGAAAATATCGCTTGTAAAAGCATACGTTGGAGCTCCGCCAAAACCTTATGATCTTCCGGAAGAATCAATACCGGCAGACCTTAACTGGGACAGGTGGTTGGGTCCACTTCCGGGAAATATCCACTACAACAACCAGCTTAATCCACCAATATCGCTTGATCCTCCTAAAGATGAGCAGATTTGGGGAGCATGGAGATGGTATAAGGAAATGGGCGGCGGCTTTACAACCGACTGGGGAGCCCACATGTTCGACATAGCACAGTGGGGACTCGGCATGGATAACAGCGGTCCGGTAGAAGCCTCACCTATCGGCGATGGAACGGAATTCATGCAGTTCAAGTATGCCAATGGTGTGATAATGACATCCGAAACATGGGATGAGAAAAAAACCAAAGGAGTCAAATTCTTCGGCGAAAACGGCTGGATAGAAGTTGCTCGCGGATATTTCAATGCATCCGATCCAAAACTCTTCCCTGAGAAGAAAGAGGAACAGACCGATATGCCTTATGAAACCAGAATTCCTCATCAGGTTAACTTCATTGAATCAGTGCGTTCGAGAAAAGACCCTGTTGCAACCGTCGAAATCGGCCACAGAACATGCACTGTATGCAATATAGGAAATATTGCATGCGACCTGAAGCGAACTGTCAAATGGAATCCGGAAACCGAAACATTTATTGACGACCCGGATGCAACGAAAAAGATGCACTATACTTACAGAGAACCCTGGATACTGGCTTGATATTCAGGTGTTAACCTGTTAGTTTTTTATTATTTTGTATCTTGATATTGATTAATCGTGAAGAATGAAGTAATTGAATTCTTCACGATTAATTTTTTTTGTATTTAGGGGAATCTTATATGAATAATTCACCACAGAGGGCACGGATTAACACGGATATTTTCTTTTCAAATGTGCAGGCTACGTAGTGAAAAAGAAGACCTTCTATTAAGTGCAATTATATCTTCAGAAATATCTTCTTTTTATAGAGTATGTAAAGAAATACCCATCCTACGGTTGCGATACCAATACCATTGATGAATGTCCCCCATGTTTCAGGCAATATTTCGGCAAAGCCTCCAAAGAAAAATCGGGCAGCATTTCTGAAGTTTATAATACGGTTGGCAAGATAAATAGTTATTGGATTCATGCCTATCACAACAAAGAAAAAAGTCCATTTTTTAAGACCCCATACATCAATTATCAGGTAAAAAACTGAAAACAGAATGAGGCTTAGCCCGCCAACGTAACATACGAATGAACTAGTCCATAAATTTTTGTTAATAGGGAAAACCTGGTTCCATAGTTTACCAATAATGACAAAGAAAATGCCTGCACCTAAAATTACAAGAGCTTTTTTGTAAAGTTTGTTTTTAAAATATTCCGACATCAGAAATTCTCCTGTAAACATTCCAAGCAAAGCTGTTGATATTGCAGGCACAGTACTCAATATTCCTTCCGGATCGTGGTTCCCGAGATAAAGTTTGCCTGGCATCAATATCCGGTCAACATAACTGGCAAAATTGCCCTCCCGTGAAAAAACATCCGCTCCATTACCGTCAGGAGCAGGAACCAGCGCCAGCAACAACCAATAACCAATAATTAATACCCAGAACCAGACGATTCTCCATGTAAGTTTTGTATTCATAAAGATTAATGCCGCAAACATCCATGCCAGGCCAATCCTGCCAAGTACACTTCCATAACGCAGTTCACCAAGTTTGAACCTGACTCCGTTATTATATAGAATACCGAGCAGAACAAGTATAAGACCACGGTAAAAAACATGTTTGTAAATTTTGCTTCTGGTTTCGCCCGATGCAGTTCTTTTTGCTAAAGAGAAAGGAAAAGATATCCCGGAAATAAACAGGAAAAGGGGGAATATCATATCGTAAAAATGAAAACCATGCCATGAAACATGTTCAAGCTGTTCGGCACACCAGTTGAAAACAGGCCAAGTTATAGGGGGTTAATACAGAACCTGTACATATACAGTTCAATCCTAAGGACCTTGTGGTGGAATATGTTAACAGAACATATAAGCCGGTTGAAAACCTTACAGCGGAGATAAAAATATTAAATGTACAATCTACACTTATTTTTAGTCGGTCGGAAACAATTAATCTTGAAGGTACTTCATCCCTTCGGGGCATTTCGCTTGCGGAGCAACTTGAAAAGAATCCCGGCATTTCTTTTATCTTTCTTAGTCTCATGTATAACACAGGTAAATTTATATCACAAAATGTTTACTGGCATTCTTCATCGAATGATTACACAAGCCTTAACTCTATGGCTGAAACAAAAATTTCAGTCAAAGTCACAGGTTCATCAAAATCGCTGAATGAGATGAAATGGAATATGAATATATCGAATCCATCTGATAAGATTGCCTTTTTCATTAATCTGCGTCTCATGGCCGAAGATGAAGAAGTAACACCTTCTTTTTGGTCGGCAAATTATTTTACACTTGCACCCGGAGAATCAATGGACATCACTGTCGGATGTCCGATTGAGAAAATATTGGGGGAAATGATGTTTTTGAGGATTGAAGGCTTGAATATTCCAGAACTTGATTTTTCACTCGAGAAGAGCATAAAAAAATAACACGCTTTGCCTGTGGAATAATAATTACATATATTTGGATATGATACTGGCAAATGGATCCTTCAATTGAAAAAATATTATTAGTTGTTTCGATTATTCTTTTTATTTGTATTCTGGCAGGTAAGATCTCTTTCAAAATAGGAGTACCGACAGCCGTTTTATTTCTTTTTGTGGGTATGCTTGCCGGCTCGGAAGGGATAGGGGGCATCGAATTTGATAAACCGGCAGTAGTTCAGTTTATTGGAATTATTGCTCTTAATTTTATTTTGTTTTCAGGCGGATTTGAGACCGATTGGTCGTATGTCAGGCCAGTTATTGGGCCATCAGTGTTACTTTCAATATTCGGTGTACTATTTACCGCTATTATACTTGGAATATTTGTATGGCTGGTTACTGATTTCACTCTTTATGAAGGGTTGTTATTAGGCTCGATAGTTTCATCAACCGATTCCGCAGCTGTATTTTCTATTCTAAGATCCAAAAAACTCGCACTTAAAGGGCATCTAAGGTCAACTCTGGAGTTTGAAAGCGGAAGCAACGATCCAATGGCAAGCATACTGACTATTATTTTTATTTCCCTTATTATAAATCCAGCAGGTAATATATGGTCAATTGTCCCGTTGTTCCTTCAGCAGTTTTGTATAGGTGGGGTTTTAGGACTTCTTTTCGGTGTTGCAGGGAAATTTATTATCAATAAAATCCAGCTCGATTATGATGGGCTTTATCCTCTACTTGCAATAACTCTTATGCTTTTAACATATTCAGCGACTTCTTCTCTTAAAGGAAACGGATTTCTTGCTGTGTATCTCTGTGCACTTTACTTAGGCAACCAGGAACTTTTACATAAAAGAACAATAATGAAAATGTTCGACGGTCTTGCGTGGCTTATGCAAATAATCCTTTTTACGTTATTGGGCTTACTTGTCTTTCCAAGCCATATAATTCCGGTTATAGGTATAGGAGTTCTGATTTCGGTTTTCTTGATTCTGGTTGCCCGACCTGTTGCCGTATATTTGTGCCTTCTCCCTTTTAAAATGAAAGGCAGAGAACACTTGTTTATCTCCTGGGTGGGACTTAGAGGTGCATCTTCTATAGTCTTCGCCACTTTCCCTTTTATGGCTAGCCTTGAAAAAGCCGATACAATTTTCAATATAGTTTTCTTTATCTCTTTCACCTCTGTACTTTTACAGGGTGCTACAATACCGGCAGTGGCTAAATGGCTTCATGTTGCACTGCCTGCAAGAATAAAACCTTTAACACCTGTAGACATACTTCTCTCGGAGCCTGTTAATACAGCTATGGCTGAAGTAATAGTGTCAGATAATTCGCCTGCAGTAGGAAAGAAGATAATTGACCTCGAATTTCCCGAGAATGTTAGAATAGCACTGCTTAACAGGAGAGGCAAATATATTATTCCACATGGCCAGACTGAAATTATGCCCCAGGATAAATTGATTTTGATTGCAACAAGCAAGGTAACACTTGATTCTATTATTGAAAATTTAAGTGTTGTAAAATCATCGGAAATATAGAATTAATTGAGTAAAATGTTAAGCTATTAACTTAATAACGCATAGTGTAAAAATTATATGATTATAAAATTAATATGTATTATTACTAATAATGGATAAAACGAAATCGTAGGTCATGAAAACAGTTATTAAATCCTTCTTTCTGATAATAATTATTATTGGAGGCTGCACCGGAAAGATGCAGGAAAACTATATTATGACTGTAAAAGGTCCTGTTGAAGCAAATAAAACAGGAATATGGCTTACGCATGAACATATTCTGGTTGATTTTATTGATGCCGACAGTATTACGCCCGGTAGATACAACCGCAGTGAAGTGATAAACAAGACGCTGCCTTTTCTCCGTACGATTAAAGAATTGGGTTGTAAAACATTTGTCGAGTGTACACCTCAATACCTGGGCAGAGATGTTGAAATTCTGCGTGCCCTTTCCGACTCGACAGGAATGAACATATTGACCAATACCGGATTTTATGGTGCAAACAATAATAGATATATCCCTTCATCTGTCATGTCAATGTCGCCTGAACAGATGGCAGAAATATGGATTGGAGAATGGGAGAAAGGCATTGGTGAAACAGGGATAAAGCCTGGATTTATTAAAATATCTGTTGATCCGGGGCCATTATCTGATTTCCACGCCAAACTTGTAAAGGCAGCGGCAATGACTCATTTAAAAACAGGTCTTACTATAGCCTCTCATACAGGGCCTGCAGTACCGGCTTTTCAGGAAATTGAACTACTTAAAGAATACGGAGTCGACCCTTCCGCATTTATCTGGGTGCATGCATCGGGCGAAAAAGATTATTCGAAGATTGTCGAAGCAGCAAAACAAGGAACATGGATTAGCATTGATAACCTTAACGACAATAATGTTCAGGAAGTAATTGACATTATTCAATATTTGAAGGAAGCAGGACATCTTGGGAGAGTGCTCGTATCGCACGATGCAGGATACTATGACCCATCAAAAGAAGATGGAGGAAGTTTCAGACCTTTAACAACACTATTCGAAAAACTCATTCCGGAACTTAAGTTAAAAGGATTTTCCGATTCTGAGATAAAACAGTTGATTGAAAAAAATCCCATAGAAGCATTTACGGTAAAGATTAGAAAAATAAAACATTAATTTCCTGATATAATGAAATCATATTTTTCATACGTAAATAATTTAAACAAAACAAAAAAAATCTTTATGCCACTTATGGCATTATTTGTTTCATGCACCCTTTTCTCACAAGAAGATCCATTTCCACTAATAGATCTTCATATTCACATAAAAGAAGATTTTACAATGGAGAAAGCCATCCAGAAATCAAGAGCGGAACATATTCAGTACGGTCTGGCAATTAATTGCGGAATTGGATTTCCTGTCCATTCCGACAGACAGGTTGATTCATTTCTCCTCGAAATGAAAAAATACCCGCAATTCTACGTTGGAATGCAGGCAGAAGGCAGGGAATGGGTAAAGATATTTTCAAAGGAGACCATTGGAAAATTTGACTACGTCTTTACCGATGCAATGACATTTACCGATGCTAAAGGAAGAAGGAACAGAATCTGGATTAAAGAGGAAACATGGATTGACGATGAACAGAAATTCATGGATAATCTTGTTAAAACCATTGTAAAGATAATGAACGAAGAACCTATAAACATATACGTAAACCCAACTTTTCTACCTCAACAGATGGCCGACCGATATGACATGTTCTGGACAGACAAAAGGATGGATGCAGTGATTGCCGCTGCAAAGAAAAACAATATAGCAATAGAAATAAACAACAGATATAGAATACCGTCGGAGAAATTTATACGTAAGGCAAAGGATGCAGGTGTGAAATTTACTATTGGAACGAACAACGCCGATTCAAGGTTCGGACGGGCAGAATATGCTCTTGAGATGATAAAGAAATGCGGACTACAGGAATCGGATTTCTATAAACCGGTTAAGAAAAACCGGACGGTCGTGACAATTATTGATGACAATTTTTACATTAACGGTGGAATAACCTACAATGACAGGTATTGGAAGGGCAACAAAATTGAAGGGCTTTTGTTTAATTCAAGAATGGTTCAGGGTATTTTCGATGACCTTAACCCCGAAACCGCAAGCCGATGGGTTTACCCCGACACCAGAAAATGGGATCCTGAAAGGAACACAAGAGAATTTGTTCTCAACATGAAAAAATGGTCGGATTACGGTCTGCTGTCATTCACAATAAATCTTCAGGGAGGGAGTCCCACAGGCTATTCTGAAGAACAGCCCTGGCATAATTCCGCATATAATGAGGATGGGTCATTACGTCCGGATTATATGGCACGCCTTCAGAAAATACTCGACCATGCCGACGAACTTGGCATGGTACCGATTCTCGGACTGTTTTATTTCGGGCAGGACCAGCGGCTAAAAGACGAGGCTGCCATACGCAATGCCATAGATAATGTCCTAAACTGGTTATTCGTAAGAAATTACAAAAATATACTTATCGAAATCAACAATGAATGCAATGTCAAATACGACCACGAAGTGCTCAAACCTGAACGTGTCCATGAACTCATTGAACTTGTGAAACAGAAAAGCCGCAATGGTTTTAGATTTTATGCCGGCACAAGTTACGGAGGTGGATTCATCCCTCTTCCGAATGTTGTGAAGTCGTCCGATTTCATCCTTTTGCACGGAAACGGTGTGTCGAATCCAGATAACATTCTTGCAATGGTGAATAAAACCAGGAATGTGGCAGGATATACTCCAAAACCCATACTCTTTAACGAGGACGACCATTACGAATTCGATAAGGAATGGAACAATTTTATAGCGGCAATCAAAGGATACGCATCATGGGGTTACTTCGATTACAGGATGAAAGGCGAGCCTTTTGAGGCAGGTTACCAGAGTGTCCCTGTTGACTGGGGTATTAATTCAGATAGGAAAAAAGCTTTTTTTAATCTGCTTAAAGAAATTACAGGATACTAAAAATATGCTTATCAACCAATAATATTTAAAATTATTCTTTGCCATAAAAACTGTTTAATATGAAAGGATTAATATCTAAAATTTTTTCTGCTGTTTTTTTGACTGTTTTCTCTTTATACGCTTGCGCTCAGGAAACGTCAGTTCGTAACGTTCATCAAATGCCTGATCATCCACGTATTATTTTTTTTAAAGGTGATGAAGAGAAAAT
Organism: Bacteroidales bacterium; assembly: GCA_018056245.1. Taxonomy (GTDB): domain Bacteria; phylum Bacteroidota; class Bacteroidia; order Bacteroidales; family VadinHA17; genus LD21. The sequence goes on from JAGPFZ010000012.1 coordinate 34,594, forward strand.
TCTTAAAAATCTGCAGTCTGATGCCGCCTGGGGAAAAGTGCATGATATGATAATAGGAGAGTGCAATAACATCGTAGGGAAGCCTCCGGTGGAAAGAGTGTTGATCGGAAGACGATTGCTCGATAAATCGAGGGAAGCTCTTAAAAGGATTTTTTATCTTTCTTATGCATACCGGATGACTGGCAACAAGATATATCTCGACCGTGCTGAAAAAGAATTGCTTGCAGTTTCAGAATTCACCGACTGGAATCCGTCTCATTTCCTTGATGTGGCTGAGATGACCATGGCTGTGTCAATAGGCTATGACTGGCTTTATCATTCACTTTCCGAAACGACAAGGGCCAATGTAAGAGAAGCCATTATACAAAAAGGGCTGAATCCCTCCCTCGATTCGAAATACAATAGCTGGTTAAAAGCAAGCCATAACTGGAATCAGGTATGCAATGCAGGCATGACTTTCGGCGCACTTGCTGTGTGGGAAGCCGATGCACAAATGGCTTCAAAAATTATCGAAAGGTCGGTAAGTTCGATCAGCCTGCCTATGGCCGATTATCTGCCCGACGGAGCATATCCTGAAGGATATGGTTACTGGGATTACGGCACCAGTTTTAATGTAATGTTTATCAGTGCTTACGAGAAAGTTTTTAATACAAAATTTGGTGGTTCTGCAGTTGATGGCATTTTAAAAACTCCCTATTATATGGTAAATATGACCGGTCCCACTGGCTTATGTTTTAACTATTCCGACAACGGTTCGGGTGCAGGCATTCATCCTGCAATGTTCTGGCTGGCATCAAGAATAGGGGATAACAAAGTTCTTTACGAAGAAAAGAAATTTCTTGGAAAAATGAAAAATGCGGGCAACAGGCTACTGCCTGCTATGCTTATATGGAACGCAGGAATAAATACATCTTCAATTACCGCACCGGAGAAACTAATGTGGGTGGGCCATGGCAAAAATCCTGTGGCTTTAATGCGTACCTCATGGAGCGATCAGAATGCTTTGTTTATAGGCCTGAAAGCAGGCTCACCCGGTGTTAACCATGGCCACATGGATGTCGGTTCATTCGTCATGGAGTCGGAAGGAGTGCGATGGGCAATGGACTTCGGATCCCAGGATTATAATTCACTCGAATCGAAAGGGGTCAATCTATGGAGCATGTCACAAAACTCACAACGATGGGAAGTGTTTCGTTACAATAATTTCGTACATAACACACTCACTATCAACGGCCAACTGCAACGTGTCGACGGTAAGGCCGATATAATCTCTTTCTCCGACATGCCTTCATTTATGAATGCCGTAACAGATATATCACCAGTTTATTACAACCAGCTTTCCACGGCAAAAAGAGGCATTGCAATAGTTGACAAAAAATATGTCGTGGTACGTGACGAATTGCAACCTTTATCTGACAACACAACGGTGAGATGGACAATGCTCACTCCGGCTGATGTGAAAATTTCCGGACCAGGCACTGCCGAACTGACTAAAAACGGGAAAAAACTGGTTATTAAAGTCGCACTACCTGATAATGTTATAATGAGAACATGGTCAACCGAACCTCCGCACGATTATGATGCCCCTAATCCGGGTACTGTACTGGTTGGTTTCGAGACTGTTATTCCGGCAGGCAAAACAACGGCTATAGAGGTGTATCTGATCCCAGGAAACATTAATCCGGTAAGCATTAAAGGTAAAGGAGAACTCAGTAATTGGCCTTCATCACGGTGATTAACAAATACCCGGGCTGAAATAATGAGAAAATTAACATGTATATATATAATTAAATATTTTAAAATCAATCTATTAACAGGTTTGATTTGTGTCTCTTCAATTTTCGTTTCAGGATGTTCGGAAAAAAGGTTTCAAATTGACCGCAATGCACTGGTTACACGACATAATGTTGAGATTACAGCTGCCGACAGTCTCAATTCGCTTACAGTCGGAAACGGAAAATTTGCTTTCACAGTTGATATTACAGGACTCCAGACATTTCCTGATTACTATGCAAAGGGCATCCCTCTTGGCACAATGGCCGACTGGGCTTGGCATAGCGAAATAAATAAAAGCGGATACTCGCTTGAACAGGTTTATAAAACATGGGATGTTCATGGTCGAAAAATTGATTATGTACACAGATATTCAAATCCCAGGGATACACTAAGATACAAAGCTTCGGAATGGCTGAGGCAGAATCCGCATAAGATACACCTTGGTATGATCGGATTTGATTTCCCGGGTATTGATATCTTTTCGCAGCACATAGTAAAAAGCCCCCATCAGCTCCTTAACCTGTGGACAGGTGTGATTGAGAGCCATTTCATTGTAGATGGAAAAACTGTTGAGGTCAGTAGTGTATGCCACCCTGAACTTGATATGGTTTCGGTAGTTGTTCATTCCGGATTGCTTGCAGATAAAAGACTCAGGATAAAAATTCATTTCCCACTGGGCACACCTGATCAAAATGGATATGACTTTGATAAACCTGATAAGCATTCTACCGAATTAGTTTCTGAAACTTCAGACGAAATAGTTTTCAGAAGGCAACAGGATGAGGATGTTTATTTTGTAAAGCTTTACAAGTCGGGTTCGGTTTTCGTAAAAGGTATTGATAGTCATCTTTTTTTTCTTGAGGCTCAGCCGGGAGACAGTGTGCTGGAATTTTCATGTCTGTTTTCAAAAAATCTGCCTGACAGTTCATCACTCCCCGGCTACAATGAGAGTGGGAAGGCATCGGCAGAGAGCTGGAAGGAATTCTGGAGCACAGGAGGGGCCGTTGATTTTTCAGATTGTACCGACCCTCGCGCATTTGAACTGGAAAGGAGAGTTATCCTTTCGCGGTATCTGACACGCATACAGTGTGCAGGCGATAATCCACCTGGTGAAACCGGACTCACATATAATACATGGTACGGAAAGTTTCATCTCGAGATGCACTGGTGGCATAGTGTTCATTTTGCCTTATGGCAGAAAGAACAGATACTCGAAAATCAGATGCAGTATTATAGCAGAATTTATGACAGGGCACTTGCCACCGCACGTCATCAGGGATATGCAGGTGTGAGATGGCCTAAGATGACCGACCCCGACGGCCGGGAAAGCCCGAGCAATGTAGGGCCTTACCTTATATGGCAGCAACCGCATTTCATTTATTTTGCCGAACTTCTTTATCAGAATGCAAAAGACAAGAAAGCTGTGCTTGAGAAATATAAAAATCTTTTATTTGAAACGGCCGATTTCATGGCTTCCTATGCGTGGTACGACAGTACAACTAACAGGTATATACTGGGACCGGTATTGATCTCTGCCCAGGAAAGCCTCAGACCAGAAACAACCATTAATCCGACTTTTGAGCTTGTCTATTGGTACTGGGGACTTAAGACGGCGCAGGAGTGGCGTAAGCGTTTGTGCATGAAACCTGATCCCGTTTATGCCGATGTACTCAGGAAACTCTCATCTCTCCCCGTTCAGGACGGACTTTATCTTTGTTCGGAAGATACAAAAGATACATGGCAAAATCCACGTTATATGAGCGACCATCCTATAATTTCAGGAATTGCTGGGATGATTCCGGAAACCGGCCTTGTTGACAGGAAAGTTCTTGCCAATACTCTCGATACTATTAAAGCTCGCTGGAACTGGAACTCATGCTGGGGATGGGATTTTCCCTTGCTTGCCATGTCGGCTGCCGCACTCGGCAGATGTGATCAGGCCGTTGATTTTCTTTTTATGGACGCACCTAAGAATAAATATCTTCCCAACGGGCATAATTTTCAGGATGCCACCCGCCTTATGATATATCTCCCTGGCAACGGAGGACTGCTTACAGCCGTGGCTTATATGTGTAAAACAAACACTTTCCCCCATAACGGGAAATGGAAAGTACGATGGGAAAATTAAAGTGTCGCTGGGATCGGTAAGTGCCGGAATGGATTATTATATGAACGACAAGAATAATTTCAGTTTTAATATCAATTATCAACCTATTTATCAGAATATTGTTTTTCCGAATACTACCACGTTGTTTAAAAGCGGGAATCCACTTAATACTATGACTTCGCTGACAAGTAATAAGCTGGAGAGTGATGAAACAGCGCTCACGTTCTTTTATAAAAAGACATTCAAAAAACCTGTTGAGGAATTTACAGCAGAGGCCGTTTATTATACCTTCAAATCTGTTTCGGGAAATTATTTTTCAAACATTCGCTATCCTTATAACAGCGATGTAATTTTGGATACATATTCAAGAGTGGAAGACGATTTGAATAACCGCAGTTATATTTCAACAAAGCTTGATTTTGTTTACCCACCGGGGTTGAATGCAAAAGTGGAAACAGGGTATCATTTTTATTATCAGGAAATAGGATATGATTTCAGAATTAATAATCAGGCAGAAAGCAATCTGTTTGAGTATTCCGAATTCAGAAACTCAGGTTATGCAGGTATTATGATTAATTTGAAGAAATTTGGATTTCAGACTTCACTGAGGATTGAGAATAGCCATATATTAGCTGACTCGGTTACAAAACCAGATTATTCATGTTTTCTACCCTCGGCAAATATCCAGTACAAGTTTTCTGCGTCCCATAATATAAAGCTGACTTATAACAGGCGTATTAACCGTCCGGGTATTTACAATATGAACCCGTACTGGAAGGTTGGTCAGTCGTACGATATTTCTCAGGGCAATCCTGATTTAAGACCCGATTACCGCAACCGCCTCCAATTGACATATACATGGAATTTCGGGAATAATTACTTTTCACCTTTTATTTATAATGAGTTCTTTTCCGACAGGGTCAGCAACCATTTCTACTCAATAAGATGGGGTGTAGGGATGAAGTGATATGTATTATTTTATCCTGTGCACTCTTACCCAGTCAACAAAAACAGTGTCGGGGAAGACTGTGGTTGGATCGGGATTTCCAGGCCATGCTCCGCCAATTGCCAGGTTTAGAAGCATATAGAACGGCGCATGGAATTCATGGGTACTGTTTACACTGTCTTTGATATTTAAACCGTGATATCTTAGCCCGTCAACAAGCCACACGATGGAATCAGGTGTCCAGTTAACAGCATATACATGATACTGCCTAACATCGCATGGAGTCTTGCCGCCTGAACTTACATGTTTTTCGTTATGCCAGTGTGCTGTTCCGTGAAGAATAAGTGTGTTGTTGATATGCTCCATTATATCTATTTCTCCGCATCTAGGCCATCCTACCTCCCTGATGTTTGTTCCCATCATCCAGAAGGCAGGCCATATACCCTGCCCTACAGGAAGCTTCATCCTTGCTTCGGCAAGACCATATTTAAATGAAAATTAATCCAGTGTATTGATACTGGCAGATGTGTATTCAAAACCTTCCCATGGTTCTTTCCTTCCTATAATCATCAGATTGCCGTCCTTTACAACCGCATTCTCAATCCTTTTATGGGTGTAATACTGAAGCTCGTTATTCCGTATATAACCGACTTCATAGCCCCATCTGGTTGAATCGGGCAGACCTGAATAATTGAATTCATCCGACCATATCAGATTCTCTTCCTGACGCTTACAAGCAAGAAGAGAAAGAATGATTACTGATGCAAGAACTATTTTTCTCATACTTTTATTTTTTCTCTATTTCTCTAAGTGAACTTTCTTTGTTATTCCCGAAACCCGAATAATTACAAAAGATGCTTAGAGGCTAAATTATTCAAAAAAATAAAATTTACACAAATATTTTTATCTTTAAATGCAAAACTTAAATTTGAATAGTAATCAAATAAATAAGTAAAACACTGTATTATGAATTCAGAAAGAAAAGATTCTTCAAAGGGTTCCTTTATTACACCTGGATATACTCTTCCTTTTATACTGGTAACATCTCTTTTCTTTATGTGGGCAATACCGCATAATCTCAATGATGTTCTTATCAAACAAAGCATGAAAGTTTTCGCCATAGACCGGATGCATGCAGGGTTCATACAAACTGCATTTTATCTTGGTTATTTTATTTTCGCTATTCCGGCTGCGGTTATTATGCGGAAGTATAATTATAAGACAGGTCTGGTTATAGGTTTGTTCCTTTATTCCTTTGGCTGTCTCTTATTTCTTCCCGCTGCGCTCATATCGAAGTATTTTGCTTTTCTCGCTGCTCTTTTTGTAATTGCATCAGGGCTCTCTTTTCTTGAAACAGGTGCCAATCCGTTTATTGCAGGACTTGGAGATCCTTCTTCATCGGAGCGGAGATTGAATTTCTCGCAGGCTTTCAATCCTTTCGGTGCAATAATTGGTGCAAGTATAGGGACAATTTTCATTCTCTCTGGTCGTGAGCCAGATGCAGCTCAGATCGAATTAATGAAACTCAATGGCACTTATGATGATTTTGTAAAAGAAGAATTATGGCGGATTGTTCCTCCTTATATGGTACTTGCAGGTGTTGTACTGATTCTGGCAATTCTGATGATAAGAACAAAATTCCCCAAAGCGATTGATGAACATTCTGATGAAAAAGAAAAAGCATCAAAAGGTCGCATTTCGGAACTGTTTAAGGTACCGCATTTTGTTCAGGCTGTTATTGCCCAGTTTCTTTATGTAGGTGCACAAGTCGGTACATGGAGTTATTTCATTCAGTATGTCCAGGATTATACCGGAAGCAATGAAAAATTGGCCGGATATCTGCTTACCGGAACTCTTGCGGCTTTTGCAATAGGCCGGTTCTCGGCAACATGGTTCATGAAATTTATTAAACCAAACAAACTAATGGGACTTTACAGCATTATCAATATAACGTTTGTTTCAGTTGCCATTCTGGAGCCTGGTGCACTTGGTATGTGGTCACTATTCATAACCAGTTTCTTTATGTCTCTTATGTTCCCCACCATCTTTGCCCTCGGAATAAAAGATCTTGGTCCTAATACCAAGCTGGGTGGTTCATTGCTGGTTATGTCTATTATAGGTGGTGCCGTTTTCCCTCCGATTATGGGGAAGATATACCAGATGACCCACAGCATGGCAATCAGCATGATTATGCCGTGTCTTTCATATATATTTATTGCTTATTATTCTTTCTTTGGAGCAAGAAGTGAGAATTGATGGATGAGGCGTGAGGCGTGAGGGGAGGGTAAGTATAAGTTTAAAAACGAAAAACGTGAAACGTTAAAAATGAAACAAAGTTTTACTGAAAATTTCATTCATATTGATTTAACATGGTTTTTAAATTATTTTTATCTTTCAGATTGAAATCAGTATAAACTTTTAAATACATTTTATATAGCCACAAGGAGAGAATTCATACAGAAAGTAGCGCTTGGCTCGGCAGCTATGGCTTTCAGTACAAAGAGTTATTCGCGCATTATTGGAGCAAACGACAGGGTGCGCGTGGGTATTATCGGTTATTCCGATCGTTTCAGGGGGTCATTGTATCCGGCATTTATGGCAAATGCCAGAGAAATGAATTTTGAATTTACTGCTCTTTCTGATATATGGCGGCTTCGACGCGAGGAAGCAGATAAATTCTTCAAGTCAAAAGGTGTTAACCTTAAGCTTTACCGTAATAATGAGGAGCTCTACAATGCCAAGGACACGGATGCGGTTATAATCAGCACTGCCGATTTTCAGCATGCGTTGCATTGTGCGGAAGCGGTAAGAGCGGGGCGCGATGTTTATGTAGAAAAGCCTTTTGCCGAAACGATGGCCGATGCCCGTACGGCGCTTAAAGCTGTACAGGAGACGGGTAAAATTGTGCAGATAGGTTCACAGCGTCGCAGCGCGCCGAACTATATTGCTGCCAATGAATATATACGGTCTGGCAAGTTTGGTAAGATAGTGATGGTAGAAATGACATGGAATGTAAACCAGCCAGGGCGCTGGAGACGTCCGAAGGTGGTTCCTCTTCTAAAGGAGGAAGATACTGACTGGAAACGATATCTGTTGAACCGTCCGTTCGAACCTTTCAATGCCAGAAAATATCTCGAATTCAGGCTATTCTGGCCTTATTCTTCAGGCATTCCAGGTCAGTGGATGGCTCATCAGATAGATACCGTACACTGGTTCACAGGCCTTTCCCATCCGCGCAGTGTAGCTGCTAACGGAGGCATATACCTGTGGAAAGACGGTCGTACAAACTTCGACACCATGACTGCGGTGTTTGATTATGGTTCAGACACCGACCCGAACATTGGATTCCAGGTTGTCTATTCCTCACGATTCACGAACTCTGCAGGTGGCACGAAGGAGCTTTATTTCTCGAATGGCGGCACTCTGAATCTCGATACGAACAAAGTCACCTCTGAAGGAGGACTTCAAGAGCGTAACGCAAAAGAAATGAATATGAAGGCGAATCTGCTTGAGCCATTTGAGCTTCCCGGATTTAAAGTAGAAACTGCTGCCGATACCGGAGGCGACCCGATGACTACGGCTCACATGCGTAACTGGATGGAGTGTGTGCGCGATCGTAAAAAACCCAATGCCGACATTGTTGCCGGATATAACCATTCTATTGCAAACATAATGTGCACTGCCTGCCTCAGAACGGGAGAAAAAGTTACCTTTGACGAAAAAACTCAGGAAGTGATGGCAGGTGGTAAACCATTTCAATATTGAATAGGAATAGAGATAAAAATCTAAAAAACAATTTTATTATGAGATATTTAATTGTTATGCTCTCGATGGTTGTTTCAACACTGACTGTATACAGTCAGAATGTGAAACTTGTTCACGATGAGTCGAAAAGAAAAGTGGATGTTTTTATCGGTGACAAGCTCTTTACATCCTATCGTTATCCTGTGGATTTTGAAAAGCCTTTTCTTTTCCCGGTTTATGCGCCGAACGGTGCTGTCGTGACACGTGGATTTCCTCTCGAACCGAGAAAAGGTGAGCGAGTTGACCATCCTCATCATATAGGATTATGGTTCAACCATGGAAATGTCAACGGACTTGATTTCTGGAATAACTCATCAGCCATACCGGCTGGCAAGAAAGATAGTTACGGACATATTACAGTTCAGAAAATCGTAAAGGCCAAAGGAGGTAAGACAGGAATTCTGGAAGTAATATCAAACTGGAACGATAACAAAGAAAATACCATACTTGTTGAGAACACACAATATATTTTCAAGGCTTCAGGGGAAGGATGGATAGTTGACCATATTGCAATCCTGACTGCTGCCAATGGACCGGTAACATTTACTGACAACAAGGAAGGAATGTTTGCAATACGTGTTGACAGGGCACTTGAGATGCCTACAAATGAGCCTCTTATCTTCATAGATGAAAAAGGGAACCCCACAACGGTTAAAGTAATGGATAACACTGGTGTTACCGGTATGTATATCTCGAGCAACGGCAATAAGGGAGATGCGGTATGGGGGACACGCAACAAGTGGGTTATTCTGAGCGGTATGAAAGAAAACGTTCCCGTTTCTCTTGCAATATTTGACCACCCGAAGAATCCCGGTTATCCTGCTTATGCACATGCAAGAGGTTATGGGCTATTCGCTGTCAATAACTTTGGACAAAAGGCATACGATCCGAAGCAAGAGCAGTTTATATATAAACTCGAGAAAGGCCAGTCGGTAAAGCTTGTTCACAGATTCTATGTTCAATCAGGTTCAGAACTTACACCTGAAGGGGCTGAAGCAGTATTCGGCGAGTTTTCAAAAGCCTATTAATTGTAGACCTGAACTTTGGATGCAAATAGAACGATCTAGCCGCAAATAGCGAAGAGGTTTTTGTTTATAACAAAAAGAGACAGTTTATCTTAAATAAAGTTTAAGAAATTTGAATAATTATCGCTTTAAAATTTAATATTTTAACCATAGTACTGTTTTTGCGTAACAAGTTTAAAGTATTTTAAAATCTAAACTTCTAATAGAATGAAAACAACATTTAAGCTTTCAATGTTTTTATTATTGATCTTCACAGTTTTCTATCCCTGTAAGGGTGTAACTAGAGGACCGGGTGATGCTCCGGTAATACGTGAGCTATACGAACTAAGAGTTTATCATATAACAGGAAAGGCGCAGGAGGAAATTACGGATAAGTTTTTGAAAGATGCCTTTCTTCCTGCACTTCACAGGGCTGGTATAGAAAAGGCCGGCGTATTTAAACCGGTCGAAACCGATACTGCCTATGGGAAAAGGATTTATGTTTTGATTCCTTTCCAGTCAGCCGACCAGATGGTACAACTTCCCTCAGTTCTGTCTCTTGACCAGAAGTATAATGAAGACGGGAAATTCTTCCTTGATGCTCCATATAATAATCCGCCTTTTAAACGATATGAGAGTATTTATATGCTGGCTTTTCGTGATATGCCTAGATTTCGGCCTCCTGAATTCAATACTGCTCCGGCGGTAAGGGTTTATGAATTACGAAGTTATGAAAGTGCAACGGAAGCAAAAGCTGCAAAGAAGATAGAAATGTTCAACGAAGGAGGTGAGATGAAGCTTTTCGAAAAACTGGGCTTCAATGCGGTATTTTTCGGTGAAGTGCTTGCAGGGAGCACAAAACCTAATCTGATGTATATGACTTCTTTTTCCGATTTAAAATCGAGACAGGAGCACTGGGCTAAATTCAATAGTCATCCTGAATGGAAAGCTCTGTCGGGAAGTGAAGAATATAAGAATACTGTTTCGAAAATCAATATTTTCTTCCTTCATCCTGCCGATTATTCGGATTTCTAATAAATTGACCTCTGTCTCTCTCCTTCAGGTGATATATCTCTAATAAAGAGAGACACAGGGATTACAGATAGCTCAAACAGAGCTCTCCAGCAGGTAAAATTTACATATAGATATTAATCGGGCAAGTCCTTGAGTCCATGAAGAATTTTCTCCACCTCTTCGTTTGTTAATTCATGGTCGGGCAGGTTGCCTTCGAAATATTTCTCATAAGCCGAGATATCCAGATGTCCGTGGCCACTGAGGTTAAAGAGTATAGTCTTCGATGTTCCTTCGAGGTCGGCTTTTCTTGCCTCGTCGAGTGCGGCGGCTATGGCATAGTTAGATTCGGGGGCAGGTAATATACCTTCATTGCGAGCGAAGAGAACACCTGCTTCGAAACATTCCCTTTGCAGTTTAGATTTTGGTTCTATGAAGCCGTCTTTAACAAGCTGGCTTACAAGCACGCCTGCTCCATGATAACGAAGCCCGCCGGCATGTATCTTTTCGGGAATGAAATTATGGCCGATAGTGTACATTGGCAGGAGAGGCGTTAGGCCGGCCGAGTCGCCAAAGTCGTACATGAATTTTCCTTTTGTAAGCTTTGGGCATGATGCCGGCTCAACGGCAACCAGTCTTATGTCTTTTCCATTAACCAGCTTCTCCCTTAGAAACGGGAATGCAATGCCCGAGAAGTTCGAGCCTCCGCCAAAACATCCTATAACCACATCGGGATAATAACCGGCTTTTTCCATCTGTAAAAGTGCCTCCTGACCAATTATAGTCTGATGCAGAATGACATGGTTAAGAACGCTTCCGAGAGAATACTTCGTATAAGGATCTTGTACTGCTATCTCAATAGCTTCGGAAATAGCAATGCCGAGACTTCCAGGCGAATCGGGATCCTGTTCGAGTATTTTTCTGCCGGCCATAGTCATTGTGCTTGGCGATGGGATAACCTTTGCATTGTATGCATTCATCATTATTTTACGGCCGGGCTTCTGATTATAGCTTACCTTCACCATAAAGACAAGTAATTCCAGACCAAAATGGTTACATGCAAAACTCATAGCGCTTCCCCATTGTCCTGCACCTGTCTCGGTAGTTATTCGTCTTATACCTTCCTTTTTGTTATAATAAGCCTGAGCTATTGCAGTATTTGCCTTGTGCGAACCCGAGTAATTATAACCTTCATACTTATAGAAAATTTTGCTTTTTGTCCCGATCGACTTCTCGAGCGACTCTGCTCTGAAAACCGGTGAAGGCCGGTAAGTCATGTAAAGGTCAAGAACTTCATCAGGTATATCAATGTATCTTTCATTCGACATTTCCTGCTTGATAAGTTCCATAGGGAAAATTGCAGCAAGGTCTTGTGGGCCTGCAGGCTGACGTGTAACCGGATGCAACGGAGGCAAAGGCTTGTTGGGCATGTCGGCTATAATGTTATACCATTGCCTCGGCATCTCATTTTCATTTAAGGTAATCCTTCTTGAATTTTTCATATTTTTTTTTAAAAGTGGTTTTAGAATTTTTACAAATTAAAACAGATTCAACTTTTCCCTTTCGAATTATTATTCATTCCGTTGTTGATAATTTTTATCTGTCTGTTGATTGATTCCTGATGAATAGCCTTGAAGATGGTGTCGATCAATTCTGTGCTCAGTCCTTTCGTATTGCCTTTTATCACGGCTTTTGATATAATTTCGTCCCACCTTGCACTCTGGAGAACCGTTATATTATTGAGTTTTTTGAATAGACCTATTTTATCGGCTACCTGCATCCTCTGTTCGAGCAGTTCAATAAGATAATCGTCGAAAACATCAATCTGCTGGCGAAGCTCGCCAAGCTCATCGAGTATTTTGGGATCATCAGGATTTGGGTTTCTTAACACAAGCCTGACAATAATTTCTTTTAGCATGTCGGGAGTTACCTGCTGTGCTGCATCGCTCCATGCATTTTCGGGATTGATATGTGATTCAATAACAAGTCCGTCGAAATTAAGGTCCATTGCTTTCTGTGATATTTCATAAATATATTTCCTGCTACCTCCCATGTGGCTCGGATCACAAAAGATAGGCAGGCCGGGTATTCTTCTTCTTAGTTCAATGGGTATCTGCCAGTTAGGCTGGTTCCGGTAAATGGTTTTTTCAAATGTTGAAAAGCCGCGGTGTATTGCTCCGAGTTTTTTTATCCCTGCTTTTGCCACTCTCTCAATAGCACCTGTCCACAGATCAATATCAGGATTTATTGGATTCTTTACCAGAACCATCACATTTGTTCCCGACAATGCATCGGCTATTTCCTGAACAGAAAACGGGTTTACCGATGTACGGGCTCCTATCCATAACACGTCAACATCATATTTAAGAGCTTCATAAACGTGTTTCTCATTGGCCACTTCGGTAGCTGTGAGAAGTCCGGTTTCTTCTTTTACCCTTCTTAGCCATTTCAATCCGTTTATACCTGCTCCTTCAAATGAACCTGGACGCGTTCTTGGTTTCCAAATTCCAGCACGAAAAACTTTTACCTGTTTTATTTCGGCCAGCATGCGAGCCGTCTCCATCACCTGCTCTTCGGTCTCTGCACTGCAGGGACCCGATATAATAAACGGCCTTCCCGAATTCTCAATCCAGCCTTTCAAAGGCGAAATATTCATCTCCATAACCATGGCAAATTAGTTTAATATCTTTTGAATCTTATTTGCTTCTTCCATAAGCTTTTTAAGCCCTTCAGTGTTTTTTTCAAGAATAAACTTCCTGAAAGTTTTCATTTTTTCCATATACGTATCAATAACTTCGATGATATGTTCGGCATTTTCGGTGAATATAGGAGCCCACGTTTCACTGTTACTCTTTGCCAGCCTCACCGTACTTTCAAAACCGCCTCCTGCAAGAGTGAGAATATTTTCAGTTTCTTTCTCCTTTTCAAGAACGCATAAGGCAAGTGAAAAAGAAGTGATATGCGATATATGGGAAACATAAGCAACATGGACATCGTGACTGCTCGAATCCATATATACTATATTCATATTCAAAACATTAAACATACGTTTTACAGTTTCAAGAGCATCCGCATCACTTAGCTCAGGGTCGCATATAATGGCTCTTTTATAATCGAAGAGTTTGCTATGTGCAGCCAGAGGACCAGAGAATTCTGTTCCAGCCATGGGATGAGCTGCAACAAATCTTCCTCTGTTCGGATGGTTATTCGATGCATTTGCTATTGAGCTTTTTGTCGAACCCATATCGGTAATGATTTTATTCGTTCCCTTTGTCATGTCGAGTATGCCGGGAAGAAGCACGCAATTGACATCAACCGGCGCTGAAAGAATTATTAAATCGCTTTTTCCCACTGCATTTTCAAGTGTGTCGGTTTCGTCAACTATACCACATAATTTTGCAATATTTTGATGCTGAATATTTACATCAACACCTATTACAATATCGGCAAATCCTCTTTTCTTGAGGTCAATTGCCATCGAGCCTCCAATAAGCCCTATTCCAACAACACAAATTGTCATTTTTATTCTCTAATCTGTTATTAATTAAAAACTTTACTTCATGAAATTATTTATAACTTTTTCTTTTGCCTTCAAAAGTATTTCCTCTTTACAACATAGTGATATCCTCACATATTTGCTCCCGTTTTTCCCGAAAATAGATCCCGGGGTGATAAAAACATGAGCTTTATCGAGAACTTTGTCGGCCAGTTCTTCTGCATTTTTATATCTGTCGCTTATCTTTCCCCACATGAACAGACCAGCCTGTTCGAGGTCATAACTGCATTGCAGTGCGTCCATAAGTTCACAAGCTATCTCTCTTCGGCGTGAATACACACTATTTAGCTCATAATACCAGTCGTCGCCTCTTTTCAATGCTTCAGCCGCTGCAAGTTGCAAAGGCCGGAACATTCCCGAATCCATGTTACTTTTCACCTTCAGCACTTCGCTTATGTAACCATTATCACCTGCTGCCATACCGATTCTCCATCCTGCCATATTATGCGACTTGCTCAAGGAATTAAGCTCGATTGCAACATTTTTAGCCCCATTAAGGTATAATATACTTATGTGGTCTTTATTAAGTATAAAGCTGTAAGGGTTATCATTTACTATCAATATGTTATGCTTTTCTCCAAATTTTATCAAACTTTCGAAGAGCATTGTTGACGCTTTCCGGCCTGTCGGCATATTGGGATAATTCACCCACATCAGTTTAACCTTGCTAAGATCTGAATCTTCGAGAGCATCAAAATCGGGCAGCCAGTTGTTCTTTTCGGTAAGGTCATATTCTTTAATATTTCCTCCTACGAGTCGGGTAATCGAAGAATATGACGGGTAACCCGGGTCGGGTACAAGAACATCATCTCCCGGATTTACAAAAGCCATGCTGATATGCATTATTCCTTCCTTGCTTCCTATAAGGGGCAGAATTTCGTTATCAGGGTCGAGTGTAACATTGAAATATTTCCTGTACCAGTCTGCCATTGCATTTCTGAGCTCAGGTATGCCATTATAGCTCTGATAGCCATGTACATCAGATTTTGCAGCTTCCTCCGACAGTTTTTTTATAGCTTCCGGGGGCGGAGGCATGTCGGGACTGCCTATTCCAAGGTTAATAACATCAATTCCTTCTTTTTTCATCCGGTCAATCTGTTTCAGTTTGACCGAGAAATAATATTCCTGAACAGTCTTTGTTCTTTCAGCCGGTTTAACTTTCATATATAATGTCGTCTTTTTGATAGATTCCTAATATTTCGAGGTCGGTCGTATCGTCTCCCAGCACTCCATGTATCAGTTCCATTGTGGTGGTATCTTCGGGAATCTCAAGGTCAAGATAGAACATATATCCCCATCCGTTTCCGTTCAGACGCGGCACCGACTGTATCTTGGTAAGGTTTATATTCATTTCTGCAAATTTCACCAGGACATTTGCGAGGCTCCCGGGTTTGTGTTTCAGCGAAAAGCACACTGATGCCTTGTTACCTTTTCTTAAGCCTTTACTTTTAGGTCCGATAATAAGAAACCGGGTGTAGTTCTCCCTGTATGTCTCAATCCCTTCTGCAATAATCTCGAGCCCATATAACTCTGCGGCAATTGATGAAGCAATAGTAGCCACACCTTTCAATTTATTTTCGCTTATTTCCCTTGCACTTCCTGCCGTATCTTCGGTTTCTATTAACGTTATCTCCGGATATTTATTAAGGAAAGTCATACACTGGGAGATTGCTATAGGATGTGTCCTTATCTGCCTGATATCGCTGATCGTTTGGCCGGGTAGGGCCATCAGGTTCTGTTTTATTCTTAAATCGTGTTCTCCAAGGATTTTAAGTCCCGACTCTCTGATCAGCGAATAGTTATACAAAATACTACCAGCCCTTGCGTTTTCTATAGCCATCACTGCATAATCGGCTTTGCCGGTTTTGGCTTCGAGAAGTGTCTGATCGAAAGTTGCACAGGGTATTATTTCAATGTTGTTTCCAAAGTACTGTTTTGCGGCAACTTCATGAAAGCTTGCTGCTTCTCCCTGAATAGAAACTTTTATTATTTTTTCCATCTGACAATAACCGCTTAATTAAACAAGCAAGGGCCCCTTTTTTTGAGGGACCCTTGCACCTGTAATCGTATATTTAAGCCACATACAAAAATCCCTCACTTTATTTTCCGAAAAAATAGAAAAAGAAAAAAGTGAAGAAATAATATTTATATGCGGCAATCATTTTCTTAATTTCAGCTTACAAAAATAGTTTTTTAATTAAAAAAACAAACAAAAATATAAAAAAATTT
>JAGPFZ010000013.1:0-10323 GCA_018056245.1 Bacteroidales bacterium
TCCATCGGTTTTGTAATTATCTATAGTTTCAATTACAACCTCAGGATAATCTTTTATTGGAGTGCCGTCACTATTGAACTCTTCAAGATAAGGTTTTCTTAAGCCCTTTTCAAATTCAAGTTTTGCCCTTACCCTGCCTGATTTATAATATTGAATCTGTGTCCCATGTATTGTATCTCTCCTGTAAGGTGTTTTGCGGAATACTTTTCCATCCTCATAATACCATACTGCAGTATCTTCTCTCAAGCCGTTTTCATACCAGAAAGTCTGACGTAATTTCCCTGAAGGATAATAGGTTTTCATTAAGCCATGTCTCACGCCATTTCTGAATGTAATTTCTGACGTGAGCATATTACCGCTGTACAATTTTTTGATTGTGTCGGGTACAGAAGATACTTCTGTTGTGTCGGCCTCATTGGCCTTTTGCTTGCTTTTGCCATGACACCCTGAAAAATATATCAGAGGTATAAAGGCGATTAAAAAGATAATAGTTTTTTTCATGATATATTATGCTTATTTTTTATATTAGACTTAATAAAAACTTCCAGAATTTTTGCCTCCGGTATTGCTTCAAGAGTTGCTTCCGTAATTGTAGCCGGAAGTAAGATCGTCTCACCTTTGACTACCGTTTCTGTACCTTTATCCCAATAAATATTGAATCTGCCATCCACACAGATATAAATTACAAAAGAATCAATGAAAGTATAATCTTTTTTCAATGATGACTTCAGATGGATAATATTTGTTACAAAATATTCTGATTCAACAATATTTACAGTTTTATCGGAAACAGTTTTTTTTCTTATTAGTGCACTGCCGCAGGCGTTATAATCAAGTGCCTCTGCAGCAAGTTCTATATGTAATTCCCTTGGTTTCATATTATTATCTTTTCTATTCCAGTCGAAAATTCTGTAAGTTATATCGGAAGTCTGCTGAATTTCGACCAGTGTGATACCTCCTCCTATAGCATGAATGCGGCCCGCCGGAGTGAAAAATGCATCTCCAGGCCTGGGATATTCTATATTAAGCAACTCCGGTAATTTTCCGTCGTTCAGAGCCTTTTTGAATATTTCTTCATTGATCGGCTCTTTAAAGCCGGAATAAATCCGCGAATCAGGCTTTGCCTCGAGAATATACCACATTTCCGTTTTTCCCCATGCGTTATGTTTCTCCCTTGCAATATTATCATCAGGGTGAACCTGTACTGACAAATTCGAAGAAGCTTCTATTAACTTGATTAGCAAAGGGAATTCTATTCCGAATTTCTCAAAAACCTCTTCCCCTGTCATATCACCCATATAAACTTCAATTATCTCTTCTATATTATTGCCTTTGAGAAAACCATTTGCAGCCACTGAAAGATTGTCGGATACGGCCGATATTTCCCAGCTTTCACCTATAAGCCCATGATTACCAGCTTTTTTTCCGTAATTTGTTACAAGAGATCTGCCCCCCCATATCTTCTCTTTAAGAATAGGTTCGAATTTAATAGGATATAATTCATTCATTTTCTCTTGAATAATAACAGGAAACCCATTGTAGTAACTTTTCAATCATTCATTAACCACCTCCTCCGCTTAGTACTGGTACAAGGAATTCAAAGGTTAAGTTCGAAGTTTTAAGAAATGAAATCAATGCTACTTTTTAAGTTTCCAAATTTTATTAGATAATTCTAATTTATTATATCGTTTTCACCTGATTTATTTATAATTTTAACGTGTGAAAAGAAAAGCAGTACAAAAATAAGAAAATATGATTATTATTGAAACAATTTGGGCATTGTTTGAGACTATCAATGTTGGTGAAATAAGTGATAACACAATATGATTATAAAATAAATTATCAATAGGGAAAGAAAATAATTTTGAATCTCAGTTAGCTGTATAAGGATAATATACCGTGTTTAATAATAAACTATCATATATTTATGTTTGAAGATTTAAAACTGGATAATATCTTGTTTCTTGATATTGAGACAGTGCCTTCAGCCGCTTCATACGAAGAGTTAAGCCCTTTAATGCAGTCGCTATGGGATAAAAAATCAGTTTCTTTCAGAGAAGCGTCTCAAAGTGCATCGGAAGTGTATCAGAGGGCAGGCATTTACGCTGAGTTCGGGAAAATAATTTGCATTTCCGCGGGTTTCGTAAAAGAGAAGGCGCCTTTTGGATTCAGACTGAAATCATTCTTTGGCGATGATGAAAAAAATATTCTTTCAGAATTTTCTTCTCTGCTTAAAAAAACTTCATCAAGCAGGGATGCTGTTCTATGCGCCCATAATGGGAAGGAATTTGATTATCCATATATTGCCCGCAGGATGATAGTCAATTCGCTCTCTATCCCCGGCATACTTGATAATGCGGGTAAGAAACCATGGGAGGTGAAATTACTCGATACAATGGAGCTTTGGAAATTTGGAGACCATAAAAACTATACTTCTCTTGAAACTCTTTCGGCTATACTGGGTATTGACTCATCAAAAGATGATATTGATGGAAGCATGGTGGCCGATGTTTACTGGAAAGAGCATGATATCAGGCGAATAGTAAAATATTGCGAGAAAGATGTTATTTGTGTTGCGCAAATACTTTTGAGATTTATGAATACATCAGCGATAAGCCTTGATAAAATAGAATCTATAACTGTATTCTGAATTTATTTATAAGTAAGTTATTTATAAGTAAAGGGTTGAGCCAGTTAATTGCCTTTTGTACATCTGAATTGTATTTTCAAGTCCAAGGTAGAGAGCATCTGAAATAAGTGCATGGCCTATTGAGACTTCATCGAGATATGAAATTTTTTTTGAAAGGTATCTCAGATTTTGCAGGTTGAGGTCGTGTCCGGCATTTATACCGAGTCCTGATTCTTTGGCTTTTTGTGATGCCGCGATATATGGTTCTACTGCTTTTTGTTTGTCCGACAAGTACATCCTTGCGTAAGGTTCAGTATATAACTCAACTCTGTCTGCACCTGCAAGTGCTGCATATTCTATATCTTCAGGGTCAGTTCCAACAAATATCGATATTCTTATGCCGGCATTCTTAAAAACAGAGACAATATTCTTAAGAAATGAAAAGTGCTTTTTAGTATCCCAGCCGGCATTTGAAGTAATAGCATCCGGCGAATCAGGGACAAGTGTAACCTGATCAGGTTTGACTGATAAAACCAAGCTGATGAATCTTTCGGAGGGATATCCTTCTATGTTGAATTCGGTAGTAATTATAGGCTTAATCTCAAATACATCCGAATAGCGAATATGCCTTTCATCGGGACGAGGGTGAACAGTTATACCGTCGGCACCAAATTTCTGACAATTGATTGCAGCAAGTCTAACATCAGGAATATTTCCTCCCCTTGCATTGCGAAGAGTTGCTATTTTATTAATATTTACACTTAACTTTGTCATCAAAGGTTTAATTATAATTAATTGACAAAATTATAATAACTATCAATTTTTTTCGCTATATTTAAATTAAAAACAATTATTTAAGAAAATAGTATATGCAGGCAAAAGATCTTATATCTGAAACGATAACGCCATTAAAGACATCTGATACTGGGCAGATTGCTCTCAACTTGATGGAGGCCTATAAGATATCTCAGCTCCCTGTTGTCAATAATCAAGATTTTCTTGGTCTCATATCCGATGCAAACATACTTGATATGAGTCAACCTGATAAGCCGATAGGTGAACAGCAACTTACACTTTTTAAACCTTATGTTAAGGCTGATCAACATATTTTTGAAGTAATAGCCCTTGCATCAAAACTTAAACTCAGTATTATTCCTGTTCTCGACGAGAAAGGTCATTACAAGGGGGTCATCACAGTGAATAATCTGATTATGAATGTAGCGAAGTTTTTATCACTGGATCAACCTGGAGGTATCATAGTACTCGAATTGCTCGAAAGAGATTATTCTCTTTCCCAGATTGCTCAAATTGCCGAAGGGAATAACTTGAAAGTGCTCAGCATGTTTATTACTTCACCTCCAGAATCAACTAAACTCGAAGTTACACTGAAGCTTAATTCAAATGATCTGACTTCAGTAATTAAAACCTTTGAAAGATATGGATATAATATTAATAAATGGATTTCAGAAGACGATACACTTGACAGGTTCTATTCTGAAAGACTCGATATGTTGATAAAATATATGAATATCTGATAACATAGGAAAATGCTAAAGAGCGTGGCAATATTCAGTTCGGAAATTAATGAACGGACAAAAATGGTTATTAATAATATAATCAGAGGGGGGGCAGGGAAAGCGATCAAGATTTATTTTTATGATAGGACAGGTCAATTCAATGATATCGCAGAAAAAGGTTCGTTTGAGAAATTTCTAAGTCCTGCAAACCTTCCCGAAAAACCTGAACTGATTATGAGCATTGGCGGAGATGGGACATTTCTTGAGACTATGATGATGGTTAAAGATTTACAGGTTCCGGTAGCCGGGATTAATACCGGCAGGCTCGGATTCCTTGCAAACATTTCTGAAGATGAAGTATGCCAGTCACTGGAGATGCTTTATAATAATGACTTTGATATAATAGAAAGATCGCTTCTTGAAATAACTGAACCTGCTGGCAAATTTGGAGGTTACGATCCTGTGGCACTCAATGAGGTTACAATTCAAAAATCGGGACTTAATATGATAACTATAACGGTATTTGTTGACGAGGTATACCTTAATACTTACTGGGCCGATGGACTTATTGTTTCCACAGCTACCGGTTCGACGGCTTATAACCTGAGTGCCGGCGGACCTATTTTGCCTCCGGGCGACGAAAGTATTATCATTTCACCTCTTTCGGCACATAATCTTACCGTAAGGCCAATAGTACTTCCGGGCCATAGTAAACTAAGAATGTCCGTTGAAAGTAGAAACAATAAATATCTGGCAACATGTGATTTTAGAGTCGAAAAACTTCTTTCAGGCCAGCAAATCCAGATAAAAAGATCGGATACAAAACTTAAAACTGTAATGTTGAAAGGACGAGATTTTTATAGTACCTTAAGAGATAAGCTTATGTGGGGAGCCGATAAAAGAAACTGATACAATTCTGTATCGTTTTATCCGTTAATAAAATATAGATTATTATAAATATAAATTATTTATTATTATTGTATAAGAAAATTTAACAAATAAATCAGTGAGTGAATATATCTCATTTTTTATATACTGAAAATAATTAAGATAATTTTATTGAAATTGGAGTTCCTGTAAATAAATATATACTTTTTGTATGAAAAAATTATTCCTTGTGGTCTTAGTTTTTGGTTTCATACCGCAATTTGTTGCCGGACAACTCTGGGAAAGAAAAAGATGTGAAGCTGTTGCAGGCCTCGGTACAACTCAATTTTTTGGCGATATTGGAGGTTACTCCCCCAAGGAAAACGTTCTTGGAATAAAGGACTTCAGTTTTATTCAAACACGCTTTAATGTCAATGCCGGACTAAAATACAGAATTCTTCAAAACCTCAGTGTGAAGCTTGGATTTTCCATCGGAACATTACATGCCACTGATAAAAGAGGATCGAATGAAAAAAGAGAAATGGAAGCCACTTCAACTATCTTTGAACCAGCCCTTACAGGGGAATATTATTTTATAAAAAGCCAGAGAGAAAACAGTTATCTATTCTCACGAGGAAGAAAAACACGATTCAACAGCATAATTTCTTCAATTGATGTTTATGCATTTACCGGAATTGGTGCACTATATTATAGTGTGAAAGGTAACGATGAACTTATCTCAAAAGGAATGAAGGATGGAGGTTTTACCTCAATTATTCCAGTTGGTCTGGGAGTTAATTTACTTATTATGCCCGATTATAATATAGGTCTTGAGCTTGGAGGAAGATATGCCTTTTCCGATTATCTTGACGGATATACTTCAATCTATTCACGTTCAAATGATATATATTATTTTTTTAATTTCACTTTCACTTATAAAATTCCAACAACCAGCAGAGGAATTCCATTATTCTTAAGCAGCCGAAAATTCTGAACAGGGATTGATGTTAATGAAAAAAGTTATTCTATTTTTTTTAATTGCTTCAATATTTACAGGCATCAACGCACAACGTAATGCTGATTATGGAGCAACAGGTGGAGTCACTTCATATATCGGAGATATCAATCCCGGTAAACTCTTCTATTCCGTTCAGCCGGCAGCAGGTTTATTTTACAGGTATAATCTAAATCCGAGAGAAGCATTCAGAATAAACTTTCTTTTCGGAGGTATTGAAGGGAATGACCTTGATTTTAATAACGCTTTTCAACAGTCAAGGGCAAATTCATTTTCAGGTACAATTGGAGAATGGAGCACTATATTCGAATTTAATTTTTTCCCTTATCATACACAGGGTAAAAGATGGAAATCAACACCATACCTGGCAGCAGGAGCAGGATTTGTTTTTATAAATACTATCGATTTTACGTATACGCCAGTATTCCCATTCTCATTTGGTTTAAAACTGAATATTTATAATAATCTTGGTCTTGAAGTGGAATATGGTTTTCGTAAAACTTTTTATGATAATTTTGACGGCTTAACTGACTTTGTTGACCCGGATGAACATGGCTGGATTCATAATAACGACTGGTACTCATATACCGGAATTTCATTTACATGGAAAATATACAACAAGCTGGCAGGATGTCCCGTTTACAATGATGTTAAATCAGGGAAAAAAAAGAAACGCTGACCGATGACTCTTTTGGAGCAGATAGATACTGGTAAGATGCCGCAACATGTTGCTATTATAATGGATGGCAACGGAAGATGGGCACGTAAGCATGGACTCGAAAGGAGTATGGGTCATCAGGAAGGCGTTAAAGTTGTGAGAGAAATAATTAAGTGTGCGGCCGAATTAAAGCTGAAATATCTTACCCTGTATGCTTTTTCAAAAGAAAACTGGAGCAGACCTGATTCCGAAGTTGCCGCACTTATGAATCTTATGGTCGAATCTCTTAATAACGAGACGAAAACGCTTACTAAAAATAATATAAAACTCCTTGTTATTGGAGATATTCAGCAGTTGGGTTCCAATATAAGAGTAAAGCTACTCAATACAATTGATATTACATCAAAAGCCGATGGACTTACACTTATTGTTGCATTGAGTTATAGTTCACGATGGGAAATTTTTCAGGCTGCAAAGAAATTTGCTACCGATTTAATGAATGGAATAATTGACCCGTCGGCCAACGATGAAACTATTTTTGGAAATTATCTGGCCACTGCCGGAATTCCAGACCCCGAACTATTAATACGTACAAGCGGGGAAATGAGAATAAGTAATTTTCTTCTCTGGCAGATTGCATATACCGAATTATATTTTACCGATATGCTTTGGCCTGATTTTCGCAGAGAGAATTTTTATGAGGCTATAATTGATTACCAGAAACGTGAAAGAAGATTTGGAAAAACAAGTGAACAAATTTTGGAATAGAATCATGATGATGAAGGTCAAGATTATCGGAATCGTTTCGACATTTATTCTGTTTTTGTTACCTGCCGTAGCAATATCCCAAGAGGATACTACAGAAATTTATGATTACCGGAGAATAGATGATTATATTATCGGAGATATAACAATTTCAGGTATTAAATACATTGATAATAATGTGCTTATAGGAATAGCCGGTCTTAAACGGGGGCAGGAAATAACCATTCCCGGTGAGGAAATAACAAAAGCAGCTAAAAATCTCTGGAATCAGGGTCTTTTTTCAGATATCAGAATATCTGTAACCAAAATATTGTCCGATACTGTTTACCTCGATATCTTTCTTCAGGAACGACCGCGTTTATCAACTTTAAAAATAACTGGTGTAAAGAAATCTGAAATTACAGAGCTGACTGAAAAAATAAAACTTCCAGCCGGATCTCAAATTACATCTTTTGTCCTTAATAATACTGAAAAGACTATTAAAGACCATTACCTTGGGAAAGGATTCTTGAATACAACCGTAAAATTCATACAGAAAGATGATCCTGACAAGCCTAATAATGTCATACTTACAATTGAAATAAATAAGAATGAAAAAGTTAAAATAGCAGATATAGATTTCGTAGGAAACGTTTATTTTGAAGATAGTAAGCTAAAAAGAAAAATGAAGGGCACAAAAGAAAAGAATTTGAATTTCTTCAGATCCTCTAAATATATTGCAGATAAATTTGCAGAAGATAAAGAAAAACTTTATACATTTTATAATGATAACGGATTTAAAGATTTTACCATACTTTCCGATTCGCTTTACCAGGTTTCTCCTGATCGTGTAGGACTTATTATCAAAGTTGACGAAGGGAAACAATATTTCCTTAGAAATATCAAATGGGTAGGGAACAGTATATATCCGACTTCATTACTCGACCGAGCTCTTAACATAGAGAAAGGTTCGGTTTACAATAAAACTCTTCTTAACAAAAGGCTTAAACAGGATGAAGATGCGGTCAGCTCACTTTACCTCGATTACGGATATCTTTTTTCAGATCTGACACCTGTTGAAGTAAATGTAGTGGAAGATTCTGTGGATATTGAGGTCAGAATATATGAAGGTGACCAGGCTTACCTGAATGATATAATTATAAATGGGAATACCAGAACCAATGAGCATGTTGCACGAAGAGAGCTATATACTCTTCCGGGAGATCTTTTCAGTAAGGAGAATATTTTACGTTCAGTAAGGCAACTTGGAGTTCTTGGTCATTTTGACCCCGAAAAAATAAATCCTCAACCTATTCCCGATCCAATGAATGGAACAGTGGATCTATTATATAATCTTGAAGAGAGAGCAAACGACCAGTTCGAAATATCTGGAGGTTGGGGTGCAGGCATGCTGGTAGGTACTGTTGGAGTAAGGTTCAATAATTTTGCGATGCGTAACTTTTTCAATCTGAATGAGTGGAAACCATACCCATCAGGCGACGGACAGTCATTGAGCATAAGGGCACAAACAAACGGCCGGGTATACCAGTCATATAACTTATCCTTTATAGAGCCCTGGCTCGGTGGGAAAAAAGCTAATACATTTTCAATATCTTTTTATAGATCCCTTATGACAAATGGACAAAAAAAAGGTGAAGACGGAAGACAATCAATGATAATTGACGGGGCTTCAGTAGGGCTGGGGAAGAGACTTGAATGGCCCGACGACTGGTTCTCACTGTACGGAGAACTGAATTACCAGAGATATGATTTAAAAGATTATAATGTTTACCGTTTCCTGTTTGAAAACGGAAGCTCTAACCTCTTTAGTATTACTACCCGAATCATGAGGTTCTCTACTTCGCCTAATCTAATATATCCACGAAGTGGTTCGAGCTTCTCCCTATCATTGCAGATAACTCCTCCTTATTCTCTCTTTAGCAATATCAATTACAAGGATGCTACCGATGAGGTGAAATATAAATGGATCGAATTCCATAAATGGGTTTTTAAAGCTGATTATTATTACCCAATTACGAGAGATGATAAATTGGTTCTGAACACAAAATTTGCTTTCGGATACCTTGGATTCTATAATAAAGATATAGGTCCGTCGCCTTTCGAAAATTTCTATTTGGGTGGCGACGGGATGACAGGCTATAGTTTCTACGGCCGCGAAGTGATAGCATTGCGTGGATACACAAATGGTTCTCTGACTCCATTGGATCCGGTAAAGTCATCCCCTTCAGGAAATGTTTATTCTAAACTAACATTCGAGTTAAGATATCCAATTACACTTAACCAGCAGGCAACTATTTATGGCCTTGTCTTCCTCGAAGCAGGTAAAGCATGGTATGAAATTAAGGAATATAACCCATTCAGGATGAATCGTTCGGCAGGTGTGGGGCTTAGAGCTAACCTTCCAATGTTTGGTCTTCTTGGCGTAGACTGGGGTTACGGATTTGACCCTGTCCCGGGTAATCCCGATGCAAATAAATCACAATTTCATTTTGTTATCGGACAACAATTTTGATTGATAAAAAACTTAAAAACTGAAAATTATGAAAAAATTATCATTATTAATCGCAACAGTAATACTTACTTCATCATTTGCTGCTGCACAAAAATATGCTTTTGTTGATTCAGAATATATCAGAAAAAACATTCCGGCTTTTAATTCAGCTCAGGAACAACTCGATAATCTTTCAAAGCAATGGGAAAAGGAAATAGCAGACGGCTACGCCGAAATTGAAAAGATGTACAAAGCTTACCAGAATGAAGCTGTGCTTCTTTCTCAGGAAATGAAAACTAAAAGAGAAGAAGCTATTATTAATAAGGAAAAAGAGGTTAAAGAACTTCAAAATAAATATTTTGGAGTTGAAGGAGAACTTTT
>JAGPFZ010000013.1:10423-50855 GCA_018056245.1 Bacteroidales bacterium
CTTGTTCGCCAGACAAAAGAGCAGGAACTTGCCGATATGAGCAAACGTATTCAGGATTTCCAGCTTCAGGCTCAAAACCAGCTTCAGGAAGAACAAACAAATCTGACTCGCCCTATTTTTGAAAAAGTTGACAAGGCTATAAGAGATGTTGGAAAAGAAGGAGGATTTATTTATGTTTTTGATGCAACACAATTGCGCTATTTTGACGAAACAAAAAGCATAAATATCATGCCACAGGTTAAGGCAAAACTTGGTATTAAATAAACAGTAGGCTGACGATGCAGGGCATCTGCTGGTAATAATTGGTGGATGCCCTCTTTTTTTTGCAAATGGTTAAATAGTTTATTTTATCAATATTTATAAAATAGAAAATTAATTAAAGTAGCATCTGGCTGTGGACGAAAGACCTATTGGTATATTTGACTCCGGCGTTGGAGGTTTGACCGTAGCCCATGCAATCAAACAAATATTACCGGGCGAAACTCTGCTTTATTTTGGCGACACTGCACATTTACCTTATGGCGACAAATCGGCTGAAGCTATTAGGCAATATTCCGAAAAAATAGTCGAATATCTTCTAAGTTTCAATGCTAAGGCAATACTCATAGCCTGCAATTCAGCTTCAGCTTCGGCTTATGGTTATCTGAAAGAAAAATTTGGAGAACGTACGGTTATTATGGATGTTATAACTCCGGTTATTGATTATATAGTTAGCCGGAATTATCATAAAATAGGTGTAATAGGCACAAAACGTACAATAACTTCAGGCATTTACAGAAATACACTGGCTGAAAAATCACCTGGCACGGAAGTGATTTCACTGGCCACACCTTTGCTTGTTCCTATGATTGAAGAAGGTTTTATCTATGATGAAATTAGTAATTTAATAATCAGAGCTTATCTTTCGAATGAGGCTTTTATTGGCATTGAGGCTCTGATTCTCGGTTGTACTCACTATCCTATAATTCGAAATCAGATAGGTAAATTCTTTGATTTTGATATTGATATTATTGATTCCTCAAAGATTGTCTCGGCCGCTTTCAAACAAATGCTCTATTCGAATAACCTTTTGCATGATGGAGGAGGCTACGGCAATGACAAATTCATAGTTTCAGATTATACTGATTATTTTGGTAAAATAGCAAGAATGTTTTTTGAAAAGGATATTCATCTTGAAAAGGCCGACATCTGGGCATGAAAATAGATTTATTGACTTCTTTGTTTCGAATGATAACCAAAATAATATTATGCATTTTGGTTTCGTTAAAAGACTAAAATAACTTAAGTTCGCACATAAAATAAAATTATGCCTGCGCGATAATATGTTCTATTACTATAGAATATTTAACCTGTAAATCAAACAACAATACTTTCTGTAACCGCATCCCTGTTTATCTTCTTTATCAATCCCTGCAGCACATTTCCAGGTCCTGCTTCTGTGAAACTTGTTGCACCTGCTTTTATCATGTTAATTATTGTTTGGCTCCATCTTACAGGCGAGGTTAATTGCATTACCAGATTGGCTTTTATCTCCTCAGGGTCAGTTGAAGGTTTTGCATTGACATTCTGGAATACAGGGCAAATAGGTTTTTGGAAATAAGTACTGTTTATTGCTTCTTCGAGTTCTTTTCTTGCAGGTTCCATTAGTGGCGAGTGAAAAGCTCCGCCTACAGAAAGCTTCAATGCACGTTTAGCCCCTCTCGATTTAAGTATCTCAATTGCACGATCTATTGCCTCATTGGTGCCGGAGATTACAATCTGCCCCGGGCTGTTATAATTTGCCGGTACTACTTCTCCATTGAATTCGGCACATACCTCCTCAACTATATTGTCGTCGAGTCCCAGTATTGCCGCCATTGTTGATGGGTTCATTTCACATGCCTTCTGCATGGCAGTAGCTCTGGTAAAAATAAGCTTCAGCCCGTCTTCGAAGGTTATAGTATGATTGGCAACAAGAGCTGAAAACTCTCCAAGTGAGTGCCCTGCCACCATATCAGGTTTAAAAGAATCACCTAACACCGATGTTATTATTACAGAGTGCAGGAATATCGCAGGTTGAGTTACTTTTGTCTGCCTCAGATCTTCCTCACTTCCATTAAACATTATATCGGATATCCTGAATCCAACAATTGAGTTTGCTTTTTCAAAAAGCTCTCTTGCCAATGGATATTTTTCATAGAGGTCTTTGCCCATACCCGGATATTGAGAACCTTGTCCGGGGAAAACATAAGCTTTCATATAAATTCAGGTTTTTGATAAAGAAATATTAAAAAGGCGTAAAAATAGAAAAAAATCAATGCAGCCTCGTTCCAATAAGGTGCATAAATTCTTCTCTTGTTCTGAAGTCATCAAGAAAGCATCCTGTAAAAGCAGATGTAGTGGTAACCGAATTTTGTTTCTGAGCTCCTCTTATCTGCATACACAAATGCTCGGCTTCAATAACTACAGCCACTCCAAGCGGCTGTAGGCACTCATGGATACAATCACTTATCTGTACGGTAAGCCTTTCCTGCACCTGTAGCCTGCGGCTGAATGCCTCCACCACACGAGCTATCTTGCTTAAGCCGGTTATGTATTCGTTGGGAATATATGCCACATGAGCCCGACCGAAAAACGGCAGCATGTGATGCTCGCACAGCGAGTAAATGTCTATGTCTTTTACCAGCACCATGTGTTTATAGTCTTCTCTGAATTTTGCCGAGTTAATTATCTGGCAGGCATCCTGCTGATAGCCCATCGTCATGAAGTAAAGAGTTTTTGCAACCCTTTCAGGCGTTTTCAGCAAACCTTCACGATCAGGGTCTTCACCAAGTAAGCTTAATATTTTGCGATAATAACCTGCTATTTCTTCAACATTTTCTTTGTTCCATTGCTCGATTTTCAGATAACCCGATTTTTTTTCTTCAATACCGTTTTCAATTTCTTTAATTTTTTTTGCCATAATATTAATTGTTAATATTTTATTTCAGTTATTTGTGCGAAAAAATTTTAAAACTTATAAAAGTGGTTTATATTAAATAAATTTCATTTTAAACCAGAAACTAATCCCCTTGAATGCCTCCTAATACTTAAGTCGGAGGAAAACCTTAGCTTTGGAAAGGAGAAGATAAAAGCACGTTTACGAGTAATTCATACCTTATATCCATATTATTAACTCTATATCCATATTATTAACTCTTTTTATAATTTTTCCAAAGTTATATACTATATATTGTTTTAAAAGTAGAAATATTCAATGACATTTTTAGAATTTCAAGAAATATTGTTGATTTTGAGGGACTCAAGTTTATTTATTTTCGTAAAAAAAACAATAAATTGCAATTTTAAGTTTTAACAATAAGAAATTATTCTATGAAAATATTAATAGTATTTGCAACCAGAGAAGAGTCCGATATTTTGAAAAAACCCGGGTTTACCGATTTAGATAAACTTATTTATGGGCCTCATGAAATTTCGGCGCTGGTTACAGGAGTTGGTTCAGTTCAAACAGTCTGGCACGTGAAACACTATTTTTCCATGGTTAACAAACCCGACCTGGCGATAAATATCGGTATTGCAGGCTCTTTCACTGATGAAATACCTGTCGGAGACGTAGTGATGCCTGTTTCTGATTCTTTTGCGGATATGGGAATTGAAACAAGAGAAGGTTTCATACCTCTCAAAGAGATGGGCATAGTAAAAGTTGAAGAATGTCCTTTTGTTACTGACAGAATATACTGTATTAATAATTATATGAGAAAAATAGCTCATAAGTTACGAACTGTTAGGGCAATTACTGTAAATACGGTAACAGGTACAGACGAGAGAGCAGAAAAACTACGATTCCTCTTTAATCCGGATATTGAAACGATGGAGGGTGCTGCATTTTTTTATACATGTATTATGGAAAATGTACCATATATAGCTTTACGAGCTGTTTCAAATTTTGTTGGAGAAAGAAGAAGTGAAAGCTGGGATATGCCTCTTGCACTAAAAAGACTTAGAAATAAGCTTAATGAAATATTACTTTTAATAAAGTAATTATATGAAACTTTCTCTGGGTTTTTCTCCCTGTCCGAACGACACATTTATTTTTGGTGCTATGGCACTTGGAAAAGTAGATACTGAAGGGCTTGAATTCGATTATTTCCTTGCCGATGTTGAACAACTTAATTGTAAAGCTTTTGAAGGTAAAACGGATATTCTTAAATTAAGTTATCATGCTTATACATATGTAGCTGAAAACTATCTGATATTAGATGCCGGAAGTGCCATCGGGCGAGGTAATGGTCCCCTTCTGATAAGCAAGAAAGAAATCAAAATGGATGAAATGCCGCTTCTTACTATTGCTATCCCTGGAAAATATACTACTGCAAATTTGCTTTTCAGTATTTATTGCCCTGAAGCGTTAAATAAAAAAGTTTATCTTTTTTCTGAAATACCTGATGTATTACTTAAAGAAGAAGCTGACGCCGGAATTATTATCCATGAAACAAGATTTACCTATCATGAAAAAGGTCTAAAAAAAATTACAGATCTAGGAGAATTTTGGGAAAAACTGACCGGTCTACCTGTGCCTTTAGGTGCAATAACAGTAAATAGGTCGTTGTCAGAAGATATTTCTCAAAAAGTCAATAGAATAATAAAAAGAAGCATAGAATATGCATATAAAAATCCGGATTTTTCTTTCAATTTTGTACGTCAGTATGCAAAGGAAACCGATCCCGATGTGATAAGAAGTCATATAAAACTATACGTAAATAAATATACTTATAGCATGGGAAGGGAAGGCAGAGAGGCTGTGGAAAAATTTTTTTCGACAGCCATGAATGCTGGTGTTATCCCTGATCTGCCGGAAAGGGTTTTTCTTTAACTTGCTTTTGTTTAATTTTACAGTAAAAATAGTTAAAATGGATTTTTCGGAGTTAGTTGCTAAATGCAGAAGTTATCGCAGGTTTAATGAATCTGTAAGAATTGAATATGATTTTTTGAAAAAGCTGATCGGATATGCAAGACTTTCACCTTCGGCATCAAACAAACAACCGTTGAAATTTTTGTTATATAATTCACCCTCCGACTGCGATAAGATATTCCCATGTACCAATTGGGCAGGTTATCTTTCCGACTGGCATGGACCTGAACCAGGGGAAAGACCAACTGCTTATATTATCATCCTTGGTGATACTAAAATTTCAGACTTTTTCGGAATTGACCCTGGAATAGCAGCACAGAGTATAAAGTTAGGAGCTACCGAAGCAGGCTTTGGCGGCTGCATGATAGCATCAATTGAAAAAAAACAATTACGAAGCGAACTTCAAATACCTGAGCAGTATGAAATACTACTGATAATAGCGCTTGGCAAACCGGTTGAAAAAGTTGTTATTGAGGATATAAAAAACAATGATGTAAAATACTGGCGCGACGAAAATGAAATTCATCATGTTCCAAAAAGAACAATTGATGAACTTATTCTTAAGTTATGAAAAAAACTTTTTATCCCTTGTAAAAAATTGCTTTTATTATATGACTTGCAATTTTTGGATTTTCTTTCAGACGGCGAGTTGAATAATTGAACCATTCTTTCCCGAAAGGTACATAAACACGCATTGTATGTCCCTCATTAACAATACTTTCTCTTAACTTTGGAGTTACTCCGTAAAGCATCTGGAACTCATACATGTTTTTCGGTACATTATATTTCTTTATAAGATTATATGCTCCTTCGACAAGTGGCTTGTCGTGTGTGGCAATTCCGACAAATATTTTTTTGCTGAGCATCAGCTCAAGATCTTCAAGATAATGAGCATTTATCTCTTCATACTTTTTATAGGCAATTGAAGCCGGTTCAACATAAATACCCTTACAAAGCCTGAAATTCAAAGGTGATTCCGGAGTATGAATTTCTAACATTTTTTCGATATCACTATAAGTGCGATGAAGATATGCCTGAAGAACCAGTCCGACACTTTTTGGGAACTCAGCTTTTAACCTCCTGTAAAGCTCTATTTCCATATCTGTGCATGTTGAGTCTTCCATATCAATTCTAATGAAGCTATTTACTGAAGCTGCCTTTGCAACAATTTCACGGATATGATTATAGCAGATTTCCCTGTCAATAAGGAGCCCAAAACTTGAAGGTTTAAGTGAAAAATTACCGTCTATTCCATTGCTGATTGTAAAATCTATTAGATTTAAATATTCTTTTTTATTCCTTTCAGCTTCATCCAGGTTTTTTATGAATTCACCAAGCACGTCGAGCGTAACTTTTATTTTCTGATTATTAAGCTCTTTAGAAACACGCATGGCATCCTCTATTGTTTCACCGGCTATGTACGACTTTGAAAAAATCCAGATGAACTTTTTTGGAAAGTAGGGCAGAATAGAAGAAATGAGTTTATTTATCATTTTAAGTAAGTTTTTAATGTTAATAAACTGCGAAGGTAAAAATTACTTTTAAATCTTAATGCAATCAATTTTTACTTATAAAATTTATCAATGTAATTTTATAATTTTTCCCGACCTTTGTTATATTGAAATAATGAGTTTAATTCATCCGTTAATTTTATAAACATTTTTTTAAACAGTGCAACCATTGCGGTTATATGGTTGTCTTAAAATTGTCGAAAGCAAATGTTGAGTGACGTAGAGATAATTGAAGGTTGTTCCCGTCACGAGAGGAAGGCGCAACAGATGCTATACGACAGATATTCACATCTGTTGTTAGGTGTATGTATGCGCTATGCAGGCGACAAGGCTGAAGCAGAAGATATGCTACAGGAAACATTTCTGAAAATATTCTTTAATATAAAAGATTATTCAGGAACGGGTTCTTTCATAGGCTGGATAAGAAAAATTGCGGTAAACACTGCGATAACCTCGTATCATAAAAACCTGAAGCATAGATATAATATTGATGTTGAAGAATACGTGTCAATAGAAACAGGAGCAGAAAGTTTTGAGGAAGATATGTTTACCGCTGATGAGCTCATTATAGTTTTAAATGAGCTTTCGCCTGGCTATAGGATGGTATTTAATCTGTATGCCATTGAAGGTTATAAACACAAAGAAATTTCGGAGATGCTTGGTATCGATATAAATACTTCCAAATCACAATATAGCAGGGCAAAAGCTGTTATACGCGAAAAACTCGAGATACTTAGAACAATAAAGAAAAATTATCCTGCTTCCAATAACAATAATAATAAGTAATAGGGCATTGGGCAGCAACAAAAAAAATATGGACATTGAGGAGCTTTTCAGGAGCAAGCTTGAAAATGCAGAAGTAATTCCTGATGCAGCAGTAAAGCAGACTCTCATGAAGAGGCTGGCAAAAAAAGAGTTTATGCATTTTAATCCGGCAAAATTAAATATCTATTATCTGGCCGGGGCTTCAGTGGCTATTGCTGCTCTTACGTTTCTCTTTTTGACAGGATCGGCTAAAAAACAATCAGACAATAATATAGAGGTTAATAAAGAAATCGAATCTGATTCTATTTCGCTAATAAATGCCCCATCCCCTGAACAGGTCGAAATTAAAAAAGAAACTTACAAACAACGCGAAGCCTTTGATATTCAAGAACGTGTGAAAATTTTTTCGGAAACAACAGCGGTGGATATGATTAAGGCTCCGGCAACAGTAACCGACACATTAAGAAAGACAGAAGCATCTGTGAACATTTCGGAAGGTTTATTGAATACAAATCTTCGCATGAACATAACCGCATCTTTTATGGCTGTCCCTTCCGAAGGCTGCATACCGTTAAAAGTAAAATTCAGTAATACTTCAACAGGTTTCAATTCATGTGAATGGTCATTTGGCGATGGCGGAACCTCATCCATTAAAGAACCGGAATGGGTATATAACATACCAGGAGAATATACGGTCACACTTAAAATATTCGGAACAGACGGGAATTCATCTTATGCAACCGGGAAAATAAAAGTTAATGCATCCCCTTCGGCTCGATTCGACATCCAGGTATCAGAACGTGAATCTGCAGATAATGAAATAAGACTTATTAACTATTCCGATAATGCAGTAAGATATAAGTGGGATTTTGGCGATGGTAAAACTTCAACGGCATTCGAACCTGTTCATCAATATGAAAAATCGGGTAAATATAATATCAAATTAATTGTATGGAACGATAAAGGATGTGCTGATACAGCTTCAATTATATATTCTTCTGGAAGTTCAGCATATTATATTGAGTTTCCTAATGCTCTAATACCTAATATGCAAGGTCCCACTGGTGGATATTATTCCGCCTCGAGCGATGCTTCGGCTCATATTTTTCACCCTGTTGCAAATGGAGTTGTTGACTATAACCTGAAGATATTCAGCCGAACCGGAGTGTTGATATTCGAAACCAGTGATATAAACATAGGATGGGATGGCTACAACAAGGGTAACCTCTGCGAACCTGGTGTCTATATCTGGAAGGTAAGCGGACGATATAAAAACGGCGAAACTTTCACCAAAACAGGAGATGTGATTCTTATAAAAGATAGATGACTATTTAAGAAAGTTTTTTATCTGAATTTTATCAAAGAAATTCTTACTTTCATCCATTAATAATGAGTATTTGTTAAAAATATTCATTTTTTTTGTACCCTTTATATGGAAAATACGTTTAACAAAGTAAATAAAATTCAAATAAATGATTATTTTCGTTATACAAAATATTTCCTGATTTGCCAAGAAGATTTAAATATTCTTTAATACTGCTTTTTTATCTCTTTGCAGGTTATGCATTCGGACAAGATCCTACATTTTCACAATTCTATGCTAATCAGCTCTATTTGGCACCATCATTTGCTGGCTCAACTGAAGATTTTAGATTAGGGATAAACTATCGTAATCAATGGCCTTCAATCCCGGGCGTTTTTCATACTTACAGTATATCATTCGATAAGTCAATGCCAAACTTCAACTCAGGTGTTGGTTTACTTGCCACATACGATGTGGCAGGCTCGGGCGACCTGAGCACAACAAATATAGGGGTGCTTTATTCTTATGATTTTAACATTTCACAGGACTGGCATATCAGGCCTGGTGTTCATTTCAAGTTTTATTACCTTGGGCTGGATATTAATAAACTTATTTTTGCAAGCCAGATAACAGGGAGCGGTACTACACCGCCTGTGACTCCGCCTCCTTTCGATAAAGTTGCAGATGTGGATTTTGCAACTTCGGCACTTGCTTATAACGACCAGATTTGGGCAGGTTTTACGCTCGACCATCTTTTTACACCAAAACAATCATTTTATGGTGACGACTCAAAACTGCCAATAAAATTTAATCTGTATGGTGGAGTTAGAATTGCCGGGAAAACCCGTCTCATGAGAAAAATGGTAGAAGCAATTTCAATAGCTGTAAACTTCCAGACACAGCGTGAGTTCTATCAGACCGACATAGGCCTTTATTACTATAAAAGCCCTATTATATTGGGATTATGGTACCGCGGCATTCCTTTTATGACATCTCAGGCAGGCGATGCAGTAATCGGACTGATTGGGATAAAAACTGATAAACTACACATAGGATATAGTTACGATTTTACAATTTCAAATCTTATAACATCTTCAGGAGGAGCTCATGAAATTTCAATTATTTATGAGTTTACTACCTCTTCAATAACAGGAAACAAAAGAAGAATCAGAGCAATACCATGTCCTGAATTTTAAACTGTTATCCCTTAAAATATAATAATAAATTTTTTATTTCCCTGTCATATCCAGGTTTGCCTTTTTCTTCTATTATTATTTATTATTTATATTTGCCATTGATAAACATTGAAAGAATTTAATTAATATAATGATGAAGAAACTGTCAATAATTCTATTCGCCCTACTTTTTGTCGCAGTAGCAACTTTATATGTATTGCACTTTGCAGGTGAAAAAACAAAAAAAGGCATGGAGCCTGTTGGTAGTACTGTGGCGGAGTCACGTGGGATTGTTTATGTTAACATTGATACAATTATTTTTAACTTCGACATGTTTGCCGACAGAAGAAACGATCTTCTTGAAAAACAAAGAAAAGCCGAAGCCGAACTAAATTCGAAAGGCTCACAGTATGAGAGCGGCGTCAAGGATTACCAGGAAAAGGTAAGCAAAGGCCTGGTTACCAGGGCTACTGCTCAGCAAATGGAACAGACCCTTATGCAACAGCAACAGGAGCTGCTATCGCTCAGAGATAAACTACAGAGCGATCTTCTGGAAGAGGAACAAGTAATGAACAGACAAATAATTGATTACATCACTAAATTTTTAGAGGAGAATAAGAAAGAATATAATTATCAGTTCATACTGGGAAAAAGTTTCGGCGGCCCTGTTCTGTATGCCGATAGTGTGCTTGACATTACTTATAAAGTGCTTAAAGCTCTTAATGACAAATACAGGGCTGAAAAG
The DNA here is from genome assembly GCA_018056245.1 of Bacteroidales bacterium. Taxonomy (GTDB): domain Bacteria; phylum Bacteroidota; class Bacteroidia; order Bacteroidales; family VadinHA17; genus LD21. Next base: position 20,814 of record JAGPFZ010000013.1, read on the forward strand.
AAATAAGGATTAGTTTAATTTATTGTTGTTGACGCTTCGTACGTTCCTCGCGAGGTGTAATAACAATAAATAAGTCTTCGTCTTCTTTTTTCATCAGATATTTTTCCCTTGCAAATTTCTCGAAGTAATCATTGTCTCCCTTCAGCTTCTCAAGAGTTTTTTTGTCTTCATTAATTTTTTTCTCATAATACTCTTTCTCTTTTTTAAGCTTCCGGATTTCATTCATCTGACCGAATCTGTCAATAAGGTTGTTTGAATCGAGAAGAAAAATCCATACAAGAAAGATTGCAACTGCCAGAAAATACTTATTTCTTAGCAGCGGAGGAATTCGATCGGCATATTTTAACTTTATTTTCACAATACAAAATTATAATATTTTAATTTTATATTCACCCTCTGATTTTTGAATAAACTATCTGCAACATAAGCATTATTTAGTACATCCGACGAAATTTCAATAAAAAAATAAAAAAAAGTGAATGAAAATCAAAAATTTTCTTTTTTTGCGGAATTAGCTATAGCAGAACCTATAAGTCTGTCGAACCTCTCTCCTGGATTACGGTAATAAACAAGAATAAGATAGTCGTTTTCGGTTTCATAATGATTCCCTTCGAAAAATGAAGGTGGAGCACTCTTCTGACCATCCTTAAGAAAGATATATTCATAATCGTACCATCCTTGTTTTAAAAGCATAGTACCTTCATAATGAGATTTTTCATAACTATACGACATACGGTTTTCTGTTGTAAAAGACCAGTTGCTTAATGCACCGGAAATATACATTTTACCACTTGGTATTTCATTGGACGACGGAAGGGTGAAATAAACATAAGCATAATCTGCTTCAGTATCCATATCACGGCCCTCCTGAACAGCTACATAATATTTCCCATTAAAATCCTGACGGAAAAAATAAGGTTTAAATTCTCTGTTCTCTGAAGGTATGAGAAAATAGTGATACAGCCCATTCACATAGTCAATTTTTCTGACAAATTCAGTGGTATAATGAATTGACCTGATATCGAAGTATCTGTATTCGTTACCTGCATAAAAAATATTGGTATTTGATAATGTGTTGAATTTTAGTTCGTTACCGGTAACAAAATCGGGTTTGAGATTTTCCTTTGCCTCGTTGAAATTACCATTTCTGAAAATAAAAGTGAAAATATCATTATATGGATCTCTGACTGAGATTTGTGTAATTCTTACACTTAATCCCACTTGCTGACATGTATTATAGAATTCTCCAGGAAGAGGCCTCTGAATAGAAGCCTTTATTCCAGCTATTTCTTCCGATACCATAAACCTTTTTGTAAACGCAGGTTTTTCAGGTTCACCAGTCGGGTAAACTTTTATAACGTAATTTCCTGATAGCTTTATACCTATGTGTTCATTAGGAATTACCACCCTGTAGTGGTAATAATTGACCTTTGTGTTGAAAGAGGGACGATAATCTTGAATCTGGTCATCCATAAAGCCTGTGAGGTAATCAGAAGGAAATATTAAAGATTCATTCCAGTCTTTGTCGCAATGAATAATGGTATAATAATATGACTCAGGGATGTCAGCAAGCAAATCGAAATTGAGAAAAAGTCTTTCTTCACCATTAAGTTTTATTACAGGATAAGAGAAGTTCCATCCTTCACGGTACAACTGTAATGTCTTTATTCGCTTATCAAAAATCATGTCATATAGCGGTTCCTGACCTGAAACACCTGATTGGAAATACAAAATAAAAATCAATAATGATATCGGAATTTTTATATGGGATATTATTTTCACTTTATAAGATATTGAATATTTTATAATATTAAAATTACAATCATAATCAATGTTTAAAAATATTTGTCAGAGAAGTTTAACTTTGCAAATTCATTTTCTATAAAAAATAAATATAAGAATAAATTTATCAAATATATAAGCCACAATATATAGCATGTCAAAGTTATACAAATTAAAAAAAGGATTTGATATAAAACTTGCCGGGAAAGCTGAAAAGCATTTAAAGGGAGAAATATTTTCTGCTTTATATGGGGTTAAACCTCCTGATTTTCCTGGACTTACTGTCGGCCTTTGTGTTAAACATGGTGATAATGTGAAAACCGGCACCTCACTTTTTTTTGATAAAGTAAGGCCGGAAATAAGATTTACTTCTCCGGTTAGTGGCAAGGTTATAGCAGTGAATCGTGGAGAACAACGAAAAATCCTTGAGGTTGTTATTGAGAGAGATGGTGATGAATATGAATATTTTGGCAAAGCTGAGGTTTCAAAACTCACTCGCGAAGAGATAATGCGGGATATTATGAAGGCCGGCCTCTGGCCTGCAATACGACAGAGACCATATCACATAATTGCATGGCCTGAACGTAAGCCGAAATCAATATTTATCTCTGGATTTGACACTGCGCCTCTTGCACCTGATATGAATTTCGTGATGGATAATACTGACTCAAGCTCTTTTCAGACAGGGCTTAATGTTCTAGCAAAACTTACTGATGGCAAAGTAAATCTTATTTTAAATGGTGACACTGAACCATCGCCTGTTCTGAAAAACGCGAAGAATGTAGAGATTTCATATTTCAAAGGTCCCCATCCTGCCTGTAATGTTGGAGTGCACATCAATCATCTCGACCCTGTTAATAAAGGTGAAGTGGTATGGTATGTAAATCTGCAGGATGTTGTTACAATTGGAAGGCTTTTCGAAGAAGGAATATACAAGAATGAACGTTTAATTGCTCTGACAGGCTCAGAAGTCCAAAACACTGGGTATTATAAGCTAAGAAATGGAGCCTGCATAAAAGATATAGTTGCAGGCAACATAAAAGAAGGGATTGTCAGATATATAAGTGGTAATGTGCTTACAGGCACAAATGTTGGTATTAATGGATTTCTGGGTTTCTACGATTCAATGATTACTGTAATACCCGAGGGAAATTATTATGAGCTTTTCGGGTGGGCTTTACCCGGAATTAACAAATATAGTTTTTCCAGAACATTTCTGTCTTCTATATTCAAAAAGAAGGAATACAGGCTTGATACAAATTTGCATGGCAGCCACAGGCCTTTTGTAATGACAGGTCTTTACGAGAAAGTACTGCCTATGGATATTTATCCGATGCAGCTTTTAAAATCAATACTTGCTGAAGATATTGAAATGATGGAGAATCTCGGTATTTATGAAGTTGCCGAGGAAGACTTTGCACTTTGCGAATTTATTTGCCCTTCCAAAATGGAAATTCAGACAATTATACGACAGGGCATAAACCTGATGATAAAAGAAATGAGTTAATTATAAACTGTTTAGTGATAGGATGAAATCTTTAAGGGAAAAGATTGACAGTATAAAAATCCACTTTACCGAAGGAGGTAAATTCGAAAAATTAAGATCAGTATTCGAAGGTTTTGAGAGTTTTCTCTATGTGCCCAAAACTGTCACAACCACAGGATCTCATATACGCGACAATATTGATCTGAAACGTGTTATGTCGGTAATGATTTTAGCGCTTATTCCACCATTGCTTTTTGGTATGTGGAATACCGGTTTTCAGCACTACCGGTCGGTTGGCGTTGATGCTGGCTTTTTGCAAATGTTTTGGTTTGGATTTGTGAAATTGCTTCCGCTGATAATCGTTACTTATGTCACCGGACTTGCAATTGAATTCACTTCTGCACAGATAAGAGGACATGAGATTAATGAAGGCTTTCTCGTCACCGGAATACTTATTCCGATGATTGTGCCCATAGATATCCCTCTCTGGATGCTGGCTCTGGCCACTGCTTTTGCCGTCATATTAGGTAAAGAGATTTTTGGTGGGACAGGTATGAATATATTCAATCCTGCACTCATAGCACGGGCTTTCCTCTTTTTCAGCTACCCTAAGTGGATTACGGGGGATACAGTGTGGATCGAGGGTCTTACTCAGGAGAAAGGTGTCATTGACGGTTTTAGCGGTGCAACACCTCTGTCACTTCTTGCTCAGAATAATACTGAATCGCTACCATCATTCATGGAGATGTTTGTTGGAACAATACCGGGTTCTGTAGGCGAAACATCCAAAATTGCCATTCTGATAGGCGCTGCAATATTGATTTTAACAGGCATCGGAAGCTGGAAAATAATTACAAGTGTATTTGCTGGAGGTATTTTTATGGGAATACTTCTGAATATTATCGGAGCAAATGAATATATGCAATTGCCATTTTATTATCACCTTGTTATGGGCGGATTTGCTTTCGGTGCAGTCTTTATGGCCACTGACCCTGTAACTGCAGCTCAAACTGAAACTGGTAAATGGATTTACGGATTTCTGATAGGAATTCTCTCAATACTTATACGTGTTGTAAATCCTGCTTATCCGGAGGGAGTGATGCTTGCAATTCTGCTTATGAATGTGTTTACTCCTCTTATTGATCATTACGTCGTGCAGGCAAATATCAGAAAAAGACTTAAAAGAGCCAAAGTCGCACTAAACAACAATATCAGATGAAACAGTTCAGTAACAGATATATTTTCTTTTTTTCATCAGTTATGGTGATAGTTGTGGCAATTATACTTTCTTTGGCTGCAACTTTGCTTCAGCCACGTCAGGCTCGAAACCTCGAACTTGAGAAGAAAAAAAGCATTCTCGAATCAATAAATATTCCTGCCGATTTCAGCAATGCAGATGAACTTTATTCAAAGTATATTATCGAAAGTTTTGTTATTAACTCAAAAGGAGAAATAAAATCCGGCATAGATGCTTTTAAGTTAGAGATGAGGATTGAAGAGAATAAACCTATTGAGGAGCAAAATCTGCCTGTTTTTATTGCAAAAAATGACGAAGGAGAAAAGATAACAATTATACCACTTGAAGGAAAGGGATTGTGGGGTCCGATATGGGGTTATATTTCTTTCAAGTCTGACATGAATACTATTTATGGAGCAACATTCGACCATAAGGGTGAAACACCAGGACTTGGAGCAGAAATCAATACTCAAGCATTCAAAAAGCAGTTTGCAGGCTTGAAAATTTTTGAAGATGGAAAATTTGTTTCTGTTAAAGTATTGAAGTCGAACGAAAAACGTATCGAGAATCACTCTGTTGATGCAATTTCAGGAGGAACTATTACAAGTAAAGCTCTTGAAGCAATGCTCTATAATTGCATAGAAAAATATGTTTCTTACCTTAAGAAAAATGCTGAATAGTATATGGATACAAAAGTAAAAGAGCCGCTTTTTTCGGCAAAAAACATGAAGTTACTTACCTCACCGATAAGTAAAAACAACCCTGTCATGGTACAGGTGCTCGGTATCTGTTCGGCTCTTGCTGTAACGGTAAAAATAAAACCTGCACTTATTATGGCACTTTCGGTGACTATTGTTGTTTCAGTCTCAAATCTTATCATTTCTGTGATGAGGTCATATATTCCCGAACGTATCAGGATTATAGTCCAGCTTGTAGTCATAGCCACACTGGTAATTATTGTTGACCAGATACTTAAGGCTTATGCCTTCGACGTTAGTAAGCAACTTTCAGTTTATGTAGGCCTCATAATCACGAATTGTATCCTTATGGGCCGACTTGAAGCTTTTGCGCTTTACAACAAACCATGGCAGTCGTTTCTCGACGGATTGGGGAACGGAGCAGGTTACGGCTTAATTCTTATCATTGTCTCTTTTTTCAGAGAATTATTTGGTTCAGGCACTATACTTGGTTATCCTGTTATCCAGAAACTGGGGCTCTATTCCATCGGCTATGAAAATAACGGCCTGATGATTCTTCCACCTATGGCCTTGATTATTCTGGGTCTTTTAATATGGTTACAGCGAAGCCGAAATAAGAACCTTATCGAACAAAAATAAACCGTAGTTAGATGGAAAATATACTCAATATTTTTATAAAATCAGTTTTTATAGACAATATGATTTTCGCATACTTTCTTGGTATGTGCTCTTATATTGTTGTTTCAAAAACTGTAAAAACATCGGTTGGATTGGGTATTGCCGTGACCTTTGTACTTGTGATAACTGTTCCGGTTAATTATCTGATCGATACTTATATCCTGAAAAAGGGCGCACTGGTATGGCTGGGGAAAGGATTTGCAGAAGTGGATCTGAGCTTTCTTTCTTTTATGATATTTATCGCAGTGATCGCCGCAATAGTTCAAATAGTTGAAATGGTTGTTGAAAAATTCTCCCCATCACTTTATAACTCGCTCGGTATATTTCTTCCACTTATTGCTGTGAACTGTGCTATACTCGGCGCTTCTCTCTTTATGCAGGAACGCGAATACAACAATGTGGGCGAGGTTATCTCTTTTGCTTTTGGCTCCGGCATCGGCTGGTTGCTTGCTATTGTGAGCCTCGCTGCAATACGTGAAAAAATGCGCTATAGCAATGTACCGGCACCACTCAGAGGCCTGGGTATTACATTTATTCTGACAGGACTAATGGCAATGGCATTTATGGGACTGATGGGAATTAAACTTTAATAAAATTTAAGAACTGTAAGCAATTATGACTTTTATAACCACAACGGCAGGAACAATTCTTTTAAGTATTGTCGTTTTTCTTCTGATTACTATCCTTCTGATAACTGTGCTAATCTATGCACAGAACAAGCTTACCCCGTCGAAAAAAGTAATTATAAAGGTTAATGATAGGGAAATAATAATAGCACCCGGTTCAAATCTTTTATTCGCTCTTTCATCAAACGGAATTTATCTGCCTTCAGCCTGTGGTGGGAAGGGAACCTGCGGCCTGTGCAAATGCCAGGTTTTATCGGGAGGAGGAACAATATTGCCTACCGAGACAAGCTTTCTCAAACGCAAGGAACAGCTAAATAACTGGCGACTCGGATGTCAGGTAAAGGTAAAGAGCGACATGGTGGTGAAAGTACCTGAAGCATTACTTGAAGTAAAAAAATTTCAATGTGAAGTTATTTCAAACCGAAACGTGGCAACATTTATTAAAGAGTTTGTTGTTAAACTTCCCGAAAACGAAACTTTTAATTTCGAACCCGGAGAATATATCCAGATTTATGTTCCTGAATATGAAGCCTCATTCCATGACTTTGACATCGAAGAACAATTTAGAGATGAATGGGACAGATACGGAATGTGGGAGCTGAAAGTGAAAAACAATGAAGAAACATGTCGAGCATATTCAATGGCAAATTACCCGGCTGAAAAAAACATAATCAAGCTTAATGTACGTATTGCTACACCGCCATGGGATGAATTAAAGAAGCGATTCATGAAAGTTCCTCCTGGAATCTGTTCGACCTATATTTTTTCAAGAAAACAAGGCGACAAAGTTATGATTTCAGGCCCTTATGGCGAATTTCATATTAAAAATACGAATGCCGAAATGATATATATCGGAGGTGGAGCAGGTATGGCGCCTTTGCGATCACACATATTCCACCTTTTCAAAACATTGAAGACAACTAGAAAAGTTTCTTACTGGTACGGGGCAAGATCGCTGAGAGAAATATTTTACCGCGAAGAATTTGAAGAAATACAAAAAGAATTTCCCAACTTTAGTTTCTATATCGCTCTTTCCGAACCTCTGCCAGAAGATAACTGGAACGGGTATACCGGATTCATTCATCAGGTTCTTTATGATAATTATCTTTCGAAACATAGTGCTCCGGAAGAAATTGAATATTATTTCTGCGGCCCACCAATGATGAACAAGGCAGTAATCAAAATGCTTGATGACCTCGGAATCCCGAAAGAAAATATTGCATTCGATGATTTTGGAATATAAAACGATAAACTGTTTATATAAGTTTTTTGTCTTTTTTATTTGAGTATTTTTCGGATTATATTTTTTGAGTCATATTTTAATAGAAATGAAACGGAAATTTGGATTTATCTTTTTATTTATTGCACTTATTTTAGCAGCATGCAGTAAAAAGGATAATTTTATTCGGATTTCCGGTCCCACCCAGGGCACATCATATAGTATTATTTACGAAAAACATCGTGGGATATCCAAAGAGAAAGTGGAATCGGGCGTGAAAAGAATTCTACGCGACATTGACTATTCCCTTTCGATTTATAATGATTCATCTGTTATTTCGAAATTAAATAGAGGTGAGAATATTGAAGTTGGAAAATATTTCAAAGAGGTGTTTGATGTCTCTCAGGAGATATCAGAACTTACAGACGGAGCTTTTGATATCACAGTAGGTCCTCTTGTGCGTGCATGGGGCTTCGGACCCAATGAGAAAAAAGAATTTGACTCTGATAAACTCGATAGTTTATTAAATCTGGTTGGATACAATAAGGTAAGGATAGAAAATAACAGGCTTGTAAAAGATAATTCCGGAATTATTTTAGATCTAAATGCAATAGCACAAGGTTATACTGCAGACGTAATAAGCAGGTTTTTCGATTCACTCGGAGTTAAGAATTACCTTGTAGAAATAGGAGGAGAAGTAAAATTAAAAGGCACAAAGAATGGAAAACCATGGAGAATAGGAATTGACAGGCCTTTTGACAACAATATTTTTCCCGGAGAAAATTTGCAGGCAATTATTGATATGAGCGGAGGGGCGGTAGCAACGTCAGGTAATTATAGAAAATATTATATCGAGAATGGAATAAAATATTCCCATACTATTGATCCGGTAACCGGATATCCTGTGCGTAACAGAATTCTGAGTGCGACAGTAATTGCCGATAAATGTTCAGTTGCCGATGGAGTTGCTACTGCCTGTATGGTGATGGGAATCGAAAAATCAATTGAGTTTATGGAAAACCATCCGGAATTTGAAGCATATTTTGTTTACTCCGACGACTCTGGTAATTATGTAACATGGATGAGTGAAAGCCTGAAAAATAAAATCGTTGAAGAATAGATGCTTTTACAATGTATTCCGGCAATTGCTGCATATAGATTTATCTGCCTCTCCCTTTGATAATCCGACGTTTTTATAACATTTTCCTTCTGTCTTTATTTTTCCATCGTTATAATCAGAATGTTCATCCAGAAATTTGCCATCTTTCTTTAAAAGTATACTTATGCCTAATCCGACAAATGCCACTGTAATTAATAACACACTTATTATTAATATATTAAGAAACATTGAAATAAGAAATTATAATTAATTTATTTATAGTCAAACTTATTCGATTTCGAAACATCAAACTTTATAGTTCGTTATCACTTTTAGCAATTCAGCGGCAGCTTCTTGAGGACCTGATGTTTCATGCCCGGGTATGCCAAGTTTGGTTCGCATCTGGCCTACAAAGATTCCGTTTCTGAAAAATGACTCAAAATACCTTGAAGCAATTTTATCATGAAGTTCTTTGTATTCCGGAGGGCCGAAGATATTTGCAAAATAGGACTTTACGATTCCGGTCGAGGTTGTCGTTCCTTTGCTCATCACTTTACCTTCACTGAAAACATTAAGAGCTTCCGACACAGAATTGAAGCGCTCGATCACAGGATGTTCGGCATCTGTGTCCTCATAATTGTTGGCATAAAGGATGAAGTCAATTTTATGGCCTTTTATTATTGTTTCATAGGTGGTTACAGGAATAACTATTCTTGCATTTACTTGACTGGGATTCATGATGATCGATCGGTCGAGGTGCCCGTAGGCGTAACCTGGCTGAAGGTCATCGAGCCTTAGAAAAGCTCCTATTTCAGTTCCATATCCTATTGGTAATCCGTCGGCATCGAGCTCTATCGAGCCCATGTCGTCGGCTATAATAGTAAGCTGGCGTATATCTTTTTCACCTGCTATCCTTAAGGCTTCAAGCGTTTCCGATTTTCCTGCTCCCGTATCACCCATCATTAGCACCGTAGCTTCTTTATTGCCCTTTAAAAGTATTTTAACCATAGCCCCATGGAACGGTAGAATATTCTCATTAATCTTGATAGCATTATGAAGGGTGAGGATCATCTTTTTTAGATAGCCGAAATAACCGAATTCAGGCTTTGCAGGAATGGCTCCTACAAAAATTCTGTTTTCTAAATCGCCATAAAACACAGTGGGATAATCGGCAAGGTTATTAAGTATTTCTCCAGGTATGCCATAAATAAAAACAGCATCGGGTTTTCTTGAAAGATCCTCGTTACTGGCGATTTCAAAAAGGTTACAGAGGGAAAAGCCAAGTTCGAAAAATGAAATGTGAAATACTACCATTATAAGAAGCTTTCCTACTTTTGCCGGATAGCACATGTATTCATCAGTGTGGATTTGGAAAAGCTCCAGAGGGTTTACTGAAATCTTCCTGAATGATCCGGTCCTTTTGTTCATCGGTTGCTGGATAACAAGAGGAGGATAGATGAGCATTTGCCTGATAATAGGAATATTATTGAGCTTATTGTAAATTTCACCTATATAAGGTATTTTCTTTGGAAGAGATATAACTGCTATCTCGGCACCTGCTGCCACTTGACGGTAAACCATCGGAGGGCAACCTGTAATATTTTCCTGAATATGCCTGTAAATGGTACGGACTAAGTGAGTAAGTTGTTCAATAGTCTCATTAAAAGTACGGTATGGCCTTTTATCAAGTCTGTCCCCTTCAGAGTCATTAATTATAAATCTGTCAAAATGCCGCCAGAAATTATATAAATATTCAACAAAACTGTTGAGAAGTTGCCTGTCGCGTAAAAAAAGAGTTGACTCAGGCGAGATGTGATTTATTACTTCGTATTTATATTTTTCGAGATTTATCAGTGTTTTGATAAGATTCACTACTCCTTCTTCCGTAACACGACTATCTTCAAAAATTTCCAGTAGGGGAGAATCATTCTTTTCCAGCTGTCGCAGACAAAGTTCCAGAGTTGTTCTGAATTTATTCGTTCTTAGCAGTTCTTCAGGAGTTTCACACATTCTCTCCCTTATGTAAAGTATTGCTTTATTGCCTTCGATTTTTAAAACATTTTTTTCCATCGTTACTATAAAATCGAACAAAATTAAAATAAAAAATAACAATTGAGGGAAATCAATTAATATATTATCAAAAAAAGCTTAATAAATTATTTAAAATAAAAAAAATTAACTATTTATATTTCAATCATTAAGTTAATTGTCATTAATTCTTAAACTATATTATTTAAAAGCAATTCACTTTTATAATAAGTTGGAAAAGCGTGCATAATGTCTTTTTAAAATGTTTTTTGAATGGAATGTAATTTGTAGTATTTTTTTGTTATATTTATAATTATAAAGGAATTTATTATATGCAGAAAGATTATGATTTTTTCAGTATTTTACCTGAAGACAAAATAGCAGAAAAGGGAAGAGTGTTAATATCAGAACCTTTTTTACCGGATACTTTTTTCAACCGCAGTATTGTGTTTCTTACCGAGCATACAGAGGAAGGCTCGGTAGGGTTTATTCTCAATAAAATGCTCGACCTGAGGCTATGCGATGCCGTGGACGGTTTTGATAACTGGAAAGAAAATCTGAGTATGGGTGGTCCTGTGGCTCCCGATACTCTCCATTATATTCATACCCTCGGTAATGTCATACCAAAGAGTATTCATGTATATAAAAACATATACTGGAGCGGTGATATTGAAACAATTAAAGATCTTATCTCATCTAAAAAAATTAAACCTCATCAGATAAGATTTTTTCTCGGTTATTCGGGCTGGTCTGCAGGGCAGCTCGAACGTGAGCTGAAAGAGAATTCATGGGTTATTGCTTGTATTAACCCCGATATTATTATGACAAGCAAAGGATCCGATACATGGAAAAAAGTTCTTAAAAGCCTTAACAACAAATACCGTATATGGGCCGACTTCCCTGAATCGCCCGAGATGAATTAGGAAGGCTGTTTTTATTTCAGGATATTAATCCTGACTTTACAACAAGATCCATTAAATTTCCATTTTCGGGAATAAGAATACATTTTATTCCAAACTTTTCAGCAGCTTCAATGTCAATATTACTGTCGCCTATCATCCATGAGGCTTTAGGATCTATTTTATATTCTTCAATAGCTTTTTCAAAAAGAAGTGTTCCAGGTTTGCGGCAATTACATAGAGAAATATCGGGGTGATGAGGACAATAGTAAACTGCAGTAAGATTTATGCCGTGAATTTTCAGTATATCAATCATATACTCATGAATTTTCTCGACATCTTGTTCTGTGAAGAGTCCTTTAGCAACACCTCCCTGGTTTGTAATCACAATGAGTAGATATCCTTTTTCCTGAAAAAATGAAAGAGCAGGAATTATGCCATCATTGAGTATAAAATCTTCTTTCTTATAGATATAATACGGACTTCCCTTACGGTTTATGACTCCGTCACGATCTAATAAAACGGCTTTTTGCATCATTGGATATGTATTATCTTGAAAACAAGCTCTTTAAGCAGGTCTCCGGGAGAAGAGTTTATATCGCCAAAACCCTTGCTCTTCAGGTCATATATCCTGAGCAGGTTTATAATTTTCACTACTTTACGGGCGCTGTAATTCGATGCGGCAACCTCGTATTCCTTAACAAAATATGGATTTATGCTTAAAACTGAAGCCACATTGTTTTTCGATTTGTCTGATAGATAATGATATTTCATAATTTTTATGAAATAACCGGCAAGAGAAGCAATACTTAAGTTTATCGGATTATCTTTCGGATTGCTGCCGAAATATTTGACTATAAGCGCTGCCTTGAATACGTTTTTTTCTCCTATAGCCTTCTGCAGTTCGAAAATATTGAAATCCTTGCTTATTCCGATGTTTTTTTCGATATGTGATATTGTTATTACAGGTTTATCGGCAGGAAGTGTAATAATCAACTTTTCGAGTTCATTCGAAAGTTTATGCAAATCAGTTCCAAGATATTCTGTAAGCAATCTGCCGGCATCGGGTTCAGCTTTTATCCCTCTGAGCATCAGATATTTTTCAATCCATCCATGGACTTCATAATCGCGCATTCTGTTCGATTCGAAATATACGCCCTTTTCAATAATTGCTTTATAAAATTTAGTTCTTTTGTCAAGAGTCTTATACTTATAATTGATTACAAGTATTGTGGATTTCTGAGGATTTTGTATGTAGGGTAGCATCTCTTCGATATTTTTTATGTTCTGAGCTTCCTTCACTATAACCACCTGGTGAGCAGCTACCATTGGATATCTGCGGGCTACATCGACTACCTGAGCATAAGTTACATCATTGCCGTATAGGGTTATCTGATTGAAAGCTTTTTCCGATTCATCCAATACATTGTTTTCTATATAGTTTGTAATTAAATCAATATAGTAGGGTTCATCTCCGGCAAGAAAATATGTTGTACTGAAAATCCGATTCTTCAGATCTCTGATGATTTCTTCATAATTTTCCGCTTTCATCGTCTGAATATTAAGTTTTCAAATTTTATATCCCATTTTTTCTTTAAGGCCTTTATTTAAAAGATTATTCAAAACAAGAAAAATCTTATCTCGATATATTTGTTAAAAATAATCTTTTTACTTCTTTTTGATAATTTATTGAATATCTCAAACATGATTTTGTAACTTTAAACATTATATATGAGACAGAATGTAAAAATTTTAGTATAAAAATCAGGCTGAAAATACAAAACTTACGTGAATCTACCGGAACTTAATTTACCCGTATATAATTTCAGGATTACCGGTCCGCCGGGAAGGGAAATGATATTTGATACTATAAGAAGAAGATTTGTAAGGCTTACTCCCGAGGAATGGGTGAGGCAGAATTTCATCAGGTATCTTTATGAAGAAGGTAATTACCCTGCCGGACTTATGGGGGTTGAGGTGACATTTAAAATGAACGGCATGAAGAAACGGGCCGATATTCTGGTTCACGATAGAAAAGGTCAACCGGTTATGATAATCGAATGCAAATCGTATAATTCCCATCTGGATGAAAGAGTATTTGATCAGGTTGTTACGTATAACATGCGGTTTAAGGTGCCTTATATCATAGTAACCAACGGTATTATTAATTATGCTTGTAAAATTGACCACGAAAATAAGCGATGGGAATATCTTATGGCTATTCCTCAGTATGAAGAGCTTGTAAAGAAAACGGGTGAGATTTAATCCACTCGCAAATCAATTCCAGAACTTCCGGTGATATTGTTTCTTCGATCTGGGCGTATTCGGATGGAAGACCTGTGCTGCAATGCTGGAAAAGATGGTTTAGTCCAGGAAGTTTTACGGTTTTTATATTATTGTTTCCGCCTGACTTTACTGCCTTCTCTATTGCAGGCAGGTTGATATCGGCAGCAACCTGTGTGTCTTTTTCACCATTTAGTGCAAGAACCGGGCATTTTACTTTTTTCCAGTAATCAGAAGGATCTGTGATGAGGAAATACCTGAGCCATGGATATGTTGAAGCATTGAAGCTGGACTGAAGTTGTGATATAAGCTTCTCTCTCTCCTGTAGCGATATTTTCTGTTTACTGAGTATTTTGTTGTAATAATTCATCACTTTTTCTTCGGCTTTGAGGTCATCTTTTTCTTTTTTTATGATATCAAAAAGTTTGCGGTTTATAGCGGCAGATGTTTTTATATCCTCTTCTTTTACCCCTGAGAGCCTGCTTATATCGGATTGCTGCCGGAAAAGTATTTCTTCACCTTTTACTCCTGGTCCGGCCATAGATATAATAAACGACACATCGTTATTTGATGCGGCAACTATGGCTGCAATAAGTGCTCCTTCACTGTGACCGATCAATCCGATGGCAGAGGGATTGATCTCTTTATGTGTTTTCATAAACTGAAAGGCTGCGTCGGCATCTGTGGCCAAATCGGCAGTGGTGGCTTCAGCATTAATGCCCTGCGATTTCCCAACGCCACGGTCGTCGTACCGCAGAACTGCGATACCGTTCCTTGTAAGCCGGTCGGCAATAACCAGAAAAGGCTTATGTCCCATAATAGCTTCATCGCGATTCTGGGCACCAGAACCTGAAATCAGCACCACACCAGGAAATGGACCGTTACCTTCAGGAATTGTAAGCGTTCCTGAGAGAAAAATATTGAATTTTTTGTTTGGTATTGTAACTTCTTCAACTCTATAAGGATAAGGCGGATGTGGTTCCTGAGGCCGGTTGAGAACAAATTTAGATAAGAGTTTTTTCAGAATGACATTAAACGACATGCCGTTTTGTTCCCATATACCATTAATAAGTATATCATTTACAATTATTCCGTGGTATAAACCTTTTAAAAGAGGTGCTTCTATTATAAGTGAATCGTTTCTAACCGACACTTTTCCCAGAGGAATATTCTTTGCTCCCTGATCTGGACTGTCGAGAGTGGCTATAAGAAAATCTTCATCATTCAATATCAGATTAAAGACAAGCCTGAGATTTATAGCTCCTGTTTCCAGGTTTCCAAGCCATGAACCGGCAAGAATCTTTTTGTTCACCTGACAATTAGTAACAGAAGTTTTCAGCAAAAGGAAAATAATTACGCCTAACAAAGTGAATGAAATTCTTTTCATGTTTGAGAAGATTTATATACTGTATTTCAATAATACTGCACAGTTTTTCCGGGCTTAAAATTAAACGATTTTTAATTCAATTTCGGCCGAATGTGCAATATCAGTTGCAAACCCTTCATTATTTAAATTGTATTGAAGAATCTCACAAAGGTCTTCTTCGTCATTAACGATCAATATCTTCATTCCTTTTAAATCCATATCAGACTTTTACTAATCATTAACTATCAGATTATTGATTTGACGCAAAGGTAAATGCAAATTTTCATTTATTTATAATCTCTTTTACATTCATTATGTTACATTGGTGCTTTCGGAATAACTAACTGGACGACAGAATGGTGCAACTGGGATCCACAGAATACTGCATATTAAAGAGAATGCTTAATGTAGTGGTTCTCCTATAAATACTAACACTAAAAGAATAAAACCCGGTAATATTCGATGCCGGGTTTTTATTGATATATTTTGTATATAATCTTTTTGTGATTAAAAAAGTATTAAAAATACATTAAAATTAAATTAAATTTTCTTGTTTATTTCAGTTTTTAATTATTATCTTTGTGCCGGATTTTAAAGTGAAAAGTTTAATTGTTTAACAATAATAAAGTAAAAAGGTAAGAAAATGAAAAGTAGAATTTTAACAGGAGTTGCAATCACAGTTATGGTTGCATTCCTTTCAAGTTGTGGAAAGGTGCCTCAGGCACAGATTGATGAAGCAAATTCAGCAATAGATTCAGCTAAGGCAGTTCAGGCAGATGTTTATTTGCCTGCTGATTTTGCAGCTCTTCAGGATTCAATGAGGGCCGTAAATGCCTACATTGAAAGTCAGAAATCAAAACTATTTAAGAGTTACGGGCCTGCAAAGGAAGACCTGACAAAGGTTGTTCAACTTGCCAGGACAGTTCGGGAAAATGCTGTTACAAGAAAAGAGGAAGTAAAGAAAGAAGTTGAAACATTGATGACCGACATCAAGGCAGTTATTGAAGAGAACAACAAACTCTTTCCGAGAGCTCCGAGAGGGAAGGAAGGCGCAGCAGTTCTTGAGCAGATAAAAACAGAAATGGGCACAATTGACGCAGCTGTTACAGAAGCACAGAGCTTGTACGACAAGGGAGACTATATGAATGCTCTTAACAAGATTAAAGCTGCAAAGGAATCGGCCGATAATATCAATAACGAACTTAAAGAGGCAATCAAGAAAGTTGGCGGACGCATCTGAGAAGAAATTTTATTTAATTTTGCAACAATCCCCGGGAAATACACCCGGGGTTTTTTATAAAATTTATGAATTTCTTGAAAGAAGCAGCAAAAATTTTTCTTACTTCCGTGACAATTATTGCAATAATTGCGCTAATAATATTTATTGGCTTTAAATTAATTCCAGTTCCTCCGACAGAGGAAATCGAATTAGCAAATTTGGCACTTTCCGATGCATCAGCCAGGCAGGCACCTGTCTATTCAAAGAAACTATTCAGCGAGGCAGAAGCAGCGTATGATTCGGCTATGAGTAAATGGAAAAGGGAAAACAATAAATTTATTTTTTTCAGAAATTATGAAGAAGTGGCCGAATATGCAAAACTTTCACGTGAAAAGGCGAATGAGGCAGCAAAAAAGTCCGAAATAAGCAGCAAAGAATTGGAAACGAGAATAAAAGAGAAAATAAGTACTCTAATAGCAACATGTTCGAAATTTGAAAATATATTTAGCCGCTATCCTCTTCCAAATCATTCATGGTCTCGTTTTTCAAAAGGCAAGCTACTTTTACAGGAAGGCGAAGTTGCTTTCAGTAAAAGCCAGATTCTTGTTGCGAATAGAAAAATTACCGAAGCCGAGAATTTGATCTTTGAAGTGTATCAAAATGCAATTGCAGAACTTAAAAATTATTTCAATTCATATCAGAATTGGAAAAAGTGGTACGAAACATCTGTGGCACAATCGGCAAAAAATAATTCATATTTGATTCTGGTCGATAAATTTGCAAGGAAATGTTATCTCTATTACAACGGTAAGATAAAATACGAATTCGATGTGGAACTTGGGAAAAATTGGGCAGGATACAAAAGAAGAATGGGCGATAAAGCAACACCTGAAGGAAAATATGAAGTGGTAAGAAAATATCAAGGTAGGGAAACCGCATATTATAAATCTCTTGTAATAAATTATCCAAACAGTGAGGACATTGCAAGGTTCAAATCGGAAATTGCCGGAGGTTCTTTGCCTCCATCGTCGAAGATAGGTGGCGGAATTGAAATACACGGAGGTGGCGGGAAAGGAGTTGACTGGACCGATGGGTGTATAGCTCTTACAAATGCAAATATGGACAAACTCTTTTCTCTGGTAAAAATTGGTACACCTGTTACAATAGTAGGCTCCTTAAAAAGCCTGGATGAAATCATGAATTTCGAAAATGAGTAATGATATTTCAAATAATAATCAGACAGAGAACAAAGAAAGAAGCTTTGCCGAATCTGAACTTGTACAGCTTATTACAGGCTTCGTTAAGGCTGTTATATCAAATAAAATTGTCAGAAAAACCGTCTTCGATATTCTAAAGAGTATTACGATAATAATCTCCGTTGTTGCTTTCTTTGGATTCTTTCTTTACCTCACCCCGTTTTTGCAGGACGCTGGAAGAAAAACGGACTATAAGCCGGTTACATACAGGATAAACACAAATAATCGTGATTATAAGCGGCAAATGTCGGCTCTTAAATCGGAAGTTTCACTTCTTGAAAGGAAATACCGGTCATTTACTCCCGGACAGTCTTTTCTTGTAATTAATACTACCGGCAACAGGTTTTACCTTTATCGCAACAGAAAAATTATAAGAGAGGGTTTTTGCAGTTCTGGCAGTTATACAAGGCTTGTCACACCTGAAGGCTCACGGGAGTGGGTGTTCAAAACTCCAAAAGGCAAATTCTGGATTCAGGAGAAAATTGTAAAGCCTTTATGGGTAAAACCCGACTGGGCATTTATTGAAGAGGGACTGCCTGTACCGCCGCCAGGCGATGAATCGCGTTACGAACGCGGCGTACTAGGAGATTATGCTATGAGCCTCGGCAATGGATACCTTATTCACGGAACCATCTACAAAAGATTGCTTGGTATGCCTGTTACCCATGGGTGCATCAGACTTAATGATGAAGACCTGGAGATAATTTTTAATACCCTTAGTGTAGGTTCAAAAGTATATATATTCTAATCTGGGATTATTTGTTATGGAATTACAGAATCAAAACAGAAGAGGGAAGAAATCTAATGTAACTATTAAAATAAGTGTATCCATTGCCGTTTTATTTATAGCTTATTTTGTTATTCTTTCCATTATGGCACCATCTGTAAAGATTGCCTCTATAAACAAAGAATTCGGTTATAATAAACCTGAAAAGGGAGGATATTATGATTCTATTTTTTTTGATTCGACATTTATTGCACTGAACAGAGCAAAATCATTTTATCAGGCACGTATTGCTATGGCCTCGACTGATTCGGTTTCACTTTCAGTGAATCTTCCAGATAGCATCGCTATACTTGAAATTGACGGCGTATCTGTTTATAATACAAAGATAAACAAGGCGATTATAAGTAAAGTTTTTGTCAAAGCCGACGAATATGCAGTTTCTTCAATGCTGTCAACACCTTTCAATGTTATACATGATTATTCAACAATAAAAAAAGAACCTGTCGTTCATAAAGTTGCACCGCGCGACACTACCGAATATAAACCGGATGCGCCACCCGATACCTCAAAAACAGAATATGTCAACGTTATCTTTGAAACTAGAGAAGGCATAAGACTTCATATATTTCAGGAAACAAATGGGAATTCCAATGCTTTTTTCCACCGCTTTGTCTTTGACCTAACCGACAGATTCAGGAATGCATTTTATATTCTGAAATGTATGGTTACTTTCAAAATGCCTGAATATCACCCTTATATAAAAATAAACGTTTCAGCAAAAGATGCAAGGATAATTTACAGGGCACTTCCTCAAAACGGACAGTTTGCAATATTTCGATAATCAGCTATTTCTGTTGTAACTGCAGTTAATACGCTCTTAAATATTTTCATAACAAAATCTCTTTATTGTGAAGAGTATTTTTTCTGGATAAAGAGTTAGGGAGAAGACTTTTGTTTGATTTTACCACTGGTTACACGGGTTTTCACGGATATTATGTTTAAATAATTTAATTAGAGCTCCGATAGTGAATTTTTTATAGCTTTGATAGTTATATCAAAACATAATCCTATGAAATCAAAATTTCTGCGACTCGACAGGAGAGATTTCATTAAAGGTCTCACTGTAACTATAATTTGTACTTTTATTACCGGCGCGTACCAGTTGATAGCAGAAGGAGGTGTAATTAATTGGGTAACACTGAAACCTGTTGTAATTGCCGCCATAGGCGCCGGAGTTTCTTACCTTACAAAAAACCTGCTTACAAATTCACAGGGTGAAATGTTTACAACAGAACCTTCTTCTAAAGAATCGGTCCGGACGTGATTCTTTCAACTTAAAATATTGGATACTTTTCAAGAGACTTTATTAAATAATTGTATGTTAAAGTTTTACGACATTCACTATCATCTTTTCGATCTCAGTCATCCTAATCTCATCGCATTTCTTCTGCGTGATGATATGATTACAAAGGAATCGGTTAAACAAGTGGCGGGCAAACTTCCTTTTTTGTTGAATTTTGTCCCTGTCGGCATTATGAAATTTTTCCCTCAATTAATCGCAAAAAAGATAAAAGAGTATATAGGTGATGATGCCATAAAATTCAGGAACCTTCTGGTATTGATGGAGAATGCAGTTGAGTACCATTTTCTTCTTGCTGATTATTATCTGCGAAAGAAAAGCATATCTGAAAAAGGTGATAAAACCTTAACATTCAATAAAATAGTTATTTGTCCACTACTCATAGATTTCGGTTACAAGAACCTGAAAAATAGCGGTTGTTATTATGATCTGCCTCCTGCTAAACCTATAGCCGGACAGGTAGCCGACCTTTTAAATGCAATCAGATTCTATTATTGTTACGATATTATCGGACACCCGGTGAAGCAGGGTCAGTTAAAACTCATAAAGACCAACTGTAAAAAAGAAGATAAACTTTTCGAGATTTATCCATTTCTGGGTATTAATACACGCAATTATGACCTGCTCGAAATCAAATCTCTCATTGACAAATATTTTCCGGGTTATGAGAATGACGAATCGCCTGCAGACCGTTACCATAAACTCTATTCTAAACTTGGCACTATCAATGTAAGTCTGGAAGACCTTATCTTTAAAATAAAAGAAAAGAAGGATCCGGAATATTACTCGTATATTTTTGCAGGCATAAAGCTTTATCCGCCTCTCAGCTTTGATCCATGGCCTGAAGATGAGCCGGCGGAACTGGATAAAGTAAAATTTCTGTACAGCGAATGTGCGAGAAAAAAAATTCCTTTGACAGTTCATTGCAGCGATGGCGGATTCAAAACTACTCCTGATGCTTTTCGTTACACTAATCCTGAAAGGTGGGTAAAAGTGATTAACAATTCTTCTTTTAAAAATCTCAAAATCAATTTTGCTCACATGGGAAGCATGGCAGGAGGAAATGAGAAGTGGCTTCGGACAATAATGACGCTTATTAGCAAATACGATAATGTTTACACCGATTTTTCGTTTATTAATCCTACACCGGATAGTTATGAACGAATAAAGAAGATCATAAATAATAAAAGCCTGCCCAGACTTCTTTTCGGGTCAGATTTCATTATCAACTTGCTTCGCTCCGGCTCCTATAATGAATATATTTCCGCATTTCTCATCACTCCTTACCTCACAAACGATCAAAAGACCGATATCTGCAGCAATAATCCGGAGAAATTTCTTTTCGGATAGAGAAGTTCGGGCAAGCGGTATGTTTTCTATTTGATTTTATACATTATAAGCGTCTCGGCGTCCTTCACGTAAATGTTATTGTTCGTAATCAGCGGGAAGGCATATACTGCTGTTTCGGTAACTTTGTATTTTGCCACTTCGTTATATCCAACTGGAGAAGGATTGAAAACAAGCAGGTTGCCTGTACTCGGAAGTCCGATAAACACCTGTCCGCAATCATTCAGGGTTGCAAAATCGCTGTGAACTGTCTGGTCGGTCCATGCTGTTTCACCTGTGGAAGCATTGATGCAATAAATTCTTCTGGTATCGGTGAAGCCATAAAGGAATCCATCCTTCAATACAGGCGTATTCCATTTTGCTCCGGTTGTCGTATTGTTCCATAATTCCCGTGGAACATATTTATCTCCCTTTTTTTCTACAACAAGCGCTTTCATTCCTGAGCCGAGCCCTGTCAAATATATTTTCTGTCCGTCAACACAAGGGCTGACACAATTGTAAAATCTCTGTTGCGGCGGGGCGGGCATGCTCCATTGGAGTTTTCCGTCGGCAATGTCGAGTGCTATCAGATTTTTTTCTGTAACAAAAATTATATGTTTTTTGCCGTCAATATTCATCACTGAAGGTGAAGCGTATGCAGGTCCATCGCCTGTCCATTTCCATTTTTCATTTCCTGAATTGATGTCGAGTGCTAAAATTGTCCCATTGTCTTTTGTTCCCAGATGTACTATACAAAGGTTGTTGATCACAAGTGGCGACATTCCTGTATAGTATTGGGGGACAAGATTTTCAGGATTATCCTTGCGCCATATTAATTTACCTGTTGAGGCGTCGAAGCAGCTTAATATTCCTGTCACTCCAAGTGTGACAATTTTCCCGGCGGCAATAGCAGGAGTGCTGCGTGGGCCAGGATGTGATGTTGCAGGACCTGTAACGGCAGGAGAGGAATAAGAGCTTTTCCAGATTTCCTTTCCTGTTAAAGCATCAAGACATATTGCCGTTTCTTCACTTCCCTGACGGGTATGGACATAAATTCTATTGACCGAAAGAACTGGCGAAGCATCGCCGGTACCCACAGTAACTTTCCAAACCTGCACTAACTCTGAAGGCCATGGAGCCGGCGCCTTAAAACCTGCTACCCTGCAGTCGAGATTAGGACCCCTGAACTGAGTCCAGTCCTGACAATAGAGACCTGTTGCCGTAACAAAACTTATTGTTAAAGCAACTATACAATTAAAAATTATTTTCCCTGACATATTTATTAATTTTATAGTAGGGCTAAATTATAAAAAAACTTTAAAAAATCTAAAAAGAATAAAACTATTGACACATTTTATTAAAAAATAACATATTCTATACTTTTTTGCAATTTGTTTTGAATTTATAAATTCTTGATTTTTTCAACTCCTATTCCTGGTTTTGACACGGGTAATGTGACTTTTCCGTCGGTAATTTTCAGTCCTTCGAACGGATCGTTACTTATAAGCAGATTGCCGTCGAGGTCGCACCAGTCGGCCAGAGGGCTCAGATGAGCTGCTGCAGTAACGGCACATGATGTCTCGGTCATGCATCCGATCATGGTTTTCATTCCGAGAGCCTTTGCGGTTTTAAGCATTACAAACGCTGATCTTATTCCTCCGCATTTCATCAGTTTGACATTTACGCCCGAGTATATGTCTTTATACTTAATCAGGTCGGCAAGGTTTTGTATTGCTTCATCGCCAATGATCGGAAGAGGGCTTCTTTCCTTTAACCATAAAATATCTTCGAACTGTTCTTTTGGCATCGGTTGTTCGAGAAAGATAATACCCTTTTCTTTTAGCCAGTGAGCCATCTCAAGTGCATATTCTCTGTCTTTCCATCCCTGATTTACATCGGCACATAAAGGTTTGTCAGTTACCGAACGTATTACTTCGATCATTTCCCTGTCGTTATCCTTTCCAAGTTTGACTTTGAGTATTTTATATGGCGCTGCCTCTTCGACTTTTTCCCTTACAATTTCGGGAGTATCTATCCCTATAGTAAAACTTGTAAAGGGAGTCATTTCAGGATTGAGTCCAAGTAGCCGGTAAACCGGTTCTTCGGAAAGTTTGCCTATCAGGTCGTGAAGAGCAATATCAACCGAAGCTTTTGCGGCATAATTACCGGGCATGAAGTTTTCAACATAGTCGAGAATATCCTCTAAAATGAAAGGATCATTGAACTGATTAAGGTCGAGTGAGAATAGAAAGCGTGAAACAGTTTCATGGCTTTCGCCAAGGTAAGGCGGCATACTGGCTTCACCATAGCCCGTAATGCCGTCATATTCTATTTCGGTGAGCATTACCGGCGTTGTGGTACGGGAACTGATTGCAAGATTAAAGGAGTGTTTTAAGTGAAGGAGGTAAGGTTTAAATTTCATATTAAGTGTAGATTTTACACTTCTACTTTTCTTTATCACATTTTTTTCGTTTCTGCACATTTTGAATGTTCCTCCAGTAATCAGTCCGGCTCCTATTAGTCCGGTGTATCTTATAAATTCTCTCTTATTCACGGGAAATAAATATAATAAATTATCAATATTGTCCGCCAAAAAATCGAGAACATGGGAAAGTAGTTTAAAATCGAATAGAGTTCATTATAAAAAACAATTTCTGGAAGCCAATTTGTTGAGGGCGATTGTTGTCAACACTTTCAACTTTATATGCTCAAAATTTTACCTGTAATTAATTTTTATATCATAATTCCATTTATCATAAAACAGGTTGCCGCCTTCCCATTCGACTTCTCCTCTCTGGAAATCGAACGGATCGCTTCTTAGAAAATTCTTAGGGGGAAATAAATTACCGGATACGCCGTCGTTTACAATCATTCTGTAAGAGTCAATCCCTGTAAGATAGAATTCACGAACTTTGATATCCGGTGAAAATTGAAGTCCGTATGAAACATCTACCGGAACCCATCCTGTTCCTTCGTAATATACTTCACACCAGTCGTGCAGGTTTTCCGCACCGGGTTGTATCGTCCATCCGCTTTGCCATCTTACAGGTATTCCCTTATATCGCAGCATTGACATCAGAAGAAAGGTTTGCATACCGCAATCGCCCCTTCGGTTCTTAAGCGTGTATTCCGGGATATTCGGAATTATTGAATATTCGAGCGCATAAGTCCACGGAATATTATTGTTTATCCAGTAATAGAACTTTTTGACGATATTATAGGGATTTGTTTCATTGGCTGCCAGACTGTCGGCAAGATGTCTAACATCATCGGTAAAGCAAATGTAAGGAGGTTGTTCTTCTGTAAAGATTTTATATATCTCTGAGTTTTTGTTATATGACGATATTTTTAATTTTTCGGGGTCAAAGTATTGTCCGGAAGTGACATAAGAATATGCAACCCTGAATATGGAAGGTTCTCCAGCCCTTGCTTTTTCTTCCATATAAATAGTACGATGTACCATAGAATCGGGAGCAAGTAAGAAATTTTCCTCATTCGAGATTCCAAGAAGAAAAACGTCTCTCTGACGTTCATGGTTTTCTTTTGGAAATGGTAGCCAGCATCTTATTGTTTCTCCTGGAGGTACTATATCGGGTTTTACAGTAATTGTATATAAGATTTCAACATTTACAGAGCCGGCAGGTGTGCTTGATTCAGACGATTTTTTTATTATTTCCAGTATATTATTTTTTCTTAAAAGCAATCGCGAATCATTAGCCAATGCAGAGTCGCGTGCCTTTCTGTTTTCATTGAAATTTTTTAAGAGTATCAAATTTGAGACAGCCCGATTAAAATACTTTTTCTCATTATCAATCATTCTGTATTCGAGCCAGCCGAGGTTTTCAAATTTTTCAATATCTGACGGAGTGAAATTTAATCCTGTTTCTTTGAGGATACTGTCAATGTCCCGTTCAGTTAATGAAAAGCTGAGTAAAATTCGCGACGAAATTTGGGAAAGAGAATCGGCTTTCCATTTTGTTGTTTCATTTTTTGAAATATAGATTAGAGAATCTGCAATGGCTTTTGCTCGACTGAGATTTCCATCTGCAATTAGATCAGCAATTTTGTTTATTGTTTCATTATGTTCCAGCAAACTGACTTTGCATCCGGATATTGAGAGAATGAATATAAAAAGCAGTAAAGACAATTTTTTCATTGTATATCTTATTTTTGGATTTCGAGCAATAAGTTCATATGTCATTTACTTCAGGTTTCAAATTTTTGAACGAGACGTTTTTTATTAATTATTGTTTTATTCTTGCAGAAACGATGAATTTCGGATTATTCAGAATAGTTTTTTCAACTAGACATAGTTCTGCTGCGCTAATCACTGCATCCTTGTATTTTTCAGGAAAGTCAGGTGGGAGTTCTATTTCGATTTTAAAAACTGAAGGTATTTTCTTTTCGGCATCATATTCCATTGTTTGAAGTATTTTGATTCCTTCGGCGGGAATTTGCCGGTTGTCACAAAAAGATTTTACATAAATCCCGGTACATGTGCCGATTGAGGCAAGGAAGAGGTCAAATGGGGATGGAGCACTATTAGTACCGCCGTTTTTAATGGGTTGATCAGTTCTTATTTCGTGTCCGTTAATATGGGCAGTTACAATTTTACCGCCTTCAAAAGTAATTTCAACCATATACAGTATTTTATATTAAGTAAATATTCTAATTTGGCGTTAAAGATAATGAAATGTAAATAAATATTTTATGTCTTGTTTCCTTTTATGATTTCACAAAAAGGAACTTTATATATATTTATTATATCACGTTGATTGCACTGATTTTTACGGATTTTCAAAGATAAGTGAAAATCTTGTTCGACTATTTATCTGCGATCTGTTTGCAAATAATTTAAAATTTTTCAGAAAGGAGAGGGGAATCGCTTCAAACTAAAAAGGCGGAAATTAAAATATCCGCCTTTTGATATACATTTCATCCCTTTATTTATTAAGGATTTTCTTCATTATAGTTTCTTTTGGAAGAGGCTTTGTACAGAAGAACCAGTCGTAGCATTTGATATTTCCTTTATCTTCCATTCTCGCTTTAGCAGCGCCGCACGATCCTGCTGTAGGCACTATAACGTCGTCGCCTGGTTGCCAGTCAGCAGGCAGGGAAACAGAGAATGCGTCGGCGGTTTGCAGTCCGATAAGCACCCTGTAGAGTTCACTGAAATTCCGGCCAAGGCTGAGCGGATAATAAATTATAGCTCTTATGATGCCTTTTGGATCAATGAAGAACACTGCCCTTACTGCCTTGGTTGTGCTTTCTCCCGGCTGTATCATACCATATAGTTTGGCTACCTGCATTGTGATGTCTTCAATGAGTGGGAATGTCACTTCAACATTTTTCATCCCCTTATATTCTATTTTTTCTTTTATGGTACGGAGCCATGCTATATGGCTGTAAAGTCCATCCACAGACAGACCGATAAGTTTGCAGTTTGCCTCGTTGAATTGTTTTTCCATTGTGGCAAACGTCATGAATTCTGAAGTACACACCGGCGTGAAATCGGCAGGGTGACTGAAAAGAATTACCCAGCTTCCACTATAATCGGATGGGAAGTTGATTTCACCCTGAGTTGTTACTGCTTTGAATTCAGGCGCTTTGTCTCCAATACGCGGTATTGAATAATTTGTCTCACACATTTTTTAAGGTATTAATGATTATTATTAAGATAATTAAATTATATACATTTAAGAAAATAATCAACTTATTTTCTTCTTGCAAGCATAAGTTCCAGGTCTTCTTTAAGAGCTGCAAGGTCTTCTTCATGTTCGACTTCGTCAGATAAAATCTGTACAATTATCTCGTACGTTACAGGGTCTGCTTCTCTTGTGACATCAAGAAGGGAGCTGTAAGCCTTGATAGCGCATTGTTCACCTTTGATATTTTGTTCGAGCACTTTCTCCACATAAGGATCGGCTGGCGCTTCATAGCCACAGTTTGTCATTTTGAACCAATCGTTCGGCGTCAGAAGAGGAGTTCCTCCAAGCTGAATGATACGTGCTGCAAGAAGTTGTGCATGACCAAGCTCCTCAGTGGCGTGTAAATTTAGTTCCGAAATAACTGCATCTTTCATAGGGCCTTTTACAACTTTTGCACCTATCCAGTACTGATAATAAGCCAGCCATTCATCGGCAAGAGCTTTATTAAGGAGGTTGATAAGCTTATCAACATCCATTTTTACGATTGATTTTCCAATTTCTGCCATAGTAGTAAAATTTAAAAGTTAATTTATTATTTTTTTGTTTTATTTGAAGTTTCGACAGTTGATTTTCCACTTATCTGTAAAGACATATCATTAACAATAATCCCGGGGATTTTTTTCTGTGAAAAATAGTTTTTGAGCATCTTATCAAGTTCGTCGTCAAAGAAATCTTCGATTTTTTCAGAGTCGGTGTAATAAATATGATGATGTTTCATCTGCCCCGAGTCATATCTTATTTTATCGTCGCATGTGAATACTTTTTTAATAATGCCTTTCTCGACAAAGATTCGCAAAGTATTATAAATAGTTGTTATTGAGATATTCGGGTGATTTTTTTTAAGTAATTCATATATTTCTTCTGCAGTGGGGTGGCTTTTCATATTCATTATTACTTCGAGAATTGTTATTCTCTGGGGAGTTACTTTCAGATTATGGTCAAGCAATATTTTTATTACATCCTTGGTTACCATTATTTTATGGTTTTGCTGTGCGAATTTGCAATTAACAAGTTTAATTTTTATTACATCTGCAAAGATAATAATATTTTTTTAATTGTAATCATTATTGTTTAGTGATAATTATCATTTGGTAATAATTATCGTATATTGAAAAAATAATCGAATAGAGTAATAACAGTTTAGTAATTAATTAAGGCTTGGCATAAGACAGTACACATTGAGAATCAATAATGCCACCTAAGAATTTTAATAACGTTTATAAATGTTATTAAAAGAATAATTATAATTCTTAAAAATTAGTTAAGTTTCAATTCTATACACAATCTTATTTAACACTAATCCGATCAGTACATTAAAATATTTTGTCTAACTTTATGATCAGACATATTACGATTCCGCCTGCGATGGAAGGCTATAAACCGTTCGGAATCCCAATGAGGGAACTTGAGAAGGTATATCTGCTATATGAAGAATACGAAGCTATACGACTAGCCGATTATGAGAATCTGAACCAGGAAGAGGCAGTAAAAAGAATGAATATTTCACGCCCAACTTTCACACGCCTGTATGATAAAGCACGCAAAACAATTGCAAAAGCATTTGTTGAAGGAAAAGCAATAATCATACAGGGAGGAACCTTTATGACAGATGATTACTGGTACAGATGCGGCAATTGTTACCAGACTATTATTTCAGAACATCCGTTTTATCGAAAGGAGTATGAATGATACCAATTGGCGTAAAAAAATTTTATCCACTTTCAAATTGAATTTTCTTAAAAACAATTGTAAATTTAAATGAAAAAATACCTTTCAGGCACATTAGACATTTGTACGGACGTACGGAGATTTTTCACCACTAATGTCAATGAGCAAAGAGGATGAAATAAAGATGCGCTCCGGCTTTGATTTTGATTTGTCGGCCCGGAGGGACTCGAACCCTCAACCCCATGATTAAGAGTCACGTGCTCTACCAGTTGAGCTACGGGCCGGAAACAGCCGCAAATTTAATAAAATATCAAATCACTATAACCGACTCGATTATCAAACGATCCACATTTCTCTTTTTTTTGCATTTAATAGCTGTGAGCCGTTAATGAAGTGGTAAATTTTTTAATAAAGGGAAGAATGAGTTTAGTTCATTCCTTTTTTCCTGCATGGTGAATAACTCTTTGCGGAAACGGTATTTCAATGCCTTCCCTGTCGAAAGCAATTTTCAACCGTTTTCGTAGTTCTCCTGCAACTTCCCACTGCTTAAGAGGCTTTGTGTCGCCAAGAATCTTTACAATTATAGCCGATTCGCCGAACTCGTTTACTCTCAGAAATTTTGGCTGACTGACGATGAGCTCTCTGAAGTACGGATCTGATGAAATTTCTTCGCCAGTCCGATTGATGACATCAATAACATGTTCGAGATTGGAATTGTATGCTATTCCTATATCAATATTTATTCTGGCAAAATCCTTCGACTGGTTCGAAACAATCTTTATTTCACCGTGCGGAATATGATGAACTGTGCCGTCCAGATCCCTCAATGTGGTCTTCCTCAGACTGATATCTTCAACCGAACCTCCTTTGTCGTTTATAGTTATAACATCCCCAATCCTGTACTGGTTTTCAAGTATTATGAAGAGCCCTGAAATAACATCCCTTATAAGGTATTGTCCTCCGAAACCTACTGCAATTCCAACAATTCCAGCACCGGCGAGCATAGGTACTATATCAAGCCCCGCTTCTTTAAGTATCATTAAGAGCGCAATTAAAAGTATAACAATTGATATTGTCCCATTGAATATTCTTATCAAAGTGTTTTCACGTTGTATTTCGGCTTCCGCCGTCATTGTTTCATCTCTGATAACTGTCAGCTTTACGGCTTTTTCAACAATTCTGCTTATAATCAGATTAATAATGAATGCACCGAGAGCAATAAACAGAATCTTTATACCATGATTAAGTAGGGTTTGGTGAATAAGTCATTTAGTTTTTGATAACATGAATTCATTCTGGCGCAAGATAAAAATGTCCGACACTGAAAAAAGTGATGATAAAGCCTCTTTTAAAAAAGAGAACAAAAATTCTTTGCCG
>JAGPFZ010000095.1 GCA_018056245.1 Bacteroidales bacterium
GCACAAAACTCCAATAACGTTCTAGAGCTGTCTTCCAG
This sequence comes from Bacteroidales bacterium, assembly GCA_018056245.1. Taxonomy (GTDB): domain Bacteria; phylum Bacteroidota; class Bacteroidia; order Bacteroidales; family VadinHA17; genus LD21. The sequence continues at coordinate 39 of JAGPFZ010000095.1, forward strand.
TCAATCTCATCATGAGATTCCCAAAGATTGTTTATCGAGATCATAATACTTCATCGAATTGCAGAGCATATCTTAAATGCGCTATAACTTGTTATATGTTTACCAAAAGTAAACATTATTTACTTTCTCTGGTATTATTATTTACCTTGTATTATTCTTTATTTCAATTTTGTTTTTAAAAATAAAAAAAATCACAAATCATCAAACGGACTCCGGATCTTCTGAATGCTTTGAGTACTAACATGGGTGTATATCTCTGTAGTCTTGCTGCTTCTGTGACCCAGCAACTCCTGAATATACCGCAGATCAGTTCCTGCCTCAAGCAAATGTGTGGCATAGCTGTGCCTTAAACCATGCAATGTAATGTTTTGCTTTTTTATCCCTGCACGTTCAAAAGCCGTCCTGAAAACCTTCTCGAGACTTGTCTCACTATACCGGCTGCCGGGATATTGACCCTCAAATAAATACTTCTCAGGCCTGTAATGCAATATATACTGATTAATCATATCAACAAGCTTTTCCGATAGAGGTACAAACCTGTCCTTAAATCCCTTTGACTGCCTTATCCTGATTAACTTTCTATCTTTATCAATATCTGCCGGTACAAGATTCAAAACCTCACTTCTCCTTAAACCACACCCGTATATAATACTCAACATAACTCGGTGCTTCTCATTACTTGCTGAATCAAGTATATTCTTAACTTCCTGCTTACTTAATACATTCGGCAACCTGTGCTGACGCCTGGGCCTTCCAATCTCCACAGGCTCAATGGATGTTTTACAAATTGTTCCGAAAAATTTCTTAAGAGCACTTGCCATCTGATTCTGATAAGAATAACTCAAACCTTTCGGAAGTATATACTCATCCACCAACCTGATAATATCGTCGGTACTGCAATCAGAAGCTTCTTTCGGACTCACAAAACGCAGAAAGGTCTCAATCATACCGGTATATGTCTTTACGGTCGTTACCGGATACCTATGCGCTTCAAGCCACCGTCGGAAAGCTGCAACATCTTCCTTTCCCTTTTCACTCAAAAGGGCCAGGCTCCTGGATGTTTTTCTGGAAAACTTTCCCGCTTCTTTTTCCTTCCAGGTTTCACGTTTCCGCCTGACTCTCTCTGCCAAACCAACATTCATTGATGAATAATCAACATAGGCCTTCCCCTTGAAAACCTGAAGGAGAATCCTGATAACATCGGCACTGTCCGGGATATGCCAGCAATTCATTGTGTCGCTCCACCTGGAACCCGTCATATTCTTTACAGTCATAACCAAATCCCTGTCGTAGGGAAATCTTAAACTCACACGCTTTTCATCCCGGTGAGTAACCCTTTCAGCAATAATTTTTTTCATATTTCAGCGAGACAATTATTATCCAAAATGCAAAATCCGAAATCCATCCTAATCCCGGCTGACGCAAACAGAAAGGAAAAAGGAGGAAAGTTATTTAAACATATAAAGATTAACTTTTTGCTTTAATTATTATTGAGGCTCATATTTTGCTTAATTCTTCACTTTCAAGCAGCAACCTATCAATATTTTCGGTTTTTGGAAAAAGACTTTTTATAACTCTTAGCCAGTATTTTGATTCTCTCATTTCTTTTAAAGCTATTCCTGCTTTATTTGTAAAATCAGTTTTGATATAGCAGCCTGAGATTCTTCATAATTTGCTCCTGAAGATATTGAGGCCTTCGATAGTTGATATTTAATAACATCTGTCTCTTTACCTCCTTTTAAAGATCCCGGCATTTTCAAAACATCCACACCAAAATGAAATAACCTCTCTTTTAAATCATTTTCTTTCATCAAATCTTATTATTCTACTTTTTCCTTTTATCTTTTTCCTTCCCGGCCGGAACGGCCGGGCACGCTCCCGCCCCGTCAGTCACACAAGAAAAACCAACACTACCTGCTCAAACTGCCCAATTACCTGCGCCTGACTACCCGCTTACAGAAAATCAATACAAGTTAATAAAATCAAATGAATTACAATATGCTGGATGAAAGAATTAGTTTATCTTCTTAAATCTTATTAATTCATAAACTTCAGAAAAGACAAAAGACAAAAGGTAAAAGACAAAAGGTTCAAAACATTATGAAAAACAATAATAAAAATCAACTTAACAGAAAAAGATTGAAAAAAGTTTGCAATTGCCTGACTTTTATCTTTTTAATTTTATCTTTTATCTTCTGCATGAATAATGCAGGTTAAATCTTTTCTTTCAAATAGCATAAATATTCAACCTGAATCCTTATTTAATACTTATTTGAAATGCCTTCAATGAAGACTAAAAGGCAGGAAATTAAAAATGTGACAAATCAGATTCCCTTTGTCATTGGTCATTTTTCAATTTGCATTTTGAAATTTTCATTTTACATAATATCCCTGCAAAGAACCCTGTCAGAAAAATCACCGTTGTTCCAATTACAATTGTCATATATCCATGCAGCGGACATGCATATTTCTGAAGTTCACCTGTAAAAAGCACAGGGGAGAGGCTCATCCAGGCAATGACAATTATTCCTGCAATCACTCCTGTAAGAGCAGCGCCGCTGGTTATTTTCTTCATAAAGAATCCAAGCAGAAAAAGTCCAAGCATACCTCCGCTGAAAATTGATGCCAGTTTCCACCACGCATCAAGAGCACTCCGTACATCTATCATTGCAATCCCTATTGAAATGCCTGCGATACTGAAAAGTAAGGAAGCGGAGTAGAGAATTTTCATAGCCCTTTTCTCATCGAAGTTTTTATCGCTGCTCTTTTTGAAAAAATCGTTCATAATTACTGTTGCTGAGCTGTTGATACTTGTGGAAACAGTACTCATTCCTGCTGCAAAGACCGATGCAATAAGTAACCCTGTCAGCCCGACAGGCAACTGGTTGAAAATGAAATAAG
>JAGPFZ010000014.1 GCA_018056245.1 Bacteroidales bacterium
GTCCAGCCTCCAGTCCCATCATACCGGTATTGAAATGCATCACTACAGCCTACCCCTCCAGTACCTGAATTAAACGTAGCCGATACATTTTGCCCCGCACATACTGCTGCAAGATTAGGTGTCTTCGAAGCTAATGTGGGCCCTACAGGCTGAGGATTCACAGAAACCGAATATGTTTGTGATGTCGAATTACAAACCGGTGTTGTGATATAGCGGCTTATAACGCTTACTGTCTGACCTCCGGTAGTGCTGCCCACATTACAGGTAATCTGTTTTGTTCCCTGTCCTGCAGTTATTGTCCAATCACCGGGCACTGTCCAGAAATACTCTGTTGCCCCGCCTATCGGCATAACAGGAGGATCGGCAGAAACAGAAAAAATTTGTCCTGTAGCGTTTATACATAATGCAGCCGGCCCTGAAATTGGACCCGGCCTACTAAGCTCTTCCCGTATCGTCAGTGTTACCATTGTTGCCGGGCCTATACACTGCAGGCCGGAAACCGACTGGTCGTTTACCCAGAAGTTATAAACTCCTGCCGCTGTCTGAACAGGCACGTAAGAAATACCTGTACCCAAAAGATTAGTCAGTCCTGCATCGGCATACCACCTTATTGTGCCTACCGGAGTACTGGTAACAGAAAGTGTTCTGTCGCCACCATAGCAGATGGTTTTGTCAAGTACTGTCGGCGCAGGAGGTGAAGGAACAACATATATAACTATTGAATCCCACACTGCGGTGCCGTCCCATGGATTGCCGGAATATGGATTACATTTATTCCAGTTCTTGAAATAAACATGCATCTTTTGTTTTGCGGCTGCAGTTGAGGGAATAGTAATCACATCACTCAGAGTATGAGGATTTGTGATAGGATTCATACCTGATGTCGGTATGTTAATTATTCCCGAAGAATGGCCGGCAGTGGTGTTTGCTGTACCAGGGTAAGTGCCTGAAATCACAACATCTCCTGTTATAGTATTTTCGACAACCCTTGTTACAGGGTGCATACCATAAACAAACTGTACATTACGGTCGCCTGAGTTGATTTCTCCGGGAGGATATGTCTTGAAAGTCTGGTCGCAATCCCACACCCCGTCGTCTCTTAATGTAATGGCAGTTGCTGTGCCAGCGCACACTTTGATTGTATCCGGACTACCGTCGGCAGCATTGACAAGCAATTGAGAGCCATTCCCGTCGGCATCCCAGTCACGGCCGGCTAGAAGAACGTCTTTTTGTTCCGTCTGGGCTCCCACTGCCGCACACCCTGCCGGATTTTTAATAGTAAGAACAGCTTTCCTGTAACATGAATCATGTACAGTATATGTATGTGTAACACTAAGAAATTCCATTCCAGGTGCCATTACAGGCCCCGGACCGTCATTATCATAAGTAGAAGTATAAGTATAATCCGGTGAACCGTCGCCCCAGCTTATTGTCCATGTGGCTCCCTTTAAAACATTCGAATAGTTTCCTCCAAAGCCGCTATATGTTGTAAGGTCGTACGACTTATTTGCACCGTCTCCGTTCACGCACCGGTCGGCGTTGTTGAAGGCAGTTCCGACATAGATAGATGGACAGGGAAGGGTGGTGGCATCAATCCTAACTACTGTAGATTGTAATACGCCTCCTGATTCAGCTACAAAATCACAAGAATATGTTTTATTAGCAGTTGGGACATCAAAAACTCTTTGCAAAACTTTTCCTATATCTGTACCTGAAACATTAATAACAGCACTGGCTTGAACATATGAATACATCCCCGGACCTCCAATTGCGAGAGTTTTAATTTGATAAGGAGTATAATTTGCATATTCTTTAGTTTTAAATATAACTATATATATAGTTCCAGCCCTGTCAATGCCAGTATTTGTTGTAATTGTTAAAGGGCCTGTTGAAGGCACAGATGGTGTGCCAGGTACCCAAACCGGCTGAGAAAATATATTGTTTAAGTTTAAACTTAAAATAATTAGCAATAAGAAATAGAGCTTACCGGCTTTCATATATTTTTTTCTTTTGATTTCAGAGCTTGCTGACGAACTATTCATGGCAGGTTCGTTTTAAGATTATATAAATGTATGAAATATAGTTTAAAAACAAGACACAAATTGAAAGCAAAGTGTTGCATGAAGAAACAGGGGTGATTGGGGACTTAGGGACGGAGGGACTTAGGGACGGAGGGACGAAGGGACGGAGGGACGAAGGGACGGGGAGACAGAGAGACGAAGGGACTGAGGGACTGAGAGACGAAGGGACGGAGGGACTGAGGAACTGAGAGACGAAGGGACGGAGGATATTCCGAACATTGGAGCCCGAATAATTTATTATATATTTGTTCAGGATTATTCAATGAAAAACTTTCTTCCTATATTACTGATTGCTGTCTTTCTTCCTGACATTCAGAATATTCAAGCACAGCCTTTGCTATATAAGTATGAGAACCGGTCGCTGGTATCTTTCGAAAAATATGTTTATGATCCTGATTCCATGTTCCATACTTCGATAAGGCCTTTTCTGATAACCGAACTCGACTCGACATTCAGATATACAGAGAAACTTAAAGAATTCAACTTACAGGCCGGTTCGAAATGGAAAGATATTCTCTTCAACAGGAACCTGATAATAATCAAAGGCCGTGACTTTTCACTTAAGGCTGACCCTCTTTTTGATTTTAGTTCAGGTTACGATTTTGCACAAAAACGCTCGCAGTGGACTAACACCAGGGGTGCACTTGTCGAGGGCACTCTTGGAAAAAACTTTGCTTTCGCAACAAGCATATATGAGACTCAGGCACGCCTGCCTTTGTGGATAACAAACTATGTAAGCCTCAGAAAAGCAGTACCGGGACAGGGATGGTTCAAATCGTTCGACAACGGCACTGCACTCGACTTCACCAATGCCTCCGGATATATATCATGGTCGCCTGGCAGATATTTTAATTTTCAGCTTGGCCATGGAAAAAATTTCTGGGGCGATGGATACCGCTCACTCCTCCTTTCCGACTGCAGTTATTACTATCCGTATTTCATGATAACCACAACTTTCTGGAAAATTAAATATGTAAACCTCTGGTGCCAGTTCTCACACCCCGATGTAATAGCTTATCGCGGAACAGGCGATGCAATATTTGCAAAAAAATACAGCGCTATGCACTACCTTAGCTTCGTCCCATGGAATAAACTCAATATATCTGTTTTCGAATCTGTTACATGGAACGCAGGCGATTCTACTTTTCACAGGGGCTTCGATCCTGCTTACCTGAACCCGATTATCTTCTTCCGTCCTGTCGAGTTCAACCTCGGTTCGGGCGATAATGAAATGCTCGGTATGAATCTACGTTATACACCTGTAAAAGGAATAGTTCTTTACGGACAGTTTGTCATTGACGAGTTCAAAATCAAAGAGATGCTTTCTTCCGACGGCTGGGCAGGGAATAAATATGCATGGCAGGCAGGCCTGAAGACTTTCGATTTTCTTGGAGTGCGTAATCTCGATATGCAGACTGAAATCTCGTTCATAAGACCCTATATATATTCGCACTATACAACCATTCAGAACTGGTCGAATGCCCGCGAACCTCTTGCACATCCTTCCGGCGCCAACACAAAAGAAGCCGTTGCAATTATTAAATATAATCGCAAACGGCTTTTTTTCAATCTTAAATATGTATGGGAGGGTACAGGCCTCGATACAGCCGGGATCAACTATGGAAAAAACATTTTTATCTCACCAAAAACTGCTCCTCAAGAATACGGCAATCGTATCGGCCAGGGATTATATACAACGCTCAATCAGATTGATGCAACACTTAGCGCACTCATCAACCCTTCCACAAATGCAAATATTTTCATCTCATACACTTTCCGCTCGGAACATAACGCCAAAAACGATAATAAATATAGTTACTTCAGCTTTGGATTAAGAACAAGTTTGAGGAATATTTATTACGATTTCTATTAGGATGTGCAGCTATCTCAGGCTTTAAAGGTCAAAAAGTTATTTTTTCACATTTTAAGTCCTTGCTCTGTACTCCGGCACAATATCCTGCATCCTTTTGACAACCTCTTTTGCAGTCAATGAATAAAGGTTATCGAGCAAATCATCCACATCCCGGATTACTGAATCGGAATTATTGCCGTTGGTTTTTGCAATATTTATTTTCGGATGGTGTGTGGGCAATAGAGGTTCATTATGTGAGAAGAGCTCTTCATAAAGTTTCTCTCCGGGTCTAAGACCTGTAAATTTTATCATTATATCCTCACCTGGCTCGAGACCGGAGAGCCGTATGAGGTTATTTGCAAGATCGAGTATTCTGACAGGCACTCCCATGTCGAAGACAAATATCTCTCCTCCTTTACCCATAAAACCTGCCTCCAGAACTAACTGGCATGCTTCGGGTATTGTCATAAAAAAACGGGTAATCCTGGGATCGGTAACCGTTACAGGACCCCCTTCTTCTATCTGTTTCCTGAAAACAGGTATTACCGAGCCGTTCGAGCCAAGAACATTACCGAAACGCGTCGTCACAAATTGTGTTTTCATTTCCTGCCGGTTCGACTTAGCCTGAATGAACAATTCACATATCTTCTTTGTGGCACCCATTACATTGGCAGGATTTACCGCTTTGTCGGAAGATATCAGTACGAACTTTTCAGCTCCGTACTTTATTGCCAGTTCCGATATAACTTTAGTACCGCCCACATTGACTCTGAATGCCTCATGAGGATTTTCTTCCATGACAGGAACATGCTTATAGGCTGCAGCGTGAAACACTATACCGGGATTATATGTTCTGAAAATATGTTCCATTTTTTCTTTCTGCGTCACATCTCCTATTATCATACTGAAGTTACTTATCCCGAAATGTTCACGGAGTTCCTCTTCGAGGAAGAATGAGGGAGTTTCGGCATTATCAACCAGAACCAGCATTTTGCACTGATATCTGGTCAACTGTCTCACTATTTCTGAACCTATCGAACCAGCAGCTCCTGTGACAAGAACTGTTTTATCTTTCAAGCTCTTTGCTATATTGTCCATATTAAGCTCTATCGGCTCTCTGCCGAGCAAATCCTCGAACTTCACCTTTCGAAGTTGTTTTATCTGGAAACGGCCGTTTATCCATGTATCGAAAGAAGGTGTCTCGAGTATTTCGATTCCAAACGGTATCACTTTTTCAAGAATCTCCTTCTTCCTTGCCGGAGAAAGATTATTAATTGCAAAGATGAAAACCTTCACATTTTCCTTCGAAATAAAATCTTGCGATAGTATTGCCTGGGAATAAACTCTCACACCGTCAACTTTCTTACCCTGTATGCGCCAGTTGTCGTCTAACAAGGCAACAATCCTGTAGCCACTTCTTGCATCGCTCTCTATTATCCTCTTCACTATTATACCCATTTCGCCAGCCCCGTATATTATCACATTCTTTCTTTCGCGTGTTGAGGCCGATGCAAATTCGTAAAACATCTTTATGAATACCCTGAAGAAAAACATGAATACATTTACTATTCCGTAATGAATCATGAGTATCGAAAGAGGAATATTAAAAACTTCGGGCAGGTCGAATGTTCTTCCGGAAAGAGAAAGACCTAACAGCACAATCAGCGACAGAGTTGTTGTAAGAAAGAGTGTAAATGCATCCTTTATCGTGGTGTGCCGTATAAGTCCGGAATAGGATTTGAAAATCAGCATGAATATCAAATATACTCCAAGCACAATCCAGGCCTGACTCAAAGCGGTGTCTACTCTTACTTCAGGTATTACGAGATTGAATCTGAGCAGATAGGCAAAAAGGAAAGTTGTATATACTACTGCTGAATCAATAGCCAGTACCAGCCACCGTGGCAGTGAGTATTTGCGAAAGATAGTGATAATCTGCTTCCTGAACTTATTTATCATCACATAAAATAATTATCTGTGTTTAAAAGAGATTTTTTCAACTGAAAATAATATGTCGCATAAACATTTTTACTAAAAAATCCGGAACATGAAGTTCATAACAAAAGCACTGTAATCCGTAACATCATTTCATCTGAAACAATTCATAAAGCTTTCCACAACTCTCTCCTTATCCTCAGTCGTCAGGTTACTTCCCGATGGCAGGCACAATCCTTTCTCAAACAGTCTTTCTGAAATGCCATTGATATAGGCAGGGTAATCCCTGAATACCGGCTGAAGATGCATAGGTTTCCACAATGGTCTTGTTTCGATGTTTTCATTTTCGAGTTTCAATCTAACCTGTTCTCTGTCTGTTCCGGTTATCTCAGGATCTATCAGTACAGTGGTGAGCCACCGGTTCGAAAAATATTCCTGTCCGGGTTCATCAATAAACGAGACACCTTTTATTCCAGAGAGGTTGCTTTTATAATAGAGAAAATTCTCACGTCTTGTCTTCACTCTTTCGTTTATTGTTTCGAGCTGGCCTCTGCCTATCCCTGCAAGAATATTGCTCATCCTGTAGTTGAATCCTATCCGGCTGTGCTGGTAATGAGGAGCATTATCACGTGCCTGGGTTGCAAGGAATCTGGCTTCCCTTATCATGTTTTCGTCATCCGACACAAGCGCCCCACCCCCTGACGTTGTAATTATCTTATTACCATTAAAAGAAAGTATGCCCGTCTTTCCGATTGCTCCGCATTTCTTCCCGTTATACCTGCTGCCCAGCGCCTCAGCGGCATCTTCAATTACCGGAATTCCATACCTGTCCGCAATCTTCCCGATTGCATCCATATTCGAAGGCATTCCATAAAGATGAACAGGGATAATAGCCTTAATGCTACCCCCTTCCCCCTTTTGCCTTTTGTCTTTTACCTTTTGCCTTTCTCCTTTTTCCTTTTTCCTTTTTCCTTTAATAGCTTTCTCCAGCAATTCCGGATCCATATTCCACGTACCGGGTTCGGAATCAATAAAAACCGGTATGGCATCGAGGTATCGCACAGGAAATGCTGTTGCAGCGAAAGTGAAGCTCTGCACTATAACATAGTCTCCAGGTCCGACGCCGAGAAGGATAAGCGCCAGGTGTATTGCCGCAGTGCCGGAACTGAGAGCCGCAACATGCTTCACACCAAGATATTCCGCCAGTTCTTTTTCGAAATTATCCACATTCGGCCCAAGCGGTGCAATCCAGTTGTCGCGGAAAGCCTGCTCAATGTACTTCATTTCGTTTCCTGAAATGTGAGGAGATGAAAGGTAGATGCGGGGTGTGTGTTTGGGTGACATTTTTTAGTAAGTAGTAAGTAGTAAGTAGTAAGTAGTAAGTAGTAGGTAGTAAGTGGATTTTAAGAAAAGAATTAGTGGCAGAATTTTTCAGGGTTATTTATCATGGAAGAAAGCATTTTAGCAATTTCGTCGTAACTTTTAATTAAGTTTATATGTGTCTGTTTATCAATATAGTTACAATCTAATGCCATATCAAGCCATACTTCAGTTTCAGATTCTTCTGCTAATGAATCAAGTAATTTGCTTACAAATGATTTAGGGTATTTTCGCTTTGCCCATGCTTCTGAGATATTTGATGTGACAGAACGTGACGATCTTCTAATTTGATCAGTCAGGCTGAATTTTTCCTCAAGGGGAAATGATTTTGTAATTTTGAAAATCTCCATAGCCAGATTATACGATTTCTTAAAAACAATCAAATCCCTATATCCCTTATACTCAACCATATATATCTCACAATTATTACAAACTCCTTACTACCTACTACATACTACATACTACATACTACCTGCTACCTACTCTTCCCCAATAAAAGTAACCACAAAATCCCCATTCCCTCATGCACACCTCCCTCCATCATTTCAATATACCTTGCCGACGGCATCCATCTCCACGGGTCTTTTCGTGAGCCGTGTTTGATGATGAAGTTAGTTGGTGCCGGAACCGGATTAATGCCTTCTTTCCTGAAGGTCATCATTGCACGTGGCATGTGGATAGCGCTTGTGACGAGTATAAGGTTATGTTGTGTGCCAAAGCGTTCTTTATATTCTCTGGCTTCGCCTTCAGTGTTTTTTGCTTTGTTCATCAGAAGTATTGATGATGAGTCGAGACCCATTATGAGAGCAGTGCGGAACAGAGCGTCGGCCTGGGTGTAGCCTTCCTTTCCGCCGGGACCTGATAGTATAAGCATGGAACAGGGAATTTTTTTATGAAGCCTCACGCCTTCGGTAAGTCTAATCAGGCCTCCGCCTGAAAGCTGACTGTTCGGAGGCAGTGATTCATCATCAGTATGACCGGCTGCAAGGACAAGGATATGAACCTGTTCGGAAGAATCAAATGCAGGAATTTCATTAAGAACATGATATTGCTTTTCCAGCATGCCAATCAGCAAATAAGGTACGGGTCGGGTCGAAACAATCAGAAACAAACAACCTGCAATCAGTAACAAAATTCTTCCTGTACGCTTTTTGTTTAACCAAAATAGAAATAAGCCTGAAAGAAATAAAATAAAAATTATTGGCAAGGGTAATAACAAAGCTGATATAAATTTTCCCATGAATAAAACTCAATATTACCTTAAATTTCGAATATTTTATCAATTCGAATCAGTAACCAAAAACATATATTGTCTTTTGTAATAACTGCCAATAAAATTATTAATAATAAAGAGAGCCTGCTAAAAAGCAGGCATACTAATAGAATATAGAATAAAGATAGAATCTTAGTTATTTTGCCAGGTAACCTCCGTCAACTATAACATTTGTGCCTGTAATCCAGCGTGATGCATCGGACAAAAGAAATACGCAAGTATATGCTACATCTTCAGGCAAACCAATGCCTAACGGATGTTGAGCTTTTATTTTTTCAACTGATTCTTCAAAACTACTGTATATTGCATTTCTCGACAAAGGAGTATCAACTACACCTGGAGATATACAATTAACCCTTATTTTCCTCGAAGCCAATTCAAGAGCCAACGATTTAGACAATGCAATTAATGCTCCTTTTGTGACTGAATAAATTGATTTGCCAACTTCACCAACCACTCCCATAACTGAACTTATAAAAATAACGCTTCCTCCTTCTTCATGAAAATAACTCCTTTTTGTAGCAATTCTTGTCAGATTAAAAGCGGATTGAACGTTTGTTTGAAATAAGAAATTTAGCTTTTCGGGTTTTATCATATCAAAAGCAATTGTCGTAGATATACCTGCGCAATTAACCACCCCTTTTATTTTCCCAAATCTAATTACAATATCTTCTATAATTTGATTTATTTTTTCATATTCTGTTAAGTCAATCGAATATATATAATGCTTTTCATTGTTTTCCATTAAGTTAAGTGTTTCAAGCAGCCTTTCGGAATTCCTGCCAATGAGTGCCACTTTTGCCCCAAGTTGACTGCTCACAATTGCACATTGACGGCCTATGCCGGAAGAAGCACCTGTTATAATTATAACTTTATCCTCAAGTGTAAAAGGATTTCTATACATCTCAAGAAACAGATTGGTTGAATAAATAATTTAAATCAATCTTTAATTATCATTAATTCATAAAAGCAGGGTTATATAAGAGTACTTATTTATTTTGTCTTTTTTCTACTTCTTTTATTAGTTCTCTGACTGTTTCGATTTTTTGAAATTCTTTCGGTTCAATAATCACGTCATATTCAGAATCAAGCATTGAAATAACAGATAAATATCTCATTGAATCCCATTCATCGTAGTCACGAAATTTATCATCTAAGAAAATTTCTTTATTATCTGCATTTAGTGCATCTTTAAATTTTGCAATAAAATCATTAACGACAATTTTCTCCATACTTAACTCTGATTAGTATTCGCAAATATATAAGATTTTAAATTTCGATAATTTCGGGACAGATAATATTGTTTGTTTCGAAGTATATTGTACCCCATGAAAGACCCACTCCGAAACCGCAGGCAATCAGCCTACAATTACCCGATTCAAGTTTATTCTTTAACTTTGTAACCATTGTTAGCGGAATCGAGGCACTTGATGTATTTCCATAATATTCAATGGAATAAGGCACTTTTTCAACTGGTAACTTCAGTTTTTTTCTTATTTGTTCGTTCAAAATTTTATTAGCCTGATGAAAAATAAAATAATCTATGAGTTCAATATCAATATTAAAATGCTTCAAGAGACCTGAAATACTTAATGGAACTTTTGATATACCGAAAGTAAAAACTGTTGGACCATCAAGAATTGTATGAAGGTTAGTACGTATGTTTCCATCAGGGAATTCAATCTCTTTACCTGACCAGGAATTATAGAATGTCCTGAATCCACCATGAGGTATATATATTGCTTTATAACCTTTGCCGTCGGTAGCGGTATGAGCTTTGAAACCGACACAGCCTTTTTTATATTGCAATGCAGTTGCAGTTCCGCAGTCACCAAACAACGGGTAAGTACTTTTATCCTTTTTTGATTTAGTAACAGTTGAAGTGTCTCCTGCAAGTAATAAGCCTTTTTTAAAATAGCCGGTTTGAAGCAATGCGGCAACAGTTGAAACACCATATATCCATCCTGAACAACCTAAAGAAATATCCATTGCAAAACACTCATTCGATAAACCAAGTCTTTCCTGAAGAATACATGCCGTAGCAGGCATAATATAATCAGGAGTTTGGGAAACAAAAATCAAACAGTCAATTTCTTCTCTTTTCCAATTAAGTTCATACATAAGCTTGTTAGCAGCCTCAAAGCAGAGATCGGAAGAACATATATCCCGATTAGCAATAACATGCCTTGAAATTACACCGGTTGTTTCAATGAACATTTTCTTTTGATCGTCAGTACTAAACAATTGCGATTGTCTGTTATCCTCGATATTCTTTGGCACACATGCTGCTAAGCCTCGTATTTCCACATTTTTATAATGTTGAAATCCCATGTTTCAATTTATTTCTACCAATAATTAAATTTCGATAAGTGCTGGGCAAATAATTTTATCCGTTTCAATATAACAGGTAGCCCAGGATAGTCCGCTTCCAAAACCGCAAGCAATCAGATGCAATTTTGAATTACAAAGTTCCTCTCTTATTTTAATGACCATTGTAAGGGGGATTGATGACATTGAAGTATTTCCAAAAAATTCATAGCTTGTGGGCACTTTATTAACAGGCAGCTTAAGTTTTTCTTTTATTTTTTCCACAATCATTTTATTAGCCTGATGAAAAATAAAATAATCAATTTCATTACTATTAAGTTTAATGCTATCCAGCAGAAAGCTAACGCTTCGTGGAGCGGTTTTCATTGAAAAGACAAATACAGTGGCGCCGTCCATAAAATATTGTAATCTGTTTTTAATAATACCGGGCTCATATTCCTTCATTTCTAAAGAGTCTGAAGTTGTCATGTTTCTAAAACCACCGTCCGGAATATAAATAGCTTCAAATTTAGAACCGTCCGTACCAGTGTGAAAATACATAGGTGACTCATTTTTTTTAAATTCCATTGCAGTAGCAGTACCGGCATCTCCAAATAATGGATAAGTACTTTTATCCATTTTTGACTTTGTTTTTGAAGTTGTTTCACCAACCAGAAGTAATCCTTTTTTCATATATCCGTCAGATAATAACGAAGCCATAACTGAAACCCCATAAACCCAACCGGAACAACCAAGTGTTATATCGAATGCATAACAAGCATCGGATAAACCGAGCCTTGACTGCAATATGCATGATGTGGCCGGCACTATATAGTCAGGCGTTTGCGTTACAAAAATCAGGCAATCAATTTCTTTCTTATCCCACATTAATTCGTTTATCAGTTTTTCTGCCGCATAAAAGCATAAATCGGAGGAACATATTCCTGAGTCGGCTATCCTTCTTTCAATTATGCCCGTAGTATTAATAAACTGATCAGCATCATTTTTGTTTAAGAAAGCCGGAGAATTATTAGAGCTTTCAATATTAGAAGGGACACATGCAGATATGCCACTAATTCTTATGTTCTTAAATTTTTGAAATGCCATTTATTTAGTAATAATGCTTATAATTTTGCCTTTATTATAATAGTCGTATTGATTAGAATTTAACAATCTTTGCAGGATTACCTAAATACAATTCTCCATTCTTAGTATTATTCATAACGATTGATCCGGCACCGATGCGAGTATTATTACCAATATTAAGGTTTTGTAGTACAACTGATTGAACGCCAAAAAAGTTCATATCGCCCACTATTGTTCGACCTGAAATACGAACCGAAGGCTGAAGCACATTATAATTACCGATTTGTACATCGTGCCCTAAAGAAGCCAGACCATTCAAAATGTTGAAATCCCCTATTGTAACATTGCAACTTATCCTGCATCCGAAAAAAACAATATTACCCTTGCCGATTATAAAGTTATCAGGATCAAATATAATAGCATTTGGTGCAATCAAATTTGGGAATTCGATTAAAGGATTAACTATTTGTTTTACAATACCATTAATATCATCAGGATTTGCTATTGCAATAATTAATGATAGGTTTCGGGAATAATTATTTAAAGTATCAATATTACCGATAACGGAACCATAATTATTTTTATGACCAGGTTTCAGGTTATCATCAAAAAAACCTATCAAGTTCCAGGTATTTTGTATTGTATTGATATGTTTTATCAGGCAAGCTATTTCTCGCCCGAATCCTCCGGCGCCGTAAATTGCTATATCTTTGAAATATAAATTATTCATTCCCTTTAAATGGTTTCATTGTTTCTCTGTCGGATGCA
Organism: Bacteroidales bacterium; assembly: GCA_018056245.1. Lineage (GTDB taxonomy): Bacteria > Bacteroidota > Bacteroidia > Bacteroidales > VadinHA17 > LD21. The sequence continues at coordinate 12,683 of JAGPFZ010000014.1, forward strand.
TTTATTCCTTCTCTTTTAATCACTTTCACTAAAGTCATAAATAATATTTTCATATCCAGTTTAAATGAAACATTATCAACGTACCATATATCCATTTCAAATTTTTCATTCCATGTCAGGTTATTTCTTCCATTAACCTGGGCCCATCCGGTTATTCCAGGGCGCACTTCATGGCGCCGTGCCTGACGTTCATTATATAACGGAAGGTATTCAGGTAGAAGAGGACGAGGCCCCACAAGACTCATATCCCCTTTCAAAACATTATATATCTGTGGTAATTCATCAAGAGATACTGATCTCAGGAATTTTCCTGTTTTCGTTAATCTTTCACAATCAGGCAATAAATGACCCGACGAATTGCATTTGTCATTCATTGTTTTAAATTTGATAAGATTAAAAAGTTTACCCTTTATCCCGGCTCTTTTTTGGACATAAAATATCTTGCCCGAATTATAAGGTGCAATGATAAGTATTATAAAAATAAAAAAAGGTAAAGTAACAAGTAATAAAATAATTGAAAAAGAAAAATCTAAGAAACGCTTAATAATTGATTTATACATAATTATAAATTAATTACATTTACATTATTCCAATTTATGATTTCATTGGCTTCTCTGATTGAAACATATTTAAAATTTTTTATAAGTTTTTGAAATTTTTCTAATGCTCCATTAATTCCGTAATAAGATTTAAAATATCTTAATGAACATACTCTTTTTTGCTTAAAATCAAAATCACGTATGTGAAAATAACTCAAATTATATTCTGACCTTCTCATTAATTGTTCTATCACTTTATAAGGGAATAATCTGAAATAGCCACCACCAGTATAAATAATTCTTTTACCGATAAGAGAAAAATAATTAATTGGAAATTCTTTAATTAAACCAGAAGGAGTTTCAATAATCACAGGAGTATTAGCTTTAAATTCAGGCATTCCACCAAATAAACGATAAGCTGGGAATACAGAACTATCTATTTCAATACCTAACTCAGTTAGTATTTCAAGTGCCCATTTTGAAATTTTCGTTAGTGAAAAAGCTGGAGCTCTATAAATTTTAATCTTTTGACCAGTAACTTGTTCTAAACTATCAATCGCTATTTTTGTTTCTTTTTTAAAAGTATTAACATTATGGTTTATTAAGTTAGTGTGAATATCTGAATGGCAACCAATTTCATGTCCACGTAAATAAATATTTCTAATAATTTTAGGATAATTTCTAGCTATTATTCCAAGACAAAAAAAAGTTGACTTAATTGAATTTTGATCCAGAATATCGAGCAGATTTTCAAGAATTGAATTTATTATAGGAAGATAAAAATCCTTCCCGCCTTTTGGATATAGTTCGTAAATATACCATTCTTCAATATCGAAAGTTAAAATGTTCATGTTTGCTTTAAATTAATTAATCAAAAATAGCAGTTGCTCTCAATCTAATATTCTATTATAATATTTTTGAATGAGAACTATCGTTTAAGATAGTGGCTGTTGCTTAAATTTCCTTAGGGCCATAAGAAATAATTATTTTGATTTTGATTATTAAATTGAGTTTTTCGAAACCAATATAGGCTTAATTCATTTTATATTTCATTGATATTCATTTGTTTGACACCTGTTCTTCTATCCACCTGTAAGTCTTCTTCATTCCCTCTTTCAAAGGTTGATTAACCTCCCACCCCACTTTATCGCGAAACAATCTATTGTCAGAATTTCTTCCTCTTACGCCGAGCGGGCATTTAAATCCATATTTTCTGAAAAACTCATCGCCGTATATATTTTTTATTTTCAGGTTCTTACCTGAAATCTCTATTGCCATTTGTGCAAGTTGATTGATTGTTACCATTTCTTCCGAACCTATATTTACCGGCCCAGTAAAATCAGTTTCCATAAACCTCAGTACTGCTTCGATACATTCGTCAACATACAAAAAGCTCCTTGTCTGGTTGCCGTCGCCCCATACTTCGATTTCATCGCCGTCATCAGCTTCAGCGGCTTTTCTCAGCAGAGCAGCAGGAGCCTTCTCTTTACCGCCTTTCCATGTGCCCTGAGGACCGAAAATATTATGAAAACGGGCAATTCTTATATTCAAGCCATAATTTCTGTGAAATGCAAGATAAAGCCTTTCACTGAACAGTTTTTCCCATCCGTATTCAGAATCAGGATTTGCAGGATACGCAGAATCTTCACTGCAAACAGGATTTTCAGGATCGAGCTGGTTATACAAAGGATAAATACAGGCTGAAGATGAATAGAAGACTTTTTTGATTCCTTTTCTCACACATTCGTTTGCAACATTAAGGTTTATAGTTGCCGAATTATGCATAACATTTGCATCATTCTGACCTGTAAAAATATATCCTGCGCCACCCATATCAGCGGCAAGCTGATATACTTCATCATATTTGCCATCAATTACAACCTCAACTGATTTTGAGTCTCTAAGGTCAGCAATTATAAATTCATTGCATATCTCAGAATGATCAAAATATTCATGGTTTTTTAAATCAGCTATCCTAACATAAAAGCCCTTGCTTTTTAATCTTTTGCCAAGATGGCCTCCGATAAAACCACCTCCACCGAGAATAATTACTTTTTTCATATTTTGCAATATAACCGTTATTACATATTATTTTATTAGCCAGTTCGCTTATACGAACAGTGTCAATGTAATTAATTTTTTCCAGTTGCCTTATATTTTCAATTAATGGAATGAAATCATTATTCTTCAGAATAAAATTAAGTTTTTTCTTTACCGTACTCTTTTTATATCTGTAAAGTAAAAATGGTAAAGCTTTCTTGAATCCAGCCTTTCTTCTTGCCTCATAAAAATATTAAGTATATCTCTTATGATAAATTTTATACATATTAAGTATAACTGTTTGACGTTTTATATTTAAAACCTAATCAACATAATATTTCATAAATTCAGAGAGTTCCGATGTTAACCTGAAAAGCAGGTGCTCTAAAGCCATAAACTCGTTTACCGGTTAAATCTTTAATTAAATTGTTAGCTTTAAAAATATTTTTCTGATCTTTTTGGGTGTCTAATAAAATATATTATCGTACATCAAAATTCATTAGCCCGAAGTTCCAGTTTTCTTTTTTTAGCATTGACTCGAGATACAGATTATGTTTAAATGAGGTTAAATTCAAGGTCAAGGGAAGATGTTGTGGCTCTATTTTCCACGGGACTCGAATTAAAATAAATTGTTTTAATCTTAAATATCCAATAAATAAAATTATATCTGGTTTTTCAACTTTTAAAATATATCTTACTGTTTTAACAAGCGATTTATAACTCCTTTTACCATTCTCTCTGAAATCAAATAAATATACTGTTTTTATCTCCCTTTCTTCAACAATGCTATAATAAGCAAAAATATCTTCAAAGTTAACTTTCCTGTATTTATTATTGTAAAACCTGTTAAAGTAAAAGTTTTCGTCAGTAACTATTTCAAACCTTGCTTTCTTTTCTAAGGAATTTATTAAATTAGATAAAACATTATTTAAAATCAAAAATACATGTATAAAAAAAACAGAGATAAAATTAAGAAATTTTAAACTTCTGATGTTCAATATATTAAAAATTCGAACTGGTAGTGCATAATACGGCAGATATGAAATAAGCTTTGATTCCAGAAAATTCAAAGCGTACTTAAAAGAGTTTTCATTCGATACACCTAAAGTTGCAACTATACCTTCTTTACAAGCATATTCCAGCAAAGACTTAATCATATCAGAAAAAATAAATATGTCCTTTCTGTATTCCTTTACTACAAATGTACCACCGCTAATTCCTATAAGTATATTTTTTTCTTTAATGTTATCATAATAAATCGCAGGATACAATGCATTGTAACCAGCTAAGTTATTTTGCTCATCGAAGGCAATTACATGATAAGAATATCCTAATACAGTATGTTTGTAATAATTTATAAATTCCTCAACGTTTTTCCGAACATTAAAAGCTTTGTCAAATTCATTTATTATATTAAGCCACAAACCTGAACTAATTTCATGAGTCTTAAATACAACTATTTTCATTCAATATAAATCTCAAAATTTAAGAATTGTCCCTGCCCAGGAGTATCCCACACCAAAACCTGCCAGAAGAACATTGCATCCTGATATTATTTTTTTCTCTTTAACAGCCTCAATCAATGCTATCGGAATAGTTGAAGATACAGTATTACCAGTATTTTTCATAAAAAGGTAAAATTTTTCTTCAGGTATTTTTATTTTCTTTCTTAAGAAATCAAGTATATATTTATTAGCCTGATGAAATACAAATAAATCAATATCATTCATTTTCAATGAATTTATTTTCAAAGTATCTTTAACTAATTCAGGTACCAATTCAAGCGTAAAATTCAATATTTCCGTCCCATCCATAAATAAATAATCCGATGAAACCGGATTATTGTTTTCATCATATTTCAAATCATTAAGCGGTTCAGGATTTCTTAATCCTCCTGTCTTAATAATCAGTTTTTCCGCACCTTTACCGTCAGTTCCAAGAGAAAAATTCATTATTTCCGCAAAACCTTCATCGGATACTATTGTTGCAGCAGCTGCATCGCCAAATATTGTACGATTAGACTTGTCAGACGGATGGATAAACTTCGAATATGTTTCGGATGTAATCAATAAAATATTATGTGCCACATCCGAAACTATAAGTCCTTTAGCAAGAGCAAGACCATAAATATAACCGGAACATCCCAGATTGAAATCAATTGCACCTGATTTAACTGGAATTCCGAGCCTGTCCTGAATAATGCAGGCTGTTGTCGGTAAAAAATAATCTGGACTTTGTGTACATAACATAACAAAATCAATTTCCTCAGGATTTATATTGTATTCAAGAAACAAATTTTCGGCTGCTTTTACAGCCATATCGCCTGAAGTTTCTTTATCGGCTGCAATGTGTCTTTCCGATATACCTATTTTTGATGAAACTTTTTCAACCGACCACTCCGGAAAATCTCGCATAAGGTCAGAATTCGTAACCACCTTTGCAGGTAAATAATAAGAAATACCTTTGAGGTAAGCTTTTTTCATAGCAGCGTATAACCTCCGTCTATTAATATATTTGAACCTGTTACCCATTTCGAAGCATCGGACAGCAGATAAATGACAGCATAAGCAACCTCTTCGGGTTTACCGTAACGCTTTAAGGGATATTTTTTTCTGTCCTCTTCAAGCTGTTCTTCGGAAATTCTGCCATCACCTAAAATATTGGTTTCAATCATTCCAGGACAAACTGAATTAACGCGTATTGATTTACCTGCCAGATCTAATGCCATTCCTTTGATTAATCCATTAATTGCCCCCTTTGTTGAACTGTATAAACTACCGGCCACATAAGAACAATAAACGCCGGAAACTGATGAAATAAATACTATTGATGCACCCTTGTTTATAAGCTTATTATTTACAATGTTTTGTGTTAATATTGCCGGACTATTAAAGTTTATAGAAAAAATCTCATTAATTTTTTCTTTCGTAACAAATTGAAAAGGCACAGGATTGACAATTCCTGCGCAATGAACAAGCCCATCTATTTTATCTATTTCTGATAAAAGAGTTCCAATATCCTTTTCTATTCTTAAATCAGCAATAACCTGCTTATGGCCTGAATCTTCAAGAGAAGAAAATGTTTCATCGAGCCTTTTTTTATTTCTACCTGTAATAATCAAGTATGCTCCCATTCTCGAACATTCAATGGCGACTGCTCTTCCTATACCGGATGATGCACCTGTCACAAGAATAATTTTACCTTCAAGAGAAAAAGGATTATACATAATTTTTTAGATTTCTATTATTTCAGGACAAATGATTTTGTCGGTACATAAATAAACTGAACTCCATGATAATCCCACACCAAAACCACAGCATATTATTTTCAACTTTCTATTTTTTAAATCTTCAGAAATTTCCGAAACCATAGTAAGAGGTATGGAAGCAGAACTCGTATTGCCAAAATTTCTCAATGAATATGGGACTTTTTCAGAAGGTATCTTTAGTTTTTTCCTTATCGTTTCATTCATAAAAAGATTTGCCTGATGAAAAATAAAATAATCTATAGAATTCAGCTCTATATTAAAATTATTCAAAAGCAAATTAATTGACTCTGGAGCTCTGGTAATTCCGAAAGAAAAAACATTCATCCCATCCAGGATTGTATTTAGCCCGTTTCTCTTAATTCCTGGCTCTATTTCTTTTGTTTCAAATGAAGAAATAGTTGCTTGATTGCGATATCCCCCTTCGGTTATTATAATGGTATCATAACCTTTCCCGTCAGATCCGTAATGAAACTTAAAACCTTCAGAATTTTTTGAAAATTCAACAGCCGTTGCAGTACCTGCATCCCCAAATAAAGGAAATGTACTCTTGTCTTCTCTTGAACATGGCTTCAAAGCCGTATCTCCAACCATTAAAATTCCTTTTTTAATCTGTCCGGATGATAAAAAACCTGAAATTACCATAAGGCCATATACCCAGCCGGAACAACCTAATGATATATCGAGTGCAACAGTACCTTCCTGTAAACCCAGTCTATCCTGTAAAATACATGATGTGGCAGGTAATATATAATCAGGTGTCTGAGTAACAAAAATCAGAATGCCTATTTCCTCTTTCTTCCATTCTAACTCTTTTATCAGTTTCTCAGCGGCATGATAACATAAATCTGATGTGCAAATGTCACTATCTGCAATTCTGTGTCTTTCAATGCCTGTCGAAACCATGAACTTTTCAGCTTCACCGGTCGAAAACCCATAGTAATTCTTATTTTCAAGTATTGTGGCAGGAACACATGCCGAAACACCTGAAATTATTACATCTGGTACATGAAAAAAACTCATTATATTTTTGATTTAACCTTTACTATGTTAAATAAATCTTCAATCGTATCAGACCTCCTTATATCATCGCCTTTAAGTTTTACATCATATTTCTCATCAACCATTGCTATAATTGATAAAGCAATTAAAGACGAATAACCCTCAATATCCCTTAGTCGGGCTTCAGGCTTTATTGTGTCGGGATTAGCGTCTTCAAATAGTTCCGTAAGATTTTCAATAAATTCATTAATTTCCATAATAATTAATTTTTAAAGAAATATATGTATTTTTTTACATTCTTATTTGTAAAATATTCAGCACATTCATTAAGCCTTAATGTATATTCTGAATAAATAATCTTATTATTTTTTAAAGTTAAAATATATTCTGCCATATCATTAATTTGATCATACCTGAAAGTCTCTCCTATTTTATATTTATTTATAAGATTCGCTAGTTCTGATTGCTGTTCAGTGATACAAAGCAAAGGAATTTTAAAACTGATTAAATTGTAAGTTTTTACCGGCACGCATAGTTTTTCACCCCCTCCTGCTATTGAAACTACTCCAATATCAGCCGATGCCAATGAATGTTTGAACATTTCAACCGGCTGGTAAGAAAGAATGAGACAATTATCAAGATTGTATTTATTAACAAGCTCTTCGATAATTCTTTTCTTCCATCCATCTCCTATTATGACAAATATTATATCTTTTTCATTTTTTAATAAATTTGCAACATCAATAATTCCTTCTATTTTATGACCTAAACCAATATTTCCTGAATACATTATAATAAATTTATCTTCTAAAGAATATTTCTTAATAAAAAGGTTTTTCTGTTTTTCAATCTTTTCACTCTTATTAAAAGCGGACCACTGAGGTATTACAGCTATTTTTTTTCTATTTACGTATTTTGATACTTTATCAGCCATTCCGTCAGTAATTGTAAAAATTATTTCAGCTCTGTTAAAATATTTAGAATTAATTTTTGACCATAATTTGTCAAAAAAAGAACCCTGCTTAATAAATCCCCCAGCAATAAGTCCATCCGGATAAACATCCAGTATTTGAATAAAATATTTATTCCTTAAAAACGGTAAAACAAAAGTTGAAGTTGGAGGGTTTGATGTAATAAAAAGATAGTAGCCTCTGTACCTTAATTTAATAATAAATAATATCTGCAAAGTTGCAACAGACCAGGTTAATAATCTGGTAATCTGGTTCTTTCTGTTATATTTGATTATTTTATGGATTTTTATTCCCGGGGCAAGATTTTGACCTGACTCGCTTATAGAACCTGCAAGCAATACGACATTCTCAAATTCTTCTGTGAAAGCATTTATAATATCTTTTGTAATATAACTAGCCGACTGATTAACAAAAACTATTCCCTTCATGGCTTATTACGTATAAACATATACTCCAAGGCCTCCCTTGCACTCATAAATTCAACATCTGGAACTTTTTACCACTGCCCTCAATAATTTCTTCAACTCATGAAATGTTTTTCCTCTACAAACAGAATCAATGCCTTTTGAAAAAATTCACTTGATTCATATTTTTAATCATATTCTTCATAATACTATTAAGATATTTCATATTGTCAAGAACATCAAAAAGGTACTCAAGGTCTTCTTTTGACTCAAAAGTGTCGTACCTGTTATATCTGTTCGAATTAATAGGTAATCCTTTATCCGATAAATAGTTATAAACCTCTTTCGAGGGCATTCTGATGCCGCCCCAGTCGTCACATTCAATTACCAATATTTTCCTTTTTGTATGCCGTCCAGGTATGTTTTTCAGATTGAGAATTAAACTCTGTTTCAAAGAATCAAACATTTTTAATGATTCACTTTTCCACCAGTTCTTTGTACAAATTCAAATAATCCGTAAAACGTTCTTTTGCAGAAAATTTTTCCTCAGCTCTCTTACGGCACAGATCAGGAGTATATTTATCATTTGAGTTTAAGACATTCATTACAGCGTTTTTCAGTCCGCCAATATCTCCTTTATCAACCACGATTCCGGTAAGGTCGTCTATTGATTCGGGCGAGCCGCCCGTATTGTAAGTTATGACCGGCGTACCGCATGCCAGTGCCTCAAGATTGACAGTTGGAAAATTATCAACGTATGTAGGATTCAAAAAAACTTCAGCCCCTGAATATAATGCAGCAAGTTCATCAATATTTTCAGTGCGGGGAATAGCTTTTATGCCCGTAGGAAGAGATTTGATTTGCTTTGCTGAGAGACCGGCAAGCACAATATCAATACAAGGGTCAAGAATCTCACGCAATTCAATAAAATCTTTTAATCCTTTCCTTTTTGTCCATCTGCTTGCTGCACCAAAAATATATTTTCCTCCGATACAATATTTTTCCCTCACTTTTACATTGCTGCATGGCCTGAATTTATCGAGGTCAACTCCGTTATTAATTACTCTTATTTCATAATCCGAAAGAAACGATTTCCTCAGGTGGCCTGCAAGCCATTGCGAAGGTGAAACAAGAATCATTTTTTTAACACCTGTGAAAAGTTCTTTTTTTCTTTGATAATTATTTTTTGAATTATCTATAAACCAGCTTTCAGGATAACCATATTTAAGAGGACATTCAAAACACCCTGTCTGCCATTTATAACAATTAACAAATTGAAAATGACTGCAATGCCCTGTAAAAGACCAGCAATCGTGTAATGACCATATTATTGGAATATTGTTTTTCTTAATGAATCCGAAAAGAACTTTAATATTAATATAATATCCATGTAAATTATGTAGATGAATTAAATCAGGATTGAATAATCCGATTTTTTCAACTAATCTTTCCGTTGATTTTACTGAACCAAATCCATGGCGGTCAAAAAGTCGGGTATTCAAAACATGGGATAAAATATTTAATGTATTCCCAATTTTAATTAAATCTGATCTGGATTTGTTATTACTGCGCCCATAAGCAATAATACTGTTATGCATTTGTTCAGAAAGCAAATTACTTATTTCTTCAGCAATTCGGCCAGAAGAACCCGTATTTACCGATTCATTTATTTGAAGTATATTCAATTACCAAATATGAATTTATAGTATTTATCTCCAATATATTCAATATAAAACTTCTTTATTGATTCTTTAGCTTTCAAACCCATTATTTCACGCAATTCAGCATCATTCATCAGTAATTCCAGACGTTCTTTAAAGGTTTCAAAATCATGTAATTTTACCAGATAACCATTTTCACCGTCTGTTATCATTTCCGAAGGTCCTGCCATGCAATCAAAGGCAATAACAGGCAGGCCTGCACTCATAGCTTCACCCACAACATTTGGAAATCCCTCAGATTCTGAAGCAAATACAAAAATACTGCACTTCTTATAAATAATATCCAGATTACTTTGAAAGCCCGTTATAAGAACTTTTGATTCAGCTTTATATTCTGAAATTAACATATTCAATTTAGTCAAATTATCTTCTTTCAATGCATTTCCGCCTATAATAGAAAACTTCCAGTCCGGTAAATTTATCTTGCAAAAAATATCAATTAATTTATCATGATTTTTTGTTGAAATCAGGCGACCAACAGTAAGCACGATTTTTTCTTTGTTAGTATCATAATTATTTATTTTATGTATAGGATTCCCAATAACTGTAATATTCCTGTTTAAATGTTGTTTTTCATAAACATCTTTTGCTTTTTCAGTCTGGGCTATTATTCCTTTGGCTTTTGGGTATAGCCATTTTCTTAATGACTGGTGAATAATTCCGAATTTTTTCTGAGGACTGCATCTGTCTGAAATATATGTAGGATAATTCAATCCGTACAAAGCCAATAGAACAAAGCTGTTCCAGTATTCGCCAAAACTTAGAATAGAATCCGGCTTGATCTTCTTTATTGTTTTTCGTAAAAAATTTAACCTGCCAATTGTATAGAAGAATCTTAAATGATTATTGAAAACAACTTCAGGCTTATGAATTATTAAATTCTCAGGAACAGGATAAAAAATTTCAGGTTTACGTCCATAAAGTAATAAATGAAGCTCTATATTGGATTTTTTACAGAAATATCCGGCAAGTTCCGAAACCACTCTTTCCATTCCTCCGACCTGAAGTGAATGTATAACAAGGCACAATATTTTTTTGCCTGTCATGTTTTGAAAATGAAATTAACCGGTAATTTTATTTTATTATAACAAAAAGATTCCCTGTAAAAAACATTCGCTTTAAATTTATTATAGCTTTTCTTTCTTAATTTCATTTAAAAGATTTTCCACCATCCAGCCGTATGGATTAAAATGACCTTCATACCAATTAAGCTCTTTATCCCAGTAGCCAGGGCAGAGGTCATACCCTTCGGGCGAAAAACCATAACTAATTTCTGTAATAAATGGCTTTTTGTTCTTATAAACAAAATCAAAGGCTATACACTGTGTTTTCAATTTTTCCGCAAGTATAAAGGAAAGCTTAATGTTATCTTCATCGAACAATTCTTTTTCATATAGTATATTACCGCTCCCTGATGCTCTGAAATCGTTCTTTCGTACTATTCGCTTAATAGCAAAAGCTTTATCTCCAATTATAACAACTCGTATATCATAATCATTTCCCGGGATGAATTCCTGAAAATAAACATACCCTCTTTCCTTTCCTTTTACCTTTGCATAAGGTGGAGGGGAGGCCAACCGGACTATGCCTTTTATGACGTCTTTAAAATTTGTTTTACCAAGGCGGTATTTGCGCCAGCGCTCGTTCAGGCTACCCCAGGCATTATAGAGAAAGAAGCCCCTGCCAAATGCTTTGTTTATTATTTTTATTGCATGGCTTCGGGAACGTGCCAGCCATACATTTTGGGAGCCAGCACCCGAACGTAACTTAAAAACCTTTGGATATTCAGTTTCTTCAGCCCACTGTAAGGCCGTTTCTCTATCATAAAAAATCCACGTATCAGGCATTGGAGCGCCTATGGACTCAAGCAAATATTTCTGGCCTATTTTGTCATCAAAATGCCATACGGTGTTAAAATCGGGAAAAACTTTCTTCCCGCTTTTTTCTACGGAATATAAAAGTTGTTTGGCAAAAAGAGTTGCTTTGGGATTATTTTGACTAACATGCCACAAGAGTGCATTACAGTCGGCTATATCTTCAATAATACTGTTCCTGTAACAATCAACAATCTTATAGTTTATCCCGGCAGATTCGCAGAAAGCAATCCAGCGATCGCTGAAAGAGCCTTTTGAGCTATGTATTGCAATTTTCATTTCGTTTCCTTAAAATAATTTATCCATCCTCGTGGCGGAGTTGCTTTTCGCGCATAAGGCTTCAGATCATTTAACTGAATTTTTTTGCCATTCAGTGTAATATCGCATATATCCTCATTTGATCCTGTGCGGTTCAAAATTGGTATTTTCTCAGTGGGCAGTCCCATCAGAACGGCCATTGCTCTGTCATTTATAACTGAATTATTGGTAAAAGATATTATTCCAAGAGGTAAAGGCTGAGGATCAAGCGGCCCGTCGCCCTGGCCTGCAATGATGGCATCGCACATGCTATATATCTGCCGTTGTTTCTCTTCAGCAATCGTCCCGTCAGGTCTCCCGAATTCAGCTATCCTGTTTAAATCAAGCACCATTCTCCATGTGGTATCATTCCCATACCAGCCAGCTGATATCTGATGCTCCGGTCCGGGGAATGAAAGCCTCCACAACAATGAAGAAAGCTTCTGCCATAACCAGAAACTCTTTTGTCCCTGGTTTCGGTTGGCTTTATCAAGCGCCAGCTCTGACAGGTATCTTAGTTCTGAGCCGCCCGGATAACAATCGCCGCCTTTCTTTGTGCCACCCAACCTGTGATGCGGCAGAAAGTCCTTATCTCCATTAATGCCAACAAGATTCTTTAATGCACCTGTAATACCTGTTTTTTGGTGTGTTTTAATTTTAGGTAGTGAAATAACCGTATCGGCATTAAAAAAATCCTTTGCAATACAGTATTTATTTACGCCAGGGGAATGAGCAAATGTCATTTTTGCAGAATCATAATTTGTAACTCTGAACCTGGTTTTTCCTTTACTGGTTATAGCTTCAAGATAACTATTTCTTCCAAGATTAAAAATTACATAATCACTTAATGGCATTATGTCAACTTGAGGTTTATTTTCACTGACAATATATTTTCGTCTCCTGAAATCTTTTATTTGAACAGGAATATTTTTCCTTCTAACAATATTGTTAATTTCATCTAAAAAACCCTTCGAAAGCATATTTTCCCAAATACATCCCTGAATAGGAGCGTCGCCAATTATAATTTCAGCCGGCTTCATTTCAATAATTGCATTTAATACAGCAAGAAGAAAATTATCATTAGTTCTTAGAACATATTCATCACTTTGCCTTGTCGAATGTTTTACCCAGTTTGGTTTTATCAGAACCTTTTTATTGCAAATCTCTTCTTCAGGTAACCATTTGTTTATCAATAATGATATATCATTAATCAGCTTATCTGATTTATAATAATCTTTTAACTCATTATAACCACAGTTTTTATAATTGTAATATTCAGGAATTTTAATTATATGCAAAAAATTTTTATTCATACAGATTTTGAAGAAATTAGCTTCCCAAGTTCAGGTGTGGTCATAAATTCAACATCAGGCCAATTTTTTACTATTAATTTTAGCAATTTTTTTAACTGATTTAAGCCTTTATCTCTGTTGGATTGATTTAATCTGCCGATATAATTTACTCTGTGGCTACTTATAATTGCAGGCTTATAACATTTGAATGCCGAATTTATATCGTAAAGACAGCTATCAATCCAGTCTTTTCCTGGTTTACTTGGCTCAAAAAAACAATTACGCTTCATATATATTAAGCCGCTTTTATCCTTCTGTCCCAACCAATGAAAAACCTTTCTGCTTTTCCCTTTCCCTAAAGGTTCAGTCTGAAGGTTAGCCGCAGATCTATATTTAATTCCATTTTCGAATAACACTATGTTTAAACTATTGTTCAAATAGCCGTTAGGCGGAACAAAGTATTCCGCGCGGTAACCGAATAATTTTTCGAATAAATTCAAACCGTCAGTTATTACTTTTTTATGGTATTCTATCTCATCAGGTTCTGCGAGTAAGAAAGCTGCCTGAAAATCAACTCCAGGCATAACTTTCTGGTCCGGAACAAAGCCCCAAAATCCCTCATAAAAAGCCAATCTTGTTTGTCTCTCGCCTTCCCTTAGCGCTTTCATCCATGAAATAACATTCAAATGTTCCCTGCCATGAAACTGAGGAACAAAAATTCCTTTCTCAATTCCTTGATGTAATTGTCTGAATGAATCTTCATTTCCATAATACTTCTTAAGTGTTGATGTAAAAGGCTCATAAAAATATTCACTGAAATTCGATTCTCTAATTTTATTGAAATCAGGATTAGCCACAACATAAACAGGGGTAAAAACAACAAGTCTTCCATTATAATCACTTTCTGATGACAAAACCTCGAATAATGCATAAAGGTCATCCGATGATTCAAGAGTATCATTTATGTTGTATCTTAATGCATCTAAATCATTTAAGTTAATCCTTTCCTTTTGAAGTTTACTAAAAGATTCATTTGAAGGCATCCGTATGCTACCCCAGTCGTCTGATTCAATTACAACTATTCTTCGGCTTATACGCCAACCCGGGAAGTTTCTAAGATTTCGAGGCAGATTTGAAACAGACATTGATTGATTACATTTACTTAATATATAAATATAACATTATCTAATTGTTATATTTCAACAAATGGAAATTGTATGTCTTCAGACCAAATTGCACCATTTAAGGTTATAAGTTAAGGTGTGATTATATAAAGATATTTCAAAAATTTTCATAATCCAATTCCAGTTTTCTAACGATATAGTTTTTACGTCTTTCCATCATTGTTTTTTCCTTGATTCTACTCCTTTCTTTTAATATTTGTTTATCTCTTCCAAAATATACATCTGCCGGGGTGAGGTTCCTGAGTGACTCATGATATCTTTCATAATTATAGTATTTTACGAATTCGGTTATAGATTTGACAAAATTTTCAGGAGAGTAATAATTATCCAGTTTGACAACATTTTTCATAGTCCGATGATACCTCTCGATCTTTCCCTGTGTGTGCGGATGCATCGGTTTACCGTTTATAGGCTTGATCCCTTTCCGCTTTAGAAAGGCTTTGATTTCATCGGATATATAGCAGCCTCCGTTGTCTGATAGCAGATTTGGAGCATTTTCTTTTTTAATGCCTGTAAACAGCAACGCTTTATCAACCGATGGCATCATGTCTTTCGAAGTCATTTGAGAGCATAGATCCCAAGTTAAAATGGATCTTGAGTAATCATCAATAATAGTAGAGAGGTAATACCAGCCACAACCGATTATCTTAAAGTATGTGAAATCAGTTTGCCACATCTCATTGACTCGTCTTGTTTTGGCTTCAAACTCATCTGCTGCACTCATGACAATGTGAGCGGGGGATGTAATCAGACCATATCTTTCCAGGATACGGAAGACGCTGCTTTCGGATATTTACAATTTATTATTATCAATGATATGAAAGGCCAGCTCCCTGAATGAAAGCTCTTCGTGCTCTAAAGCTTCTTCAACTACTTGGTTCTGTTGCTCCAAAGGTATCTTATTCCAGGTTTGATTCCGGCCTTTGGCTTTTGTTGCCAGGCCATCATACCCACCCTCAAGATACCGCTTGTACCAGTTGTAGAAAGTGCGTTTGTGTATCCCCAATTCTTCTAAAGTGCGATTAGCGCTCAGATCAGAACTATCTACAAGCATAATGATGTCTTGCCTTTCCTGTTTATTGAACCGCATATACTTCTTGATTTTTACGATTCTTTTGACTCTAAGCCACTCAAGGTTTTTTAAACTCCTTGTTATCGATGTACAATTCGCCAAGTTCACGCTTCAGGATATCATTCATTCGACGCAGCTCGGTTACTTCTTCCCGGATTGCTTCACGAAGCGTATCGCCGCTTAGTCTGCGTTTACCAGCTTCTATAAACTCCTTGCTACACTTGAAGTAATTGTTGGCGTGGACGGCATATTTACGGCAGATAGCTGCGATAGTGTTTTCACCTCGCATACCTTCAAGAATGATCTTGATCTTTTCTTCTGCTGTGAACTTTCGACGGGTTCCTCTTCTGATCTCTTTTACTAATTGCTCTGCACTCTGTTTTTTGATCTTTTCTTCCATTTTTAAGTGTGGTTTAGCGTAATACATTAATTTAAAAACCACACCTTAAATTTATATCTTTACTGGTAAACATTAGGCTAACGATTTACAATTTTAGATGCTTTTCAAGAGTATGCTAGTTGCCCCCTGGAACTGTCTTAAAAAAATCATCAATTATTTCAGTTAATAATTTTTGATACAATAAAAGCGGGAAAGTAAAATAGCGCAATAAATATTTTGTTCCGTCTTTTTTTTATTGGCTTTAGCATTTCTTTGAAACTAACCCCAGCAAGGATACCATGATAAGGATAGGCAAATATACCTTTATACCTATATAGTGGAGCATGCCTCATTTTATACTGATAATAATTAATCCAATAAATATAATTCCTATAAGATTCATAAGCAGTTTGTTTCCTGGTTCTTGCACTTAAAGAATTAGGATTCTCATTTATATAATACGTTCTTATAACTTTATTTATAAAAATATATTTATAATAACAACCAATATAGGGAGCTGGATTTACAAATTCATCAAAATATCTTTTCAATATCAAGGTCTTAAAGCAGAATGGAATTTCTTTACGATATTGGCGTTTCCCATAACAAATTTTAAAAAAATCTTCAATTTGAAAATCTTTCGGATATTTATAATCTACCAATTCCCCATATTGATTTACACATAAAGCACCTATACCTGCTATTTCATCACTATCATATTCACTAAAATATTTATTAAAAACACCTAAAGTGTCAGCATAATATTCATCATCATGGCCCATAATTAAAATGTATTCGCCTTCAGCTATAGACAATCCATATCTAATGTTTTCTGATAATCCCTTATTTTTATCCCATTTAATATATCTTACAGGCTCAGTCAAATTATTAATAAATTCGCTAATCATTTGGTGTGTATTATCAGTAGAAGCATCATTTATCATGATTACTTCGAAATTTCTATAAATGAAATTGTTTATAGAACTAAAAACCCGATGGATAAATTTTTCTGAATTATAAAAAGGAATTAACAATGTGAATCTATATCTCATGGTTTTCATTGCGTTAATCTATAAATAAAACATATATATTCAGAGAAGTGTGACATTTCCTTTTCTGTGGTTTATTCTTTATTGGACAATATATTGGGTAAATCTGAGTCTAAATTTGTCAATGAGCTCATGATGAATCTGGGACCAGTTAAAAGCCTTGCGTTTCCAGCTTTTCTCGTTGTAACTCAATGCTAAATATAGCTGTTTTAAGAAACCTTTATCATTAACCCGGGCACCTTTTGTTTTTGTGACCTTACGTATTTTACGAAGCAATGCTCCAATTTAACTACTCCCTTCTTTCAGACCACTGGTTCTCAAAAATAAATTTTCTTCCTATTATGATGATGTAATCCAGTGTTACATAACCAGAATAACTCTGCGAGTTATTTCCGGTTATTAACACATTTTCTTTTTGGATTACTTTTTTTTGTTAATATTTGAAGTTTCGCAAGTAAGAAAAAGTTAAAATAATAGCATAAAAAAAGCAAATGGAATTTTCAGATATCTCTGAATATCTATATATTTATAGTGAACAAACAATAAATAACTGCTCCCAATGCTTAGTAATAAAGGTACAAGTATTTTCTCTGAGATTAATAATTTTTTTTACGGAGAATGATAACAGAAATGCAATTAATAACATAATGGATATTGCCCGGCATCTGAAAATAAACGGTAGATCCTTGTGAATAGAGAGTAATGACAACTGCAAGTTCACGCGGTTACAGGTGTTAGAGCTATTATTGCTATTTCCTTTATTCATGGTCAGGAACGCTTATCATTATTCTGAATCCATTTTGTTTAATGTTCTCTCGTGCAAAAAGGATGTTTTCTACCGCTTTATGGCCAATGGTTCTTTGTATTGGAGAAGGATTCTGTACAGGATCAATTTGCAGTTGATATGGAAAATCGCAGTCAGAGCTGAATCGTGCAGGGTCAAGGATCCTGTTTGTCTCATTGTTGATGACTCTGACTTGCCTAAAACCGGTAAAAAGATCGATAGAATAGGCCGGATATTTTCTCACGTGAATCACAGCTCCATTCTCGGCTTTAAGGCTCTTTTTCTTTGTCGCACTGACTGTAAGACGCAGACCGTCCTGTACTTCTCGCTTCATGGTGAGGAAGGGAGCCGGCCGGTAAACCTTTCGGGTTGACCATGGAACAGCGTCAAAAGCAGTACCAAAGGGAGCGCAAGGAAACAGAGGCTGTGCAGGAGAGAATTGAAGAGTATACACAAAATAAAATCTATAAAGCTATAGATATGGTCAGAAGGGCCATCAAAGAAGGGATACGTTTTGATTATCTGCTCTCTGACAGTTGGTTTACCTGTACCGATATAGTGAGGTTTATCAAATCCAGACATGCCAGGTGTCATTTTCTGGGTTTGATCAAGATGGCCAAAACAAAGTATCGTTATCAAGGAAAGATGAGAAGTGCCAAAGAGTTGGTAAAACTTCTTCAGACAAGAAAGGAGATCCGATATAGCCGACGCCTGAGATCCTACTATGGGCATGTGGAAGTGGAACTCGCCGGCATAAAAGTTAAGCTCATCTTTTGCAGACGAACGAGAAATGGAGACTGGACAGGACTGCTGACCACCAACACTAAACTTGATTTCTTCGAAGCCTATCATATTTATTCAATGAGATGGTCCGTCGAAGTATTTTTCAAGGAAGCCAAGAGCCTGCTTGGCCTGGGAAAATCTCAATCCCGAGATTTTGCTTCCCAGATTGCCAGTATCTCCATTACGGTGCTCCAATACAACATTCTTGGAACAGTTAAGCGCTTTAAATCCTATGAAACCATCGGAGGACTTTTCCATCAAGCAACTGATGGCGTTGTTCGGCTCTCGGTAACTGAAAGAATATGGGGAGTCCTCCAGGAACTTGTATGTATCATAGCCGAAGCTTTCGGGATAGCTGATGAAAGGGTAATAGATACCCTGATCAACCGAAGTGATACTTTCAAACATTTTATAAATTTTGAAAGTCTTGAACTCAAGAACGCAGCCTAAAATCACTTGCGAAACTTAAATACAATTATTTTTCGACGAGTAACGCGACCAGGCAAATTTGAAATATTTCTCAATATTTTTTCAAAAGCCACTTATAATATATAGGTAATTCATTATTATTCAAATAATTTTTAAATTGCCATTAAAAGTTTTTTTACATAAAATATAAGAGGTACAGTATCTTCATAAAAAATTGCAGTAAAAGGATTCCCGATAAATGTCATTATTCCCATATAATCAAATCCTATTCTTATTGCCACAATTAAAAAAAGCAAAAGGGCAGGGATTGACAAATATTTTAACAGTGTAAATATTTTATTACGGTTCGTTTTTAAAAGAATAAACACAATAAAAGCAAACATAAAAAGATTTGCAACAGTAATAAATCTGCCTCCCGACGGTATATTCCTTGCTATATTTGCAAATCCGTAAAATAAAAGGGAAAAACTAAAAAGGTTTAAGAGACCTTTTTCCGATTTTAATAAATTTCTGCATTTGATAAACGCTGCAATTGAAAAAGCATATACAACTCCGCGGACTCCTGCACTGGAATATGGCACATACCAGTTTAATGATTCCGATGCGGACTTTACGCGTTCGGTATATTCTTCACTAGTATATCCTATTAGTTTCAAACGGAATACATCAGGCAATGAAGAAATAAATTCCTTTACCGATTCTATATTTATTTCAGTTATAAATGAAGCGATTATAAAAAACCAGAAATATACTGTAAGCCTGTCGCCAGCAAGCAAATACAAAAAAACAACAGCCACAGGGAAGAAAAATGAAAAGTGAACAAAAACCGAAAAAAAAGTCCAGAATAATTTTTTCTTATCGCCTTCTATCAGAAATGGCAGCATACCATAAAGATATATTTGTGCCGCCGTCCACATCCTGAAACCGTTTATATTCCAGACAGAAATTATTAATGCAAAAGTTAAAATAAAAATAAAACAGACAATTGTTATTTTCCCGTTGATTCTTTCAAGCAAAAACCAGAGATTTCTTGAATAAAAAAATCCGAAAATAAAGGCAAAAACAGCAAACAGAACATGATAATTCGTTGTAAACCGCGAAACGATAAATGTAATTAAAGGCTGAACTATATCAACATAATTTGTTTCGGTTGTATAAAGAGCACTTATTAAATTAGAGAAAGTAAGATCTGACTTCGAAAGTTCGATTAACGTGTTAGCATATCTGGCAGAGTCGGGCCCTTCACTTGAAATAATAAATACAAAACCAAAATAAATACAGAACAGCCAGAAGATGTTCTTTGCCCATGGCTTATGCCTGTAACGGAAAGAAGCCAGCATCAACCCGAAAGGCCAGAATAGGAATCCGAGATAATAATATAACCTATTGCCTCTTACGGCTTTACTTTTAAGATAATATTTACCTGTATATTGAGTATCAACTTGCATTTACAATGTAAATGAATCGGAAAGGCTAATAAATTCTTTTACAATATTTCTAATATCATATAATTGAGGGTTGAGCGGTATTTTATGCGTGTAATCTCCTTCTAAAAATTCTTTGATTATCTTTTTGTCAATTTTTGATTTAATATTCAGTACAGGCCTTCCGGTAACAGCATAATCTATCAATTTACTTGGTATTTGCTCGTCTGTATTATTGTCAAAGTTTACAAGGAAATCCATAGTTGAAAGTATTTTTAATAATTCTTCCCGTGGCACAATATTTCTTATCTCCAATCTATTACAAAGGATTTCAGCATAAGGTTTTATCAACTCAGCCTGTCCTGTAAAAACAACAAACCTAAATTCATATTTACTATTAATTAAATAATTCAGAAAAGGACGAGGATCCCGTTTACCAGGAATAAAACCGCCTGCATAAGCAAAAACAGGATATACATTAGTTTTTTTGTATTCAGGTAAATTAAGAGTATCAATTCTAATTCCTTGAGGTATAACTTTAATTTTATTATGAAATTCAGGATAGTAGGCCTTTTTTGCTCCTTCAGTTGGCACAGTTATAAAATCTGCTTTTCTGCAGAATTTTTTCTCGAAATATTTGAAATAAAAAGGGTGCTTAAAAGTGTCTAATCTGGCCAGCATATAAGGATCACCACAATCGGCAATCCAGACTTTTGCAATATTCTTTTTATCCCATACTTTAGCCACTCCCCAGTGTATAGAGTGCGGTACCGCAATGGAAATAAGCATATCATAACCTCTTTCTTTTTCGGGCACTTTTGCAACTTTAAACATCAATTCAATGTCCGGGTATTCAAAAAAAAACTGAAGGCATCTTCTTAAAACACGCCGTAGAAAATATTCGATTCTGCCTCCCTTGAGTTCAACATTTTTGAATTTCATTTTCCCAAGGTCTTTTATTTTCAGCTTATATTCCTTTCCGAACTCTGAATAATCTCTATTATTAACCGGAAAACAAACAGTCACGTCATGCCCCTGACGTGCAAACTCCTTTGCAAGCTCTGTAGCTCTGAAAGAACGTGGAGAAATCTCAGGGTAAAAACTCCGGCATATAATTAATATTTTTTTCTTTTCCATTTAACTTTAAAAAAAATAGATTTAAAGTGTTATTTATCAAGCTATTGATTTATGAATGTGAGTTTAATTATTTTCACCTATGTTTTACTGATCAAAAATTGTTAACGGTATTTTATAATAATTCATCAATGTTTCAAAGATTCTATCGTTTTCTCCTTCCCCAATATTAATGTCCATCAATCTTTTATTATTTTTGAATATAATAGGTACATAATTTTTTACAAATTCGCCAGCAATTCCAACTACCTTAGTTTCATTTTTTAGGCTCATTACTTTTAACCACAAATCGTCTGCTGTTAAGGCTCTCTCTTTTAATTCACTAAGATTAAATACCTCTTTATTAATTGACTCTGAGGGAAATAAGGCTCCGCCAACACCCATTGTTAATAATGAATAGGAAGGTAGCGTATTTGTCCTTAAAATAGTCCATTCACCATAAGGCATAATAATACCACCGTTAACTATAATTTTTCTAATAATAGTACTAATTATGCAGTTCGGATATATTTGATGAAAATTTTTCAATTTTTCTATTAAATCAGGTGGATAAAACATATCATCATCAACTGTAATGACATTAGCCTCAGGGAATTCCTGCATAGTGTAAAAATATTTATTGTGAGGCTTCAGATTTTCATCACAAAACCTTATTTCCAGTCCTCGTCTTTCAAGTTTTAATAGTATCTTAGGCAATGATTCCTTACCGTTAAACTCACCTTCATATAGCCAAAGAATTATCTTATCCGGTTTTTCTTTCTGACGAAGTATGCTCTCAATAGCCAGCCATACTTTGTTAATGCGGGCTGGAAAAGTTGTGAGAGATACAATATATTCAGGTTTTTTATTTCCCTGTTCTTTTTTAATCGAATTGTTGTTGCCAGGGAATATCTTAAATATTACCGGTAAAAGAATATTTAAAACTCTTATTGTCAGGCGCTGGTATAACCGGTCAATATTCTGATTTTTGAACTTAATAAAATATACTTTATATAAAAAAGAATACATTAATTTTTATTTTTCAATCAAGCCTTATTCTTTTATCAAATGAATTTTAACCAGTAAATTGTAAAATCTCAACGGCTGGAATTTGAGCCTGAGAATATTTAATAAGTCACAAAAAAATCCTTTATTACCTGATGAAAAAATCAATGTAATAAGCAATATGTGCCATATTGCATTGACTTGAAAAAATCTTTTTTTTGCCTTTTTAGAATAATGTAAAATAGAATCATAGACTTGCATTAAATAAACATGTACAGTTTCATTTCCTTTTGCCGTAACACCAGCGGGATGCCTTCTGTGACCAACCAGAACATAAGGTATATATTTTATTTTAATATAATTATATGTATATTTTAATAACAGGGGGCGGTCTTCAACAAATTTGTATTTTTCTTCAAATGCTCCTGATTCGTTTAATTTTTTGCGTTCAAAAAATAAACCCGAGCCCGGTACATAAAATCCTTTCAGAAAGTAAATAAATTGTTTTTCTGCACTGTCAAGTTTAATGAATGTAGAATTCACCCTATTGCCTGTGTCTGAATAGCTTGTCATGAAATCAATGATATTATGAAAGTCATTAATCTCACACAATAATATCTTTGTTTCTTTATCAATGTAAGAAACGATAGTTTCAATGCAATTAGAGTATAGAAGATCATCTCCTGCAATAAACTTTATCCACTCACCTTGTGCAGCTCTAAGGCCTCTGTTGCAATTTGCAGGAATGCCGGTGTTTTTTTCAACCGTAATCAACGCTGTGCGCACAAAACGATCGGAATTTTCCGACAGCCACTTTCTGCAAATCTCAACAGTATCATCTGTTGAACAATCATCACTAATAATCAATTCAATGTTTTTGTATGTCTGGGCTTTAGCACTTTCGAAGGTCTCCACCACATACTTTGCAGAGTTATATGTTATCACGATTATGGATACAAGGGGCTCTTCCGGGTTATCCCGGGTGGCTTGTAAATCAGCTATATCATTTCGGAGATCCATAGACAAGTTCCTGCGGTCTGATGTCCTGCAGTCTGTTTTTAATAAACCGTTAAAGTTTATCGTTTTGTTCTGTAAGGTTTTGCAACCATGTCAGGTATTAATGACCTGGTATTTAAACAAATGAATAAAAAGAAACTCATGCTGAAACCGGAGCTATTCTTTTCCTGATCCGGATATGTCACTTTTCCTTTGCAAAAGAGTTCTTAATTGCATTCTCCTGTCAAGCTCCCTGAATGAGTACCATGCCGAAACGGCAATCACGGGCAAACCGGCTATATATGCCCATGGAACCGGGATGAATTTCGTTATCATAAAACATAAAATGCCCATGAACAACTGAATTGAAAATATTTTAATGAACACAATATTAAATGAAAATTGAAATTTCTTCCGCGCAAATAAATATACCTGCACCAAATAAACAAGATAACCTGCTGCAAATGAAATACCCAAGCCATTAAGACCCATAAATTTATAGCCCAGTATATTAAAAATCAGCATATATATATTGCATATAATTTCATTCCAAAAGAACAGTGTGGAAGCTCCTTTAGCCAGCAGGATAAAACCAACTGCCCAACATGCCGCCTTAAAATACATGCCAATTGCGGCCCATAAAATCATGCCGTTGACAGGGGTAAATTTTGTGGAATAGAGCAGGATAACAACGAAATTAATGAATATCAGAAAGACAGTAAGTATTGGCGCCAGTACCAATACAGCCACTTCGGCCTGCTGGTTAATAAGCAGCGCAGCCTGGCGGTTGTCATGTGCAACACCTGACAGCCTCGGATAGTAATCTGTGCTCATGGCTGTAAAAACCAAACCTACATAAGTTGATATAATAGCGAAACCTGCACTATATAACCCCACGTCCTCAACACCGCCTGTATTGCTAATATATATTCTTATAATATATGATGCTGCTGTTGTTATCAGTCCGCTGAGGCTAAGCATAAAACCCATTTTCAGCATGCCTTTGCCTTCATCCAGAATATCTTTCCTGCTTATTATTGAATTTTCAATCTTGATCTTTGAAGCAAAATGCCAGGCTATAATCAGTGAGGCAACAGAGCTGACAATAATTGCAGGAACAATGCCGTCAATGCGCCAGAAATAATATATGGGAACGGAAATCAGCAATCCGGCCACGGACCCTGCCATGTTCGCTCTTGCGAGGAGCTTCAGCCGTCGCATGCCCTGAAGCAGGACACCCTGTCCGCTGGCAAGCTGGCCAAAGAGCAGGGTGACAGAGAGCCACCTGAATGCCAGGGTGTATTCTTTGCTTCCGAAGGTGAGCTGGCTGAGCCACGGAGCTAACACTAATGTCACAACCGCGCCGAGGGCGCCCGTCAGCCATACTAGCCTCCTGAAGACTGTCACCACCCTTGATATGCGCCCGGTGTCGCTGCTTTCGTTTGCGGCAGCCACATCACGCACGGCGCTTGTCCCCAGTCCGAAGTTTGTGATTCCGCCCACCAGGCCTGTGGTTGAGGTGAACAGCCCGGCAATACCCATTCCCGCAGGGCCCAGTAACACGGCAATGATCTTCGACCTGACAATGGAAATGACGATATTGAAAGCCTGCACACCCCCGAAAAGAGACGTGGCCTTAACTATCTGGCGATAAGAATCTTCTTCCCCGACCACTAAAGTGATTTAATTATTTTTGCAGGGACCCCTGCTATGATTACATTTTCTGGAAATTTGCCAGATACTACTGCTCCGGCAGCAATAATTGTATTGTTCCCAATTTCTGAATTTTTTAAAATCACAACATTATTACCTATCCAGACATTCTTGCCAATAATTATTTTGCCAACTTCCCCAATCTGTCTTCTTTTATCTGGTGCTGTTCCATGAGCCTCAAAATCCATTATGGTTACATATTGCCCGATTAGAGTGTCATCACCGATCTCAATATAACCAGCAGCGCATATGAAAACATTATTATTTGTTGCCACATTTTCCCCAATTTTAATAAAAGCAACATGGTATCTTGCCTGTAATTCAATGGAGCCTCCTCTGTGAAAACCACCAGGCTTATAGCCAAATGAACAGGCTTTCCCAATTTCAACTAACCCCTCACCAGTTACAAAAGTCTTTTGATCTATTGATGGCCAACCTTGTTTAATTAATCTGCCTGAAATAATACAAGACAGATTTGGAATGATGAAAAAAAACAATAATTTAAATTCCCTTTTTATCCGACAATATATACGCCTGAAAATGTGATAAATGCTTTTAAGAAATCTATACATAGTTATTTATATTCATTACAACTTTTCTGACTTCTTCTTCATCCATTACCTGGCTCATTGGTATGCTTAAAACCTGTTTATGAATTTTTTCCGTTAACGGCAGGCTCATGTCATTCCATTCTTTGTAGGCGTTTTGTTTATGTGGTGGTATAGGGTAGTGGATCAATGTCTGAATGCCCTTATCGGCCAGGTGTTTCTGCAGGTTGTCACGGGCAGGGTGGCGGATAACATAAAGATGATAAACATGATTCAGATTGTTGGTATTCGGTATCCGGTATTCAGTATCCGGTAATATTATGTCAGGATTTTTTATGTTATGCAAGTAATATTGGGCTATATCGCGGCGGCGGGTATTATCGGCATCAAGGCGGGGCAGCTTGACCCGGAGTACGGCAGCCTGAATCTCATCAAGACGTGAGTTCAGTCCCTTATAGTCATTTACATATTTTCTTGATGAGCCGTAGTTTGCCATTGCCCTGACAACGGCAGCAAGCTCATCGTCATCTGTGGTCACTGCGCCACCGTCGCCGAGCGCACCGAGATTCTTTCCCGGGTAGAAGCTGTGGCCGGCGGCATCACCCAGTGAACCTGTTCTTCTCCATGCCCCATGCTCCATGCCCCATGCCGCACCTGCCGCCTGTGCGTTATCTTCAATGATTTTAAGTTTGTATTTTGATGCAATCTGTTCGAGTTGCTCCGACCAGCATGCCCGGCCGTAAAGATGAACAACCATTATTGCCCGTGTACGTTCGGTTATATGCTTTTCAACTAAAGAAATATTAAGATTATAAGTGCTTATATCAGGTTCGACCAGTACTGGCTTCAGGCGATTGTCGGTAATAGCCAGTATGGATGCTATATACGTGTTTGCCGGGACGATTACCTCATCACCCTCGTGCATGACGCCCATCTCAATCCATGCTTTCATAATTAGTCTCAAGGCGTCCAGTCCGTTTGCAACACCTATGCAATGTTTTGAGCCGATATATTCTGCATATTCTTTTTCAAATGCATCGACTTCCTCGCCCAGCAGGAACCAGCCGCGTTTAATGACCCTCTGCACCGCCCTGGAAAGTTCAGGCTCAAAACTGTCAGTTATTTTCTGTATGTCTAAAAACTTGATCATATATCTCTCACATATCTTGCCGGATTTCCAAGCCACAGCTCATTGGCGGGAACATCCTTTGTAACTACACTGCCAGCACCAATCATGGAATTTTTGCCAACAGTTATCCCGCAAAGTATTACACTGCCAGCACCGATTGAAGCTCCATCTTCAATAACCGTTTTCTGATATTCTGCAGGATATTGCTTTGACCGGGGATATTTATCATTTGTAAAAGTCACATTAGGAGCTACAAACACGTTATTGCCAATTCTTATACCATTCCAGAGATAAACACCGCATTTCAACGTAACGTTATCTCCTATAACAACATCATTCTCAATAAAACAGTGAGCATTGATATTACAGTTTTTACCAATTACAGCACCGGGTAGAATCACAACATACTGCCAGACAAAAGTGCCTTCCCCTATCTTGTCAGACTGAACATCAGAAAGCGGGTGTATCATATTTCCATTTTTTAAAATAGGCATATTCTCTTATATAATCATCTTTATTATACTTTTCTGATGCCAGCACGAGACAAATGGCGCCAGAAGAAAAATTAAGTTCATGTGCCCATATTCCCGGTGGGATATGCAAACCGTAAAAAGGTCGGTTAAGAACAACAGTTTTATTATTTATTCCGTCATCTATATTAACCTCAAAACAGCCACTTGCAGCTATAATAAACTGATGGCATGTCCTGTGAGCATGAGCACCCCTGGCTTCGCCTGCAGGTATATCGTACAGATAAAATACCCTCTTGGGTTCAAACGGAAGATTTTTCAATCCCTCAACTATAGAGATATTTCCCGCACGGTTATTTACCCTTGGCACTGTTATAACTGAACAATCGTAAACAGTAGCTTGCTTCATGTACTTATAAGATTTTTGAATTTATTAAAATCTCTTATATAATCGCCTTCCGAATACTCAGTAGAGGCAATAATTAATGCCAGCGAATTAGTAGAAAAATTTTCGAGCATACGCCATATCATTTTCGGGACAAATACACCATAGTAAGATCTGTTAAGTGAATATCTGTATTCTTTTTGTCCGTCATGCAACACAACGTCAAAACTGCCGGAGAGGGCCACTATCAGCTCTTCTGTCTCACGGAACGCGTGGCCACCGCGATGCTCGCCTCCTGGTACATCATATATCCAGTACACTCGCTTTATCTTAAAGGGCAAATGAGTATCTTCTTCAATATAAGACAGATTCCCTCTTATATCAATTAT
This sequence comes from Bacteroidales bacterium, assembly GCA_018056245.1. Lineage (GTDB taxonomy): Bacteria > Bacteroidota > Bacteroidia > Bacteroidales > VadinHA17 > LD21. The sequence goes on from JAGPFZ010000014.1 coordinate 40,940, forward strand.
TTTTGGAAGTTGTATTAACTCTATTCCTTGCATTAAAATAATACTGTATAAATTTCAACAAGTTAACCGGTAATTTTTTAAATTGTATATTTCATATCATTTATCGAACCTGAAAAGAAAGTGGCAAAAAAGAATTTGACTTTGCTTTCGAACTAATCCTCCAGATAATACTTCCGATAATCTTCTCTGCCGTACGAACCATACTGGCCGTAACCGTAATTATAGCCATACCCCTTGTAGAATCCATAACCATACCGCAGGCCATAACCATAATAACCCGATATGAAAATATCGTTCACTGCAATTGCAATATTCCTGAGCTCTTTCTTTTCATATATGCTCTGTATAAGGTCGAGAGTGCTTTTGAACGAGAATTTCTGCCTTACCACGAATATGTTTATATCGGTATAATCGCCCAAAAGGAGCGCATCGGAAACAACTCCTACAGGAGGAGTGTCGAAAACAACAAAATCGTACTTTTCTTTTATTTCTGCCATAAACTGCTTCATCCTCTCTGATTCGATAAGCTCCGACGGGTTGGGAGGAACAGAACCGGCAGAGATAAAATCCATCCCCTCGATGTCAGTTTTATTGATTATGTCATCCACCGATACTTCACCTATAAGATAATCCGTCAGTCCTGCAGTTCCTTCGATACCAATTATCTTATTCAGCCGGGGTTTCCTCAAATCAGCGTCGGCAAGAAGTGTTTTCTTACCTGCCATGGCAAGCACTCCGGCCAGATTCGATGCAATGAATGTCTTACCCTCACCGCTCAGGGTGGAGGTAACGGAAATAACTGCCTTATTTCCGCCGTTGAGATAGAATTTAAGATTCGTTCTGATGCTCCTGAACGATTCCGACAGCGACGAGCCCGGCTTATCCTTAACAGGCATCTCACTCTTATATTTATTATGGCCTACAAAACCTATTATCGGAACATCCGTACCCTTCTCGATATCTTTCTTGTCTATTATCCTGTTATGAAACTGGTCAACGATTACAATATACAAACCCGGAATAAACAGTCCAAAAATGATTGCAAACAGATAATTCCTTCTGGTTTTCGGACTTATCATCGCTGCATTATAGAAATTTGCAGGATCTATCACGCGGTTGCTCGATACGTTCGAAGCCTTTGCTATCCCTGCTTCCGACCGTTTTTCGAGCATATAGGTATAAACGGTATTATTCAGGTCGAACTGCCTCTGTATGTTTATCAGCTTCCTTTCTGTACCGGGCAGCTTGTTAAGCTCGGCTTCCACTTCGGATATCCTTGCATTGATATCCCTGAGCGTCCTTTCTACATTGAATATATTATTCTTTATGTTTTCGCTCAGCGATCTCCTTGTATCTTCGATCTTCGAATCAATAAGGTCGAGCGAAGGCAAATCGGCTGCAAGATTATATTTTATCTGCTTTCTCTGTGTCTGAAGCTTCGAGAGCTCATCAACCAGACTCACAAGAAGCGGGTCGGTAACCCCCATGATAGAAGGCGAAACAATATCGCCCGATTCATTCTTTGTTCTGATGTATTCGTCGAGATACTCGTAATATTGCTTTTGCATCATTGCAGACACCTTTTCCTGGGAATATCGCTCGAGCTTCGTCTTTATTGCCGTCCCTTCGGCGCTCAAATCAATAAGCCGGTTTTCGTACCTGAAATTCTCGAGTTTGTCTTCGGCAACTTTCAATGAATCGGAAATCGTTTGAAGCTGTTTATCAATGAATTCTATTGTTTTTTCGGCTGTCTGATTCTTATATTCGAGCCCCTGCCTTATGTAAAGCCCCATGAGTTTGTTCAGGTAATCGGCTTCCTGTGCAGGCGACACACCCGATACCCTCAATGTGACGAGCGTTGCATCCTCATCAATCGGCTCGACACTTAGTTTGCTACGATAAACATTAGCAAGTGTCTCAGGCCTGTTGAACCATATTATATATCTGTTCGACAGTTCGGGATTATATTCGAAACCGGCTGTTTCTCTCTTTATAACCGTAAAATCGAAACCTGCCTCGTTTATCTTCTCCCCAAACGAATATTCCTCCTTACCAAGGTGTGTGCCGTCAATATCGAGTGTAAATTTATCATCCGAAATTATTCTCAGACTAATCTGAACTCCGGGTCTTTGTTCAGAGATGGTGTCAAAAACGATTCGAAACGGCTCAGATTTATAATGCCTGTGATGAGCAACACCCCGCCGGCCGACCGCAACAACTGTAACCTGAAACTCCGGAAGTTCTTTCATCACCCTGTAGTTAAGACTGAAAGATTTCAATATGCCTATCTCATTCTTAAGATTCTGCTGGCTTCTGAAAATGTCCCCTCCAGGAATAATCTGTTCGATTCCTGTAAGTTCGCTTCCTCTGTCTTCTTTAATAAGTAAGGAAGATGAAACAGTGTATATTTTTTCGGAATAAGTATTTATTCCGTAAGCCAGCATCAATGCAATGAAGAGTGCCGCTACAAACCAGTACCAGTTGCTGAGGAACAGTCCGAAATAACGTTGAAAGTCAGGTTCATCGTCCTGTTCGCGTGTAAGGTGTGATGTTTCAGAATTGTGTAAATTATTCATGAGTTTCAGGTTTCGGATGTGGATGTGTTATATTATGAAACATTATTTACTTGAAATAATTTATGAGCAAAAGTGTTGTCGTAATGGCGCTTGTAACGGATGTCAGTATGAATGAGAAAGTCGGCAGGTTCATATTGAATATCTTATGTTTCTCGGGTTCTATTATTATCACGTCATTCGGCATTATATAATATGCCTCGGTTGAAAGTATGCTTTTATCCTTCAGATTTACCCTGAATGTTTTCGAACCTTCGGGGGTAGTTCTTATAACGAGCACCCTGTCGCGCCGTCCGTAATCACCTGCACCACCTGCTCTGCCTATCGCCTCGAAAACAGTAAGATAGTCATTGTAATTTATGAAACTCCCGGGATTTCTTGCTTCGCCGAGCACCGTATATTTGAAGCTCAAAAGCTTGACATCCACATAAGCATAGTTATAAATAGAATCAACATTCCTCTGTACAAACATTCTGATTTCAGGCAGTGTCTTTCCCTCGACCTGGATTTTCCCTATCACAGGCAAAAGAATGTTCCCCTCTTTATCAACATTGTAGCCGACAAGGTACTGGTTTGCTTCACTTGCTATATACGTCTGGCTGTAAACAGTTCCGGCTTGCAACAGGTTTTCCAGTTTTCCGTCAGGATTCAGGATTTTGATGTCAATATAGAGAATATCCCTGTATTGCACCCTGTAATCCTGTAATTCATAGGGGAAATACTGGACTTCGGGCGTCTCGGGCAGGTTGCCCAGGTAGGTAAGATTTCTGGTGGTAGTGCAGGATACTGCCAGAAACATAACTAAGAAGATGGGGAGAGGTTTGTGGTTCATTGTATTATAAAGTAAAAAGGAAAAAGGAAAAAGGAAAAAGTTATTTAAATATATAAATTGTTTTTGTGTTCATTAATAAAAATTAATCATTCAAATTTCTGAGATCTGTACATCCGAATTTTTCGTTATTCATCATTCCTTGTTCGATATTCGTTATTCGGACCATTAATAAGAAGCTCAGGGCTCAGGGCACAGAGCATGGGGCTCAGAGCACGGGGCTCAGAGGGCACGAAGCGAAGCCGAGCACCGGGAATTGGAAGAGCAAGGAGCTGATAATTATCTCTATGTAACCAATAGATTATTTATCATTTTTCTACCGAAGTTTGATTAAGATAAAAGACAAAATCCACAAGACAAAAGTGTTGTGAAAAAGTTGTTGTTTTTGTCTCTTCCCTTTTATCTTTTTCCTTTTATCTTTTATCTTTTATCCTCCCGGCCGTAATGGCCGGGCATGCTCCCGCCCCGTCAGTCACATGGATCAGATGTACTAACAAGGCATTTATTATATTTATATTCAATGCATTACAGGCGCATTGCCTGCTCTGCTATAATCTTCAAATTTATTTACTTTTTAAACCTTCTCCCGTTGTTATAATATAATTATTTTCCCCTTTTTTATCTTTTTTTATATGAAATACCTTCGTTCCCTTGCCTCTTCACTCCGCTTCCCACAACGTCAGCAGTTCTGCCGGTTTAAATCCTTTAATATATTTTACCTCGTCCTCAGGGGCAACAAGCACAAATTCAACCTTGCGTCCAACCATGTCCTCAGCCTGTGCAATTTTTCGTCCGAGATATTCGAGGTCAATATTATCACCCACAATAATGAGCTCGATGATGTTACTGTCGCGGCCCTGAGCAAAATCGCCGGTCAGGTAAACCGAAATAAGGTTACCCATCCGGTGGGTTACATTATCTATTATTTTATCTATGCCGGTTTCTTTAAGAATGATGTTATGTATATCACCGAAGAGCGGGTGGTTGCAGTTTGCCCGGTACAGTTTCCGGTTGCCTTCGCGTTCCGAGGTCAGTAATCTTGCTTCTTCGAGTCTGTTCAGTTCCACCCGTATGGCATTGGACGATTCCCCGAACTCAGCCTCCAGTCCGCGCAGATGAGCGCAGGTATTGCTGTTAAGAAAAAATTTCTTAAGCAGTTTAATCCTTGTCTGAGAGGTTATCAGGCTTCCTATCATCAGGTAAAGTTAGTGAGTAACAAATTTACTCGATAAATTGAATTTCCAAATAAGGATGACAATAATTTGTAAGGGAAAGTTGCATGGGAAGCAGGAAGTGTTTCCCGTCAGGGGAACAACATAAATAGCTTAAGGGATACGCAAAACATTAGTATTTTCGGAGATAATGCCACTTAGTAACAAATGTCTCCAATATGTTACATCAATATGTTATAAATGTCATTTAGTATATAATATAAATAATATTAGTATTGTCCGACAAAATTTGGAAGTTTTAAAACGTAGCTTAAGATAACATGAACTCACCCCCTTCAATCCCCCTCTCTACGCCGTAGAGAGGGCGAAACCCGAGCTTTGCTAAGGAGAGCTTGTCCCCGATATCGGGACAGGCTCTCTCTCCGCCAACTGGCGGAAAGAGGGAGAAATAGCTAATAAATGTTAATTAGCTGACGGAATTTAAAAAATCTTTAATTCTCTCCAGAGCACTCTTTATGTCTGTTAATTCTTCATTACGAATTCTTAATATATGTAATCCTTTTTCTTTTAATTCTTTGTCTCTGAATATATCATATTCTTTTCTTTCATCATGTATTTGCCCATCGAGTTCAATTACTACCTTTTTTTCATCACAGTAAAAATCAGCTATGAAGTAATTTATACCTTTATAATCAGCTTTATATGGAATTGGATGTTGCCGAAGAAATTTATAGCCTGAAAGCTTTCGATTTCTTAAATATTTCCATAAAATCAACTCTGATTCTGTCATCTCCTTTCTTAATTCCCTTGCATGTTTCCTGATAACTTTAAAATCAAGATATTTACCTCTATCCATTTTAAACTGTTTACCGTAAAAATAATATAATCCAGAAATATAAACTATTTTACTTTTAATAGTTATAAAATTAAATTAATTGATATTCACTGCCCTACTCCCCCTCTCTAAGTATTAGAGAGGGGGCAGGGGGGTGAGTTCATGAAGATTAGAGAGAGAGGCCGGGGGTGAGTTCATGAAGATTAGAGAGAGGCCGGGGGTGAGTTCATGAGACAAAAGGGATAATATCTATTTTATTTTATCAAATTTACCAAATGGCACGTATTCAGAGGAATAACATTTTTATATAAAGAAGGTAAAACCAAGAAAAAAACCCTTTCTTCGTCACCCCACTTCAATTATCGCCCTAAGGCATCTGTCGGCTGTGTTGCCGTCCCACAACTCGGGACGGAAAGGTTTTTTACCTTCACTGAGAGAATTAAAGAATTCGCTCCGTATTACTTCGATGTCGTTGCCGGTCAGTACGCACGTGCCTCCGTTTTCTCTTAAGGTGATAGGCCTTTCGGTAGTGGAGCGTAAAGTAAGACATGGAGTCCCAATCATCGTACATTCCTCCTGAAGTCCACCGCTGTCGGTGAGCATAATTTTCGAATCAAGATTGAGCTTAAGCATCTCATTGTATCCAAGGGGCTTCAATAACATTATATTTTGATTTCCTGCAAGCATTTCGAGAAGCCCTGCCAGTTCAAGCTGTTTATATGTTCGTGGATGAACAGGCCATAAAACAGGAATAACCCTGGCGATTTCACCGGAAATAAGTTGTACAAGAGAACTCAATACTTCTTTCCGGTCAACATTCGAGGGCCGGTGTAAAGTAACGACTGCATAATTACCGGCAAGTAGTTGCCTACGATATTCATGTCCGGGAAATAAAAGATTATCATTTATAATTGTTTCCAGGTTCAGTTGTGAAGCTTTTGAAAGATTGAAATCGAGAGTATCGGCCATAATATTCCCTGCAAATCTGATTCTGTTCTCAGGTGTTCCTTCTTTCCTGAGGTTTTCGGTCGAAAAAACATCCGGTGTCAAAAGAAGGTCGCATAGCCTGTCTGTGACGATCCTGTTTATCTCCTCCGGCATTGTCATGTCGCCCGACCTTAAGCCTGCCTCTATATGGCAGCATTTTATCTGTTCTTTCTTTGCAGTAACCGAGCAGGCAAGCGTTGCATTGACATCGCCGACCACCACAACCCAGTCGGGTTTTTCTTTTTCGATAACTCTTTCGAACTTTATCATTGTGTTGCCAACCTGTTCGGCATGGGAACCGGAACCTACTTCGAGATTATAGCAGGGCTCAGGTATTTCAAGGTCTTTGAAAAAATAGTCCGACATATTATCATCATAATGCTGGCCGGTATGGACAAGCAGATGTTCGATTGCATCGGAACGATTATCGGAATTGTACTTCCCTACAGCTCTTATGAATGGAGCTATCTTCATAAAGTTTGGCCGTGCACCCACAACAGATATTATTTTCATCTTTTTTATTATTGTTTTCTGAAGCAGATAAAATTATTCAGAAAAATAAATAATCCAATCAAAAAATCATTAAACCTTAAGTTATTTATAATAAATAAAGGTCTTTATATTTTTTAATTCAATCTTTTAATTATATTTGTGTTCAATGAATTTGCTGAAACAGTTATTACAGTATGCAACTCATTGCCCGTATAATAAGTCTTGTAGAAATAAACCACAGGATATTATGAAAAGGATTATATATTTTTTTTCCCTTTGGATAATACCGGCAGGACTTTTTTCCCAGCCTCAGAATGGCGACGGCACAAGTGGCAATCCATACAGTGGCACGATAACCACACCATGGACACTTTCAGGCGACAAATATTGCGGAAATCTTGAAGTGAGCGACGGTACTTTTACAATTTCACCTGGAGCGGTTCTAAGGTTCGGCTCGGGCAACTCACTTACAATCTCAGGGACAGGTGTATTATTAGCAGCAGGAACTTCGGGCAGCCCAATTACATTTACAGCATCCGGAACGAGCTGGGGGCATATCGTTTACAGCTCTTCAGGCAGTACTTCGACAATCGAGAACTGTATTATTGAAAAAGGCTATGACGCAACTTATGGTGGCGGACTATACATAACTTCAAGTAATATTGTAGTTAAATCGAGCATTTTCAGAAGTAACAAATCCCCAAGAGGAGGAGGTATCAGCGTATTATATGCAAGCCCTTCAATTTCAAAATGCTATTTTTATTCCAATTGGGCAACTGTTGACGGAGGCGGGATCTTTACCTGGGGTTCGGCGGCATTAATTGAAAATTGTATCTTTTACAGTAATACTGCAAACTCAAATGGCGGCGGAGGTTATTTTGGAAATGCAGATAACCTTGTGGTTGTTAATTCCACTTTTGCATCAAATAACACTAACTCTGCCGGAAAAGCAATTACATTTAATTATAATATTAATCCTGTTTCTCCTGTCGTAATAAAAAACTCCATTGTCTGGGGAGCCGATGAAAGTGCCTCAATAAAATATTTCGGTAAAATTTCAAAGAGTGCTTCGATATTTGTCAACTGTGCCATACAGGGTTATACTTCAGGCTATACCAATTGCATCGGGCTGAATTCGGACAACACCGCCTCAGATGGTCCAAATTTCATAAATCCCGGTCCTTCAGGCACAATCAATTTGTCGCTTGCGTTTGTCTCCCCATGCCGCGACAAGGGTACTTCCTCAGGAGCCCCAGCTACAGACTATGCCGGTAATACAAGAATAGGACCGGTTGACATAGGAGCTTACGAAATATTGTACAGTCGCTGGAAAGGAGGTATAAGCGGAGAGGAAACTGTATGGAGTGTATCGGGCAACTGGGAAGCCGGCTTATTACCGGGCAGCAGTTCAAACACTGTGGTTCCCGACGTTACTCACGATCCGGTAATTTCTTCGGAAATAACATTAGGCTACCTTGAAACTGAAACAGGGGGTAACCTGACAATTGATTCCGACGGATTTCTTACGGTGCCTAAACTATTGAATAATGGTTCAACTATTTTTTCACCGGGCGCCAAAGGTACTATAAATGATATTACCAACAACGGCACATTCAGGCTCGAATCGGACGAAACAGGGATTGCATCACTTATCCTTGACTCGTACTCGGGCAACGATGCAGAATACGAATTATACCTTTCAGGAGGTGGCAGTGAAGCCCTCGATGATTATAAATGGCATTATATTTCAAGCCCGGTAACCTCTCTCTCAACAGAGATATTCACTACGGTCACTTGGGACCTTGCTCAATATGTGGAGAGCAAGCCTTTTCTTTCCCTTTTGCAGGGATGGGTGGCCTTCGACGGTTATGTTTATTCGACAGGCCTCTCTGATGGACCAACTTTTAACACACTTATTCCAGGCAAAGGTTATAACTTCTGGGATGATAAGGATAACACGTTTGTTTTCAGCGGAACTCCAAATACATCTGGCATTACAATCCCGCTTGAATACACCGAAATTCCTTCCATGCACGGATTCAACCTTCTCGGTAATCCTTATTCCTCAGGGCTTAACTGGGATGACATAGTGAACGAAGTATATAATCCATATCCAGCAAACACCAGTAAGGGATTATATTTTACCAGGAATAATGAGCAATGTTCTTATATCGGAGGTGTAGGCAACCCTTCGGATGTTACAGGAATAATACCTCCAATGCAGGGGTTTTTCATAAAGACTTACAGTACTGGTAATTCAATTACCATTCCGGCCGAATCAAGAACACACGATAACATTCATGCACGTTATAAAGGACAAACGGCCATCCCTCTAATAAGAATTAAACTCAATGAAGATCCATTTTATCATGACGAGACAGTGGTACGCTTTGACGTAAACGCAAAAACAACATGCGACTATGATTTCGATGCTGTCAAGATGTTTGCTTCCGAGACAAAAACTTATATCTATTCCACTATGGAAGGAGTGAACTATGCAATAAACGGCCAGCCAT
>JAGPFZ010000096.1 GCA_018056245.1 Bacteroidales bacterium
CTCTTTAGAAAGTGTTGTGGCTCCCTCTTCCAGCACTTTGAAAGTTGGAGAAGTGTCCATTGTGTCGTTACTCTCTTCGTGTGTGATACTCGATTTGAGTATTTCATAATCTTTCCTGGCTTTTTCCAGTTTTTCGAGGATGATCTGCCTGAACTCCTCGAGTTCCTCGTCTGAATATCTTGTCTTTTCAGCCATGGCTTTATGATTTTAATTACCGGGCAAAGATATGTATTTTTTAGTATTAATAAAAAAGAAGTCACAAAGGCAAAATATTCCTTTATCAGAGAAGAATATTTCTGAACGACGGCAATCCTCGGGGAGAGGTGGGTAATTTTACGGAAAGGAAGAAAGTAAGCATATAGTATGTATCATTTTTCTTTGAAAATTGCGATGTATATCCGTCAATGTAATCAGAGAAGGTAAATCTTCTGCCCAGTTCGACCCCAAAATTCATTCTTCCGGAGTATGACATGGAAGCTCCTGCTCCAACAGGAATTACCGGTGTGAATCCTCCTTTATCTGTAGTTCCCGTAAACGTTGCGGGGGCTTTTAAGTTGACACTGTAAGCCAGACCTCCAATGCCGGTGAAACCATAAACGGTAAGGGTGGATAAAATGGGAAATGAGACGACTCTTTTGCCTTTCAGAAATGAAAAACTCGATTCTCCTTTTGATCTGATAAAATAATATTCACCTGTTAGCATAGGTTCAATGAACGTAGTTGAAGATTTTAACCCTCTTGTTTCATTGGAACCGCGGACATCGGTAGAATGAAAAGAACCACCTGTAAGATTAAATTTGATGCCAAAGCTGCCTGCTATTCTGTATTTCATTCCGGCTGTAAAATTATAACGGGTATGCCTGAGCGAGATATCTTTTAAACCAAGTGAATTCTCTCCAATAGAGAAACCTCCTATATCTCCAAAAAAATGAGTCGTGCCAGACCCTGCAATAAATTCATAACGACGTAGTTTCCATAGCTCGACGTCTGAAGCTGAGGGTGCTTTCCTTTTGATGCGAGGAACCTGAGCTTCAACAATGAATGAAACTATTAACAGAAATAAAAAAATCGAAATTACCCTTTTCATGTCAGCAAATATTTGGACGGCATCTTTTTATAGCTAACTAAATTAAGAAGAATTTTTAAAAAATACAATTAATATTATAAATACCTGATATTGAATTATTTGTATAAATCAATCATATCAGAGTTTGCCATGAATTATTAGATTCAAAAGCTTTGCCCATCTTACAGGATAGTAAAATATCGCTTTAAGAGCAGAGGACGTTTTATATCTGTATTTCATAAATGTCAGTGAAGGGAAAAGATATCCAGCGATAAAGTAGATTTTATCCTTGAGAGAGTGTATCTCCTTAAGCGGTTGTAATAAATTTTGTTTATGTTGCCGGGGTATGTTATTCCGTGGGGAACATAAAAACATAATGAAATTGTTTATTGTTTTTTCCTCGTCAACAGAGCTTGAAATATGATTTTCATAAATCACAGGTAGTTCTATATTCCAGAAGATTTTAAGAATAAACAATTTTTCATTGAGTGCTTTTTCTATACCAGCTTCACTGGAAATATCCCATAGTTCTTCACATAATATTTCTTTAGGATAATAAGACAGCAGAAAAAATAAATCGGTGTAAAGCCTGACTTGTGAATGACCGGTTTTTTCATGCCAGTCGAGATGCCTGACAAGATAAATGAACATCAGAAGCGGGTGAGGAACAGAATATTTTGTGGAAGGAATTTGATCAAATATGTATTTCCACTGTTTTTCGAAAAAGAGTTCAGTTAATCTTTCTCCATTCCGGTCGAAAAGATTAAAATGAATTTCAACGGAAAAACCGTCTCTGTACATTTCAGGAAGGTGTTTACCGTAGCCTGGTAAAATTTTTTCATGTAGTGGAGATATTATTGGCTGAGAGCTAAACCCGTTGCTCAATAACTTTTTTCGCAATCTTATTGCATCGTTCTTTTTAACAAGAATATCCAGATCATTCATCTGACGCAAACCCATGTTTCCATATACGGTACTTTCGAGAGCAAGCCCTTTGAGAAGGTAAACTTTTATTTTTTCGGCTTCCGCAATATCGAAAACTTTGTCGAGCAGATTGAATATCAGAGTGTTTCTTCTGAGATTTTTTAGATACGATTTATATAGAATATCTTTATGATATTCAGGGATTTGATTAATCAGGCCGATTTTATCAAGATTATATCGGACAAGGGCAATCACGCCATGATTATTTGAAATATTTATTAATTTGTCCCAGTCCACCCGGCTTTTCATCATATCCTGAATTGAAAGGACATCTATTTTGGAGGCTGGCCCTTTACATAACATTAACATCAGACGTTCTTCCAAATTAAGCCGGCTTAAATAATCCATCTTTGTCAACAAAACTATTTATAAAAATACAATATAATCAAAGATTATGCTTTATTGTATTGAATGAGTAATAAATTTATGGATTTATAAAAAAGCAACAGAATTTTAAAATTTAATTATTCACCGATCAATATTTATATTTTTGCATTAAAGATTACGAAGGAAGATGTCGGCAAATAACAATAACAATAAACCTGCGCTATTGAGTGAAACAAAAATTTTTTCTGTTAATCAAAATGAGAAGTGGTATGCCGTTTATACAAAATCGAGGGCAGAAAAACAGGTATATAAGCGACTTTCCGAAACAGGCATAGAGACATTCCTTCCTCTTCAGAAAACACTCAGATACTGGAGCGACAGGAAAAAGATTGTAGAGAAACCGCTCCTTTCATCATATATTTTTGTAAAGACAACGCCTAAGTTTTTTCCGGCTGTTTATAAAAGTC
>JAGPFZ010000046.1 GCA_018056245.1 Bacteroidales bacterium
TTTATGAGCTACCGCTTCCTGAAAAAAAGACTGACTTTACAAAATCAATGCAGGTAAGCTCATACGACCTCAACGCTCCACAATGGGCAGAAATACCCGACGATGATTTCATGTGGCAACAGGAAGAACCTTATATTGCCGGAGAATTTGTATGGACGGGCTTCGATTATCTTGGTGAGCCAACACCCTACAGCAATATGTGGGCAAGAATGAACGGGCTTACAAACGCCGATGCTTCGAGAAGCAGTTATTTCGGCATTGTTGACCTTGCCGGAATACCTAAAGACAGATATTATCTCTACAAAAGCTACTGGCGACAGGATGTCAATACCGTGCATATCCTACCGCACTGGAACTGGGAAAATATGAAGGGGCAACAAGTGCCAGTATTCGTTTATACAAATGGCGACTGTGCCGAACTATTCTTAAACGGTAAGTCTCTCGGGAAAATGTGCAAAAAACCCAGGTCGGAAAATTCCGTCGAACGCTTCAGACTTATGTGGAAAGACGTAATCTATGAGCCTGGAGAGCTTAAAGCTATTGCTTATAAAGAAGGTGAAAAAATAGGTGAGGCGGTTGTCAAAACTGCCGGCAGTATATATCAGCTAAGGCTTACACCCGACAGGACCACAATAAAAGCCGATGGCTGCGACCTTTCATTTATACTTGTCGAAGCTCTTGATAAAGATGGAAACCTTTGCCCTTCAGCAAATAATAAATTTGAAATAAAAGTATTGGGCGCAGGAAAGTTTGCAGGCGTCGATAACGGCAATCCAAGAGGCCTGGATTCATTCAAGTCGACCACATTCGAATTATTCAGCGGCAAAGCCATGATAATCGTAGGCTCAACTAAAACGAAAGGAGAAATCAGCGTTGAAGTAACTTGCGAAGGGTTCAAACCTGTAAAAACCAGGATTATTACTCAAAACTGATTGCCTGAAATGAAGAAATCGGTATTATCCATTATAAATATTGTTTTCGTATTATTCTTGTGCCAGGCAGATATTCTGTCACCTGCACAAGACTCTAGGCCTCGTGTTCAATCGCATGGCTCTAAAGTTGTTGTGCCTGTTATAGTTAACGGTGAAGCGCAGAAAATTCCCGAATTTGAAAATCCTAAAGAGTGGATACAGCATGACCTGTGGGTTGAGACTGAATTCGATTCCGACGGAGACGGCCAGCTTGACAGGATGCATGTTGATGTTACCCGTCCAAAACAAACAGAAACCGACAGTATCAAATTGCCGGTTATTTATGAGTCGAGCCCGTACTATGCCGGAACAGGCAGCACCGAGAAACAATATTTCTGGAATGTGAGGCATGAGTTGAACACTGTACCTCCTCCCCGAAATCACATGCCTCTGGTGGAAAGAAGGATAAAGCGGCCGGTTATTTCAACATCGCTTACAGCTACATGGGTGCCTTATGGCTTTATTGTGATACATTCCTCGGCCCCGGGTACCGGCCTTTCGCAGGGATGCCCGACAGTGGGTACAAGAATAGAGGCTCTGGCACCTAAAGCCGTCATTGACTGGCTTAACGGCAGAGCAAAAGGCTATACAACACCTGACGGTAATGAGGAAGTAAAAGCCTACTGGACTACCGGCAAAGTTGGAATGACAGGAACATCTTATAACGGCACCCTTGCGTTTGCGGCCGCAACAACAGGAGTGGAGGGACTCGAGGCGATAATCCCCGTAGCTCCAAACACATCGTATTATCATTACTACCGTTCAAACGGCCTTGTAAGAAGCCCTGGCGGTTATCTGGGCGAAGATGCAGATGTTCTCTATGAATTTATTCATTCTAATCCCGAGCGATGCAAATGGTGCGACTCTGTTTACAGAGACGGTATAATAGCGCATGGTATAGACCGGATAACAGGCGATTATAACGACTTCTGGGCAGAACGCGACCTTATGAATTATATGAATTCCTTTAAAGCCGCAGTACTTATGTCGCACGCATTTAACGACTGGAATGTCGTTCCTGAACATAGCTATAGGTTTATCAAAGTGCTTAAACAAACTGGAGTCCCGCTTCAGATTTATTATCATCAGGGAGGCCATGGTGGTGAGCCACCGTTTCAGATGATGAACAAATGGTTTACAAAGTATCTCTGGGGCGTTCCGAATGGAGTTGAAAACGAACCGCGGGCCTGGATTGTACGGGAGAATGACGACAGGCTAAAACCAACACCTTATCCAGATTATCCCAATCCAGATGCAAAACCTGTGGAATTTTTCCTTACTTCAGGAGGTATAAAAACAGGAGGACTTGTGACTGAAAAACATTCAGGTCAGGGCAGTGAAACGTTTACTGACAATTTTTCTTTTAGCGGCAGCACACTTGCACAGGCAGAATGGGCCGACAACAGGCTCCTGTATGTTACAAAACCGATTAAAGAACCTTTACATATCTCGGGAGTGCCTGAAATAAAAATCAGAGCGGCAAGCAGTAAGCCTGCAGTAAACCTGTCCGTTTGGCTGATTATTCTGCCGTGGAATAATTCGAGAAGTGCGAAATTAACCGATAATATCATCACACGGGGCTGGGCCGACCTCCAGAATTATAAGTCGTTAACCGAAAGTAAACCGCTTGTTCCGGGCCAGTTTTACGAGATGACTTTCGAACTTGAACCCGACGACCAGATTATCCCTGCCGGAAAACAAATAGGTCTTATGATATTTTCAACTGACAGGGAATTTACCTTATGGCCCGACCCGGGAACGAAGCTTACCGTTGACCTCGACGGCACATCAATAAAAATACCTGTTGTCGGCGGTCCTGGTGCTATAAAGGAATAATAAATAGCCCGGCAAACTATTATTATAGAAATGCCTGGCAATGAATGTAAATTATTTCATTGCCGCTTTCCTGTTTTTTACATCAATTTGTCCTCCCTTGCCGTTGATTATACTTTTGACAACGCTTTCCTTATTTCCGTTAAGCCAGTAGATAATTTTATTATGAATATAATTCTCTATTTCAGGTGGAGTTTCAATTGCCATATCAACTATTATAGGGGCGTCGTAAAAAACATTGTATATACCCAGTCCCCATGCCTCATGGCTTTTTACATGGTCTGCCACCTTATATGAAGCATATCCGTAAGTGCCGTTATGCTTCCATTCATCGACGGAAGGAGGGTCGTATGGCATTTCACTCTGGTAAAAATATACTCTTCCGTTTTCGCCGTTCCACAATGTCTGATATTCCTGAAAATGTTCATTAAACAGACCATAAACAGTTACATAATCGCCGTTAACAATAAGTCCGTTTGCACATTTGTTTTTATACCAGCCGACTCCGTTTCCATGGTCCGCTCTCCAGAGCCATACATGGTCGATAATTACATCATTACTATTCACTACAAGGCATGCTCCTGCTGAGCCTTCGGCATGACCTCCTACCCTGAAGAACAAATCATGAAGTGATATTGGATTTGAGGTATGCCTTTTATCTGATTTTGCAGGGCCTGCTACGAAGAGCTCTTTGGAATATACCGGACCGGCATCAAAGGTGAGACCGCATACAACAATCCCGTCCACATCCGACAATTCCATAACAGTATTGCCCTTTTCAGGTATTAATGTGGCCATTCCTGTACCCATAATAATAGTACCCGGTCTGGAAACCTTCAGGCATTCATCCAGATAATATATTCCGGGTGTAAACAATATATGATTCCCCTTCAAAAGAGCTTTATTGATTGTGGAGGAATTATCTGCACCAGGTTTAGCAACATAGAATTTATTAAGTCTGATTATTTTCCTTTCTTTTTCGCCATTTGACCATGAACATCCTGATGAATTATATTTCAGCGCAGGCAGGTTTACAAAAAAGCCTTTCGAATCGTGCGAAAGCCATGGCTTTTCTCTGATAACCGGCGCAGTATTGATTACGGTATATGGATTTTCCGGCCATTTTTCCTCAGGAGCTTGTGGTACGCCTACAAACATCATATTCCATACTCCTCCCTCCCATTTTTTGAACTCACTATTTCGTGTGAACCATTGTTGCTGGGGACCAGATGTTATTTTCCCGTCAATTTTAGAGTCGGCAAGGAAGCCCCCGCTTGCATAACCCTTATCGAATAACTGTAAGTTTCCTTTTACATAGATTCTCCTCAAGGGTGCGGCTTGTGAGACTCCCCACACCATAGTTGAATCCTTTTCAGGTATTACGGTTAAATTTTCAACCGAACGCCAGAAATTTGTGAGAACGCTGTTTCCATGTGTTGTATTCGACCTTACAGCACCATGTATTACAACATCTTTGGGTGAAGTACCAAGTCCCAGAACCTGCATATAGTAATCAACTTTTACATCGAGCTTATATTCACCTGGCATGAACATAAGAGCATACCTGTTCAGATTGAATTCACTTCTGCGGTCTGACTGCCTCGCAAACAAGGTGTCTATGACTAATTGTACTTCCTTCATATCATTCTCCGGCTTAAATAAAAAGATATTTTCACCCGACAGAGAGCTGTTATATTTTCGTAAAACGACTGCCGTATTTCCAGAATCTCCCTGTGAAAAGCATGTTAACATCATTGTGCCGGTTAACATAAAGAGCAAAAAACATTTCTTAATCATAACGTATGACTTTTAAACTCCTATTTATTTTAATAAATATCTCCGATTGCTTTTTATATGAATTGTTTTCATAAATTTGAAAGTACAGTTTTTATCATTTAGAAAGCTAATTAAATTTTTTGAACATGAAACTCAGAATAGTTATTTTTTTCTTTATTGCTTTTCTGCAGGCTGTACCGATTGCCTCAGGACAGAAATCAGACAAGGCCACTGCAGCTTCTATTGTCGAGAGCATAATTAAGCAAACCGGCAGTAAACCTATCCCAAATACTGTTGATGTTTTTAAAGCAGGTGATCCTCAAACTGAGGTAACCGGAATAGTTACCTGTATGTTTGCCACAATGGATGTACTTAAAAAAGCTGTGGAATTAGGTTGCAATCTGATTATCACTCATGAACCGGTTTTTTATAATCATCGTGATGAAACAGCGCAGTTTAAAGATGATTCTGTTTTTCTCGCAAAGAAAAGATGCATTGATTGCCATAAGCTTGTTATCTGGAGATTCCACGACTACATTCACAGTATGAAACCCGACGGCATCGACTTTGGGATGGCCAGAAAACTTCAGTTAGATAAATATCTTGTAAGCGGAACCGACAATAGGTTTATTGTACCGGAAACAACCCTCGATGGGCTTGTTAAGCATCTAAAAAAGGTATTCCCTCAAAATGCTTTGCAGGTTATTGGCAATCCGGCCATGAAAGTATCGAATATTACTTTCTCGGCAGGTGCGCCTGGCAGTGCTGTACATTTTGCCATGCTAAGGGAGCCTGAAACCGACGTTGTGATTGCAGGCGAAGTGTCTCAATGGGAGACTTACGAATACGTTCGCGATGCGGTGCTTCAGGGCAAGAAAAAGGCAATTATTTTCCTTGGGCATATACCTTCGGAGGAGGGAGGAATGGAGTATGCCGCAGAATGGTTAAGAAGCTTTATAAAAGATATACCAGTGCATTTTGTTGAATGCGGGTCGTCGTACGTTACTTATTAATATCTTTTTCTGAGACAGTCTCTTATGAGACAGTCTCGCTTTGCATCAGAAAACCAGTGTCTGAATAGAATGGGGCAGGGTTTCCAGTTCAGTGTAATAAGAATCTACACACATGTTATAAACTGCTTTCCTGTCGGTCGGATTCATTACTATAACGGCAATTTTGCCGTCATCGTTCATAAATGCGGTTGTCAGAAGCATACTCCGGCTCGATGCTGAAAGAATTCTTCTTGCTCCGGGTCTTATGAACTTAGAAAAATGGCCGATATAATAGTATGAATTAGTATATATAAGTTCTCCTGTCC
The DNA here is from genome assembly GCA_018056245.1 of Bacteroidales bacterium. Classification (GTDB taxonomy): domain Bacteria; phylum Bacteroidota; class Bacteroidia; order Bacteroidales; family VadinHA17; genus LD21. Next base: position 5,899 of record JAGPFZ010000046.1, read on the forward strand.
TTGTATTGGCATGAATCGGCGCAAAGCAATAATTACCCACATGGTTCGGCCCGCCCTGCTCATCGAGCAGTATATTCCAGTCAGTCCATCCTTCGGTACCTGAATTGAAATCGTGAATCATTGATTTTCCATACTCTTCGCCAAGGCTCCATGAATTATATCTTTCGGGATTAAAACTTGCAGGAGTTCCCTCGGTGAATAATAAGTGCTTATCGGGCCAGAAACGGTGAACGTATTCAACATTCTGATACATCTGTTCCCCTCCCGACCAGTCCTCATACCAGTGAAATGCGGTTCCCCATGCATATTTTGCTGCTTCAGGATCATTAAATATTGTTTGAGCTCTTTGAATAATAAGGTCACGGTTGTGATCCCATACCATTATTTTGACATCTTTAAGTCCTTCATTCTTCATAGTGGGGCCAAGGTAGTTTTTCAGGAAGTCTCTTTCATCCTCTGCAAAATAAATACACGATTCCCACGTCTGTGTTGCCATTGGTTCGTTCTGGATGGTTATGCCCCATACAGGTATGCCTTCGTTTGCATAGCTTTTAATAAATTTCGTAAAATAAAGAGCCCATGATCCATAATATTCCGGTTTAAGCTTACCGCCGTGAAGCATATCATTATTGTCTTTCATAAAAGCCGGAGGGCTCCAAGGACTTGCAAAAAGAGTTAGATGCCCGCCTGTAGCATTCAATGCTCTTTTAATAAGTGGAATCTTAAATTGCCTGTCAGGTTTTATATCGAATGTCTTAAGCTCCTTATCACCCTCATCTATATATGTATAACTGGCGCTCGAAAAATCGCAGCTATTGATATTCGTTCTTGCAAGTGTATATCCTATCCCTTTATCAACACTATAATATGCCTGTAAAATCTCTTCCTGTTTATCGGGTGGCAGTTTAGAAAATGTTTCTGCTGCTGCGTCAGTAAGTGCGCCCCCGATACCAATAAGTGTCTGATCGGTTTTTGAAGGATCCAGAAAAATATAGATCTGTCTTTCAGAAGTAGTTTCAAGCTTCTTAAAACTCAAAGTGCCTGTCATAGTAATCCTCAGGTTTGTATCCCTTGCCGTGGTGTAAACGGTGACTATTCTTTTTTCAGGGTTGAAAGATGTCACTTTAGAGGTTGATTTTTCCGATGTAACTTGTTTCCCTGTACAGGAAAGAAGCAATAACAGTGGCAATAAAAAAATTTTGTGATTCATATTATATTGTTATATAAAATAAATATTAAAACAAAAACAGAGTTTGTTGGGTTTGCAACTTGCCTTTTATTACATTCCGCTGAAGTCGACAGCGTCTATCAACAAAGATGGTATTTTTACGGAAGTCCCTTTCATAAAATCATTACCCACTTCAATAAGTCTAAACCACAGGTCATTCATATTACCTGTAATATTCATTTCATTAACAGGATGGATTATTTTGCCTCCTTCTACATAAAAACCTTCTATTCCATAGGAAAAATCACCTGTCGAACCGTTACAATTTCCGCCGTTGAAACCTGTTACAAGTATTCCCTTTTTAAGGGAGGATGTCAGTGCTGTAAGGTTTTTATCCCCTCCTTTAAAAATTATATTTGAGGTACTGCCTGATGTAGGCTTCATCCCAAGTTTCCTGCCATAATATGTATCAATATAATAATTTCGCAATATTCCATTCTCAATAACCGGTCTTTTGACAGCAGCAAGTCCTTCCTCATCGAAAAGCCTGGAACCTGGTTCCGATTTAAGTGTAGGGTCGTCATCAATCATAAAGATATCAGAAGTAACCTGTTTGCCGGCTTTACCTGCGAGGAAAGATTGTTTCTGATAAATGCTATAGCCGTTAAGTGCAGTGAAAATGGGGCTAAGCAGACTTGTTGCAATTCTGTTTTCGAGTATCATGGGATACTTTCCGGATTTTATTTTTCTTGCTCCTCTTTTTCTGAGAGTTCTTTCGAGTGCTTTTTGTCCTATGCCTGTTTTTTCGAGTTTATCAAAAAAGAGCCCGCTTTCGAACCAGTAGTCAGAAGGTCGGCTTTGTTCATCTTTTACTGATACGGTTGCATAAATAGATATGTCGGTACGGGCAATGTCACCTTTAAAACCATTGCTCGTAACCATTACTCCGCTACTTATTGAATCGGAATAAAAAGAACTTACAGAAATTATACTTTCATCTTTCTCCCATGCTTCATCATGTATCTGGAAAGCAAGATTAATTTTCTCTTTTGCTTGGATCGATTCAAGGGAAGTGTCAAAAATATAAAGGTCTGATCCACCACCTTTGTAGTACAGATCGGGTTCAGGCAGATAACGGTATTCATCTTCTGCAAGAAATCGGGTGGCAGCAATAGCTTCTTCTGTGAATTTAAAAAGCTCATCTTTTTTGAGTCTGTTTGTTGAATGGACAGAATATTTTTTGTCAACGAAGAGCCTTAAGGTTAGACCGTTCCTGTTAGATTCGGTAAGACGATCGATTTGCCGGTTACGGATTTCTATATCGTTACCTCTACTATCTTCTATTGCAACCGAAACTTGCTGTGCTCCATTTTTAAGTGCAAAAGCAATAACTTCTTCAGCAAGTGCATATTTTTCTTTTGTGTTCATAATATAAACCTTTAAATAATTCAGGTATTCATTCCGCCGACTGTAAGTTTCCTGATTTTAACAGTTGGCAGTCCCATAGAAACAGGAACGCCCTGTCCGTCCTTGCCGCATGTCCAAGTAGAATCGGATAGTTTGGAATCGTTTGCGGCCATAACAATATCGGCAAGAGCTTGTGGTCCGTTTCCAATGATATTGATATCCTTAATAGGACGTGTTAATTTACCATTTTCAATGAGATTGCCCGATTTTACAAAGAAGGTAAAATCACCGGCGCCGATGTTTACCTGGCCGTTGCTGAAAGTGTCAACATAAATACCGTTTTTAACGCTGGCGATAATTTCTTCCTTCGTATGTGGACCATTTTCCATTGTTGTGCACCTCATTCTTGGTATCGGAACATTTCTGAAATCCTGTCTGCGGCCGTTACCTGTTGGCTTCACTTTATAATAATTGGCGCTTATCCTGTCATGTAAATAGCTTGTAAGAATACCGTCTTTGACAAGCGGTGTTCTTTCTGTGGGGTTACCTTCGTCGTCAACATTTAAAGAGCCTCTATTCGCGATAAGAGTGCCGTCGTCATAAATACTGATGAATGATTCGGCCACCTTTTGTCCCATCTTATCCGAAAATATTGAAGTTTTTTTTCTGTTAAAGTCGGCTTCAAAAGCATGACCAATCGCTTCATGAAGGAGAATACCCGATTCACCTGCACTCATCACAACTTCCATTTCACCTGCCTTGGGTTTTACAGCATCAAAAAGAATCAGAGTTTTATTTACTGCTTCCGTTGCTAGTTTTTCAATGAGGTCTTCTGTAAGAAATTCCGAACCTTGGCGAGCCGACCTGGAAGAAGTATAATTTTCTATTCTTCCGTCTTTCTCCATAATGCATGTTACATACATAAATACGAGTGGCCGGTAATCCCAGGTTAGTTTTCCTTCAGAATTGTAAAAAAGTATGTAAGATGTTGTATCGCCTATTGTTGCATTCACTTTAATAACATGACTATCGAGTTCAAAAATTCGGTCATTTATCTTTTGTAAATAAGGCACTTTATCTCTTACAGAAGTTTCCTCCCACGATTTTTTAACCGGATAATAATTTGGAGCTATGTATTCCGATACGTTTACAGGATTAACCTTGCCTGAACTGTCGGCTATATTGGCAGCGGTTTTTGCAGCATTAATCATTGCTTCCTGCTTAAGGTCCTCAGAAAAAGCATAGCCGGTTTGTTCTCCTTTAAGTACTCTGATGCCAACTCCAAAATTGATATTTGAATAGGCCTGATTTACTTTCCGGTCTTCGAGACTGGCATAATTTTCAAGTGTATGTTCGAAAAAGAGGTCTGCATAATCGGCCCCTTTCCCCATTGCGGCAGATATAACTTCCTGAAGCTGATTCAGCGTCACCTCAAAATGATTCAGGTAACTCTCACTATTTCCTGAAAGTACTGACCCTTTACATGATTTTAAAAACGGTGGAATCATAATAGAACCTGCTAAAGTAATACCGCCCAGTTTAAGAAACTCACGGCGTTTAAAATTCATTTTTAAATTTTTTAATCGAGATGCAAATTTTGTAAGATTATTGGTTAATACAAAATATGTTTGAAATTTTAAACTGAATATAATTTAATATTTTTTAATTTTTATTTTAAAATTTAAGTTGTTTATTACTTAATAAATTATGTTATTTTTGACTTCTTGATAAATATAAAGGCAAACAAATAAAAAGTATGACGTACAAATTTTTAAATATCATAAAATTTATTTCCATTTGAAAATTAGATTAATACTTTATTAATAAAACAAAATAAAATTAAATTAACTATGAAAAAAAATATTTCTTATTTAAAACGGCTATCGGCCATCGCGATTTCTCTCTTTCTCATTTCAACTCAACTCATTTCTCAGGAAAATAAACGTAACAACAAAGAATTTCAGCCGGAAGTTGGTCAGGAGGGCAAGGATGTTGTATGGGTTCCAACCCCTCAGAGCCTGGTTGAAAAAATGTTGGATCTTGCAAACGTTAAACCAGGGGATATACTGGTCGATCTTGGTTCAGGTGACGGAAGAACCGTAATTGCGGCTGCAAAAAGAGGTGCAAAAGCAATTGGTGTTGAATATAACCCCAACATGGTAGAGCTTTCTTATAAAAATGCAGCAAAAGAAGGAGTTAAAGACAAAGTTGAATTTTTCAACGGAGACCTTTTTGAATACGATTTTTCAAAGGCAACAGTTGTAACAATGTTTCTTCTTCCCGATATCAATCTTCGTCTCAGACCTCGGATACTCGACATGAAACCCGGAACAAGAATTGTTTCTAACACGTTCACTATGGGCGAATGGATTCCTGACGACACTGCTACAGTTGAAGATTTGTCTGCATGGAATACTGCTTATCTATGGATCGTTCCTGCAAAAGTGGAGGGAAGATGGAAACTACAGCCTGATGGTGAAATTGTTTTCAATCAAAATTTCCAGATGGTGTCGGGAGAGATTATTTCAAAAAACAAAAAGGAAGTAATCACGGGTGGTAAAATAAGTGGTAATGAAATTTCATTTTATGCTGGTAAAACATTTTATAAAGGAACGATTAAAGGCAATAATATTGAAGGAACAGCAAATACCGGAAAAGAATCTATTAAATGGGTGGCAACAAGATAAAAACATTACAAAGTAATTTAGGTGTAAGCGTAAGTAACAGTGAAAAAAATATTTTGAAAAGATAAATCAGCTCAATAAATGAGTGAGGAGATCCTGAAAGCCCTGATGGAATTATTTGCTATGATTGTAAAGCAGGATTACGGAACTCTTTCAGATGAAAGAGAATACGTTTATAATTTTCTTTCTAAACGGCTTACAAGTGAATCGGTTGATAAATACATGGCATTATTCGATACTTTTGCCGGACCCGTAGGCAAAATGACGCCAAAAGAATACTCCGTCCCTACAGTATCCGATTCCGTAAAGATACTCCGAATATGCAAAAAAATAAATAAAAGCCTCAACCAACAACAAAAAGCAGTTGTAGTAGTTTGGTTGTATGAGCTTTTGAATACTTCCGGCCAGTTTACACCTCAGAGAATGAATATTATTATTACAGTTACCGAAGTATTTAAAATTAGTCGTGATGAAGTTATTGCAATTGAACAATTTGTAAGGAATAACTCTCCTGAAGGACTGGTGAATCCCAAAATACTTTTTATAAAACCAGGAGAAGGGCAAAACAAATTCTTGAAAAGACCTTTACCTGGCTATGGCGATGCTTTGTTAATTTTTCTCAGACTGCCCAGTGTAAATCTTTATTTTTTCAAATATTTTTCAACTGGCCAGCTTTATTTGAATGGTCTTCCGGCCCTGTCAGGAAGAATCTATACGTTTGCAAATGGAAGCTCAATAAAAAGCCAGCAATCACAGCCCATTTTTTACAGCGATATTAATTCTATCTTTTTATCAGAAGAGATTAAATATAAAATCAACTTCAAGGTTGATAACCTTACCTATAAGTTCAGGGATGGAGTAACGGCTGTAAATAACGTAAGTTTTTCGCTCCAAGGAGGAAATCTTGTAGGTATTCTTGGCGTTAGCGGATCAGGGAAAACCACCCTGATAAATCTTATGAGCGGAATACTTAAACCGACATCTGGAAGTGTAAAAATTAACGGGTTTGACATTAATAAAAATCGACAAGCAATTGAAGGAGTGATTGGTTTTGTTCCTCAGTACGACCTGCTTATAGATGAGCTGACAGTTTTCGAAAATCTTTACTTTGCCGCACGCCAGTGTTTCGGAAGCAAAAGTTCTGAAGAAATTAAAAAAATTACGGAACAAACTCTTTCAACTCTTGGATTATGGGAAAAAAGGAATCTTAAAGTAGGATCGCCTCTTAAAAATGTCATAAGCGGAGGAGAAAGAAAAAGACTTAATATTGCATTGGAACTTATCAGAGAGCCATCAGTTCTCTTTCTTGATGAGCCCA